>JBCCLR010000156.1:0-9223 GCA_039026755.1 Pseudomonadota bacterium | reverse complement strand
GAAGGGCAGGGCAAGCAAAATTACGTCAAGTTCGCCGCGGGATAATCCGCTGCACACCACTTGGCTGAGATCTTCCCGCAAATAGAGTTTCAGCTTGGGAAAGCGCTTGCGCAATTTCGGCAAAGCTTGTGGCAAGAAAAATGGGGCGATTGTGGGGATCACACCCATCTTGATGGTGCTGCTCAGCGGGTTGCCGGCGGCCTGCACGATATCCACGAGCGTGTTGGCTTCGCGCAGGATATCGACCGCTTTGGCCACCACGCGCTCGCCCAGCGGGGTAAAGCGCACCGCGCGCCGTGTGCGCTCAACCAGTTGCGTGCCGAGTAAGGTTTCAAGTTCGCGGATGCCCGCTGACAATGTAGACTGCGTTACATGGCATAAATCTGCGGCTTTGCCGAAATGGTGAGTCTCATACAGCGTTGTTAAATACCGCATTTGCTTGAGCGTTGGTGAAAACGCGTCCGACATAGCCTAGCTCTCCCACTGATCGATTAACTCGATCATAAACTCTTTATATGGGCTGTTTTAGCGAAAGCGTCGGCTGTGTCAGTCTTTTTCTGCGCTATTGCGAAGAGATAGCAAAGATTTTTTGGAGCTGGGTTTGCGGGGGTTTAAGCGGTAAAGCGGCTATCGAGCATGGGGCCAAGCTTTTTGCCAGCCAGGATATGCACGTGCAGGTGGGGGACCTCTTGATGCGCATCATGGCCGGCGTTGAAAAGCAGCCGGTAGCCGGGCTCTTCTAAGCCAAGATCGCGCGCGACTTTGCCCACGGCTTTAGTAAACCCGGCAATCAGCTCTGCCGGTGCATGTTCAGAAAAATCCGCATAAGACACAAAACGGCCTTTGGGAATCACCAGGACATGCACTGGCGCTTGCGGGTTAATGTCATGAAAGGCCAGCGCGTAGTCATCTTCGTAAACGGTTTTATTGGGGATTTCGCCGCGCAGGATTTTCGCAAAGATGTTTTGATCGTCATACGGCGCTCTGGCGGGGACGCTCATGGCATGGGTGCTCCGGTTAGTCCGATCTGGACGCTTTTTCAGTGAGGCCTGACACGCCGTGCCGTCCATCCAGCACCGCGGCGACCTCGCTTGGCGGCACATCGCAGGCTTTCAGCAGGACCATCAAGTGGAACAACAGGTCTGCTGCTTCTTCGGCGATCTTGTCTTTTGGCCCTGCTGCGGCGGCCAGTGCGGTTTCAACGCCTTCTTCGCCCACCTTTTGGGCAATCTTGGTGATGCCGCCATGCAGCAGTCTTGCCACATAGGAGTGCTGTGCGTCCGCTGCTGCGGCGCGCTCGTCTATGACGGCTTTAAGTTGGGCAAGACTGGCGCCAAGATCTGGCATAGCGCGCTCCTATAATCGCACGGCAAGGCCAGCGCTGTGCATATGCGCTTTTGCCTCGCTGATGCTGAAGGTGCCAAAATGAAAGATGGACGCGGCAAGGACAGCATCTGCCTGGCCATCGCGCACACCTTCGACCAAATGATCCAGCGTACCAACACCGCCGGAGGCAATCACCGGCACGTCGACCGCCTGCGATATGGCTTTGGTAAGATCACAGTCAAAGCCTTGTTTTGTGCCATCCTTATCCATAGAGGTTAGCAGGATTTCACCTGCACCAAGCTGTGCAGCCTGGCGCGCATAGGCAACAGCGTCAATGCCGGTCGGCTCGCGCCCGCCATGCGTAAAAATCTCCCAGCGGCCCGGCGCCACGCGTTTGGCATCAACGGCCACGACAATGCACTGAGCGCCAAATTTGTTTGCCAGCTCTGATATCAGCTCTGGGCGTTTCACTGCAGCCGTCATCACCGAGACTTTGTCTGCCCCCGCATTGAGGAGATTGCGCACATCTGCCGCGCTGCGCACGCCGCCGCCCACGGTCAGCGGCATGAAGCAGGCTTCCGCCGTGCGCGTGACCACATCCAGCAGCGTATCACGCCGCTCATGGCTTGCCGTGATATCCAGAAAACACAGCTCATCCGCGCCCGCAGCATCATAGACTTTTGCCTGCTCAACAGGGTCCCCAGCGTCAACCAGATCAACAAAGTTGACGCCTTTGACGACCCGGCCATCTTTCACATCAAGACAAGGAATGATCCGCGTGGTGAGCATGCCAGCAACTTAGGGGATTCACCCAGGGAACGCCATATGATATCACCAACATCATGAAAAATGACATAGTTGGACATGGAGCTTACACGGTAGCTGACGCTGCTCAGCTCCTGCAAATTTCCAAAGCACGTCTGCGACGCTGGGTCAGCGGTTATACATACAAAATAGACAACCAACTTACGGCTAAGCCCGCGCTATGGAGACCGTACTATACACAATTCGATGAAAAAATACTGAGTTTTCGAGATCTCATGGAGGCAAGATACATCAAAGCTTTCGCTGCTGCAGGTGTAAGCATTCGCGGCCTTCGGTCCTTGCTTAAAATCGCCCAAAATTTAGTGGATGATGAGCGGCCTTTTTCAACCAATCGATTTCGTACCGATGGCAAGACACTTTTTCTTGAAACCGTCAATGCTCGCGGCGAGCGACTGCTAGATATCAAACAAAAACAACATGTCTTTCGAAAGATCGTTGAACGAACTCTACTGGATGTTGATTTTGACGATCATGCTGCACTGCGCTGGTGGGCGGCAGGACGAACAAAATCCATAGTAATTGATCCGCAAATTGCATTCGGAAAACCGGTACTTCATGGAACGAGTATTCCCACGTCAAGGATTGCTGAAGTTGCTGAAATTGAAGGCAGCATTAAGCAGGCCGCTAGGCTCTTCGAAATTGATCTAGCAGATGCAAAGCAGGCGTTGGCATACGAGAAAACACTGGCTCGTGCCGCATGAAATTGTTTGTAGATGCTAATTTGCCGCCGCGATTGGCTCGCGGACTGAATGCCCTATTAGAACCAGACAATCAAATTATTCATGCGACTGAGCGCTTTTCCGACGCGACGCCGGATTTAGTTTGGATGAGTGCGTTATCCAAAGAAGGGGGCTGGAGTGTCATAACAGCTGACAGAAAAATACTCCGAAATCCAGTTGAGCGAAGGGCGTTCGTGAATTCTCGTCTCATTGGCTTTTTCCTCTCCCCAAATCTGCAGAAGAAAAAACTGACGTTGCAGGCGGCGCGACTTCTGCAGCTATGGGAACAGATAATAAGTTTTTCTTCAACAGTAGAAAATGGCGCTTATCAAGTACCGGAAAAAGGCAATAAGTTTAGGCAACTGAGCTAGTAATGCCGCGCGGCTATATCGATGGGCCTTCAGGCCAGCTGCATTACCGCTTGGAGGGCACAGGCGCGCCGCTTTTGATGCTGCATCAAGCGCTGTCCTCACAGCGGCAGTTTGATGAAGCCTATGCCTTGCTGGCTGCGCGTGATGTTTGCGCGATTGGCATGGATTTGCCGGGCTATGGCCAGTCAGACCCGCCAGCGGGTATGCCGAGCATTAAGGACTATGCAGCGGCAGCTGCCGCACTGATTGAAGCCCTGGCGCTCGGCCCCATGCACGTTGTTGGCCATCACACCGGGGCGCAGGTGGCTACCGAGCTAGCGCTTGGTTGGCCTCATTTAACAACAGCGCTGATTTTAAATGGGCCCTTGCCCATGGATGAAAAACAGCGCGCCGAAGGCCTTGCCTATGTGGAGCGGGCAGAGAAAAACATGCCGCTGCATGAGAATGGCAGTCATCTGGTGACGCTGTTTGAAAATCGCAATAGCTATCGGCCGCCCGGCACGCCGCTGATAAAGCCCACGCGCTATGTAGCCGAAGCGTTTATGGGCCTGGGGCCACTTTGGCATGCCCATCACGCTGCGTTTCGCCATGATCACGGCGCTGCAATTGCCAAGCTGCGCTGCCCCACCCTGATTTTGACCAATACCGGGGACGCTCTTTACCCGCACGCGCAAGAGACGCGGGCCATGCGGCCCGACTTCAGCTATGTAGAACTGGCCGGCGGCGGCATTGATATTGTCGACGAAGCGCCCGAAGCTTGGGTTGCAGCTGTGGCGGACTTTATAGTCCGATCAACAGCATGACCACACAGGAGACATGGACCGGCCGCATTACCTATTGTAACGCTGCGGACGTTCAAAACGGCGTTGAACATTTCTCTATCACCAAGTTGCCAAGCGGCATCACCAGCCTTAATGCCACCTGCGAAATTTGGGATGATGCGCTGGTGCGCCAATGCCTCTTAACGCTTGATGCGGCTGACCAGCCGATCAACGCGTGTGTGCAAACGTTTGAACATGGCCTGCTGCTTGGTTCAGCGACGTATCGGTTCGAGCCAAATCAGGCTATGTGCAGCTGGCCGGGCGCGGCAGCACAAAGCGCCCTGGATTACAGGATTGAGTTTTTTGGGACGCATGCGTTGATCAACGATGGCTGGCTCGCAAAGGCGCTACCGGCAGATCGGTCCGAAGCGTTCCTCAAACGGATGGCGACATGTTCGCATCAGCCCAATGGCGGCGGCGCACCAGGTCTATTGGCAACCAGCGCACATCTTGCGCGTGGCCCAAAAACGCAGATAGATCTTGGCTTTCACACTTTTGATGTGCTGCATTACAGCGTGCGTTACGGTGATTTTCCGCCGCTTGATATGTGGGTCTGCGTGCAGACCGGCATTCTCGTACGTCTCACATGGGACTATACGGGCGATTGCTTTCAGCTCGAGGCGCTCGCACAGTCCAAAGCAGAAGAGAGTGACAACCGCCCGTCATAAAGGCTGCGCCCGCAGATCACGCCTTCGATTTGCCCAGTCCCGGTGTCTGCCGTCTTGAGCGCGTGAATGTCTGCGATGCCCGAAACACCGCCTGACGCAATAACAGGGATTGAGGTTTGTGCGGCGAGCTTTGCTGTGGCCTCGACATTGACACCTTCCAGCGCGCCATCGCGGTCCACATCGGTAAATAACAGCGCGGCAACGCCGGCATCTTCAAAGCGCCGAGCCAGCTCCGCCACAGCAATATCGGAGGTCTTAGCCCAGCCTTCTACCGAAACCATGCCGCCGCGCGCATCAACAGCAACGACAATCTGGCTTGGATAATTGCAAGCGGCGTGTTTGACCAGTTCCGGGTCTTTTAAGGCAGCTGTTCCCATCACCACACGGCTGACACCTTGGTCCAGCCAGCGATCAATATCGGCGCGGCTGCGGATGCCGCCGCCCAGTTGCACCTGTAATTTGGTGCTGGATAGAACTGCGGTAACCGCGTCTGCATTGACTGCGCGTCCGGCAAAGGCGCCATTCAAATCGACCATATGCAACCATTCAGCGCCTTGGCGCTGAAATTGCGCCGCTTGATCGGCAGGATCAGGGTTAAAAACCGTGGCCTGCTCCATTTCGCCTTTAAACAGCCGTACGCATTGACCATCCTTCAGGTCAATCGCTGGGAAGATGATCACGCGACCCGCGTCCGCTCCACGGTTTTCACAGCGGTGTCATCAATGATCTTCGAAAAATAGAGGCCCGCTTCAAACTGATCACCCGTGCGCCGAAACGTCTCTTTGCGGGCCCATTGGCGATAGCCGAGGCCTTCAAACATCCGCGCTGCACCCGTGCGGTCCTCTCGGATGACCAGGTCAAGGCTGATGATACCATGGGCCCGGGCGATATCTTCTGCATAGCGGATGATGCGGCGCGCTAGGCCATGCCCCCGGGCGGACGGGCATAAAAAGAAATGGTCAAGGGTTGCCACTTCCGGGCCGATTTCCGACAGCGGGCCAGCCTGCACGATTTGCACGCCTCCAACGGGTCGCTTGCCAAGCCTGCCAACAATCAGCTGGCGCTGCGGCGACAGCGCCACGCCGTTCCAATAGGCGCGCAGGGTCTGCGCAGAGGGCTTGCCGCGCCAAGAGCTTTCGCGGCCATCCGCGATGGTCTCTAATGTCGCGTTGACGAGCCCTTCAAGCTCAACGTCATCGGGCCGGGTGATGTGGACTACGGAAATGTCGGGACGCAACTGCGGCGGAGGTACATCAGTCATGCGCTCCACTTAAGAAAGTTTCTAAGCAGGCGCAACCCTACATTTTGACTCTTCTCCGGATGGAACTGTGTGCCAAAGCAGCTGCCATCTTGCACCGCCGCCGTTACCGCACCGCCGTAGCTGCACTGGGCTGCAATGCCCGCGCCCGCGCCGCGCATATGATAGCTGTGCACAAAATAGACATGCTCACCGCTGTTTATTCCCTCAAGCACGGGATGCGGCGCCGCGATATCGAGGGTGTTCCAGCCCATATGCGGGATTTTTAAGGCTGGATCGTTCGGCGTGATTTTTGCCACGATTGCATCAATCCAGCCCAGACCGTTGTGCAGACCATGCTCTTCACCCTGCCGGGCCATTAGCTGCATTCCAACGCAAATGCCAAGAAAAGGCACGGCATCAGATCGGGCTCGCTGGTTGAGTGCATCAACCATCCCGTCAATTGCGCTCAGGGCGCCCATGCAGTCGGCAAAGGCGCCGACACCGGGCAATACAATGCGGTCTGCCCGGCGCACTGCCGCAGCATCGCCGGTGAGCTCTAAATTTATGTTTAAGTCTGCCTCACGCGCCGCGCGCTCAAGCGCTTTTGCGGCGGAATGCAGATTGCCCGATCCATAATCGACCAGCGCAACGGTTTGCATGCTGCTACGCGCCTCCAAGCGACCCTTTGGTGGATGGAATATCATCAGCGCGCCGTGGGTCGATCTCGGTTGCGATCCGCAGGGCCCGAGCAAGGCCCTTGAAGCAGCTTTCAATCCGGTGGTGATTGTTATCGCAATACAGCGTTTCCAGATGCAATGTGATCCCGGCTGATTGCGCAAAGGCTTGGAAAAACTCTTTAAACAGCTCCGTATCGAAATCGCCAAGCTTGTCGCGCGTGAATTCGACCTTCCAGACCAGGAACGGCCGGCCAGAAATATCCAAGCTAACGCGGCTGAGCGTCTCGTCCATGGGGATATAGGCATGCCCATAGCGCGTGATCCCGCGCCGCTCGCCAAGCGCTTTGGCAATCGCCTCGCCTAACACATAGCCGGTATCTTCCACCGTGTGGTGATAGTCGATATGTAAGTCGCCCTGTGCACTCAGCGTGATGTCGATCAGGCTATGCCGGCTCAGCTGCTCCAGCATATGGTCAAAAAAGCCGATGCCGGTGTGAATATCATAGTGCCCGCTGCCATCAATATTGACGCTACCGGTGATCTGGGTTTCTTTGGTATTGCGCGTGACGCTGGCTTGCCGCATGGCAGTTCTCTTTAAATCCCCGAATGCGCCGGGCTATAGCAGACGCTTAGTATGAGTGCCATAGCTTCAATGCGTGCGTGTTGATGGCGGTATGCGAGACATGAAATGAGTGGACTACTAGTGCTGCTTGACGATGTGGCGGTGATCGCAAAGCTCGCGGCGGCGCAGCTTGATGATGTGGCCGCCCAAGCCGCTGATGCAGGCACCAAGGCCGCCGGTCTCGTGATTGATGATGCTGCAGTCACGCCAAAATATGTGACCGGGCTGCCAGCGGCGCGTGAAGTGCCCATCGTGTGGCAGATTGCGCGCGGTTCGCTGGTCAATAAGCTGGTGATTTTGCTGCCGGCGGCATTGCTGCTTAGCCGGTTTGCGCCTTGGGCTTTAACGCCGCTGTTGATGTTGGGCGGCTGCTATTTGTGTTTTGAGGGCGCTGAAAAAGTGCTCAGGTCGCTCGGCGGCCATGTTCAAAAGGTGGTGCAGGCCCGCCCGCCGCTCGATGCTGTTAAACTGGAAAAACAGCGCGTTAAAAAAGCGATTAAAACCGATTTTATCCTATCGGCTGAAATCATGGCCATATCGCTTGGGACGCTCGCGCCGGGGACGGCTTGGTACAATAAAGCGATTGTATTGGCGTTGATCGCGATTGTGATGACATTTGCAGTCTATGGTGTCGTCGGCCTCATTGTGAAAGCTGATGATCTGGGCGTTTTGCTGGCCCGGTATGGCCGTTTGGCGTTCACCCGGTCAGTAGGTAGACGTATCGTTAAAACAGTTCCTGGTGTGCTCAGGATTTTGACTATTGTCGGTACGGCGGCGATGCTCTGGGTCGGCGGTGATATCCTTGTGCATGGGCTGCATGACCTTGGTGTTCATATGCCTGAAGCTGTGATCAAACAGGCAGCACAGCTGGCCGCAGAAACTGCGCCCGAGCCCGTTGGCGTTATAAAATGGGGTGGGCTCATCAAATGGACAATCATTGCCCTACTCAATGGGCTGCTTGGCTTGGCCGTCGGCTTCACAATTGCCCAGGGCCTCGGCATCTTTAAGCAGCCCTAGGTGTCCGACCGAGGACAAGGCGTCTGCAATTTCTCCCATTCATGTGACAAATCGCGGATGATACGCACTTGCAAAAAGCCTCTCGCTTTGGCACTTTTTAAGACTATGTCTTGGTTTGTGCAAAGGCACTACATTCAACAGGAGCATCCGGCATGGCGCGCTTGACCCCCATATTCAAAATTATGCTTGTGCAGGCTGCTGCAGCCATGCTGTGCGTTTCTGGATTTACCGCCTTCGCCCATGCAGATCAGCGCGTGGTTTCAATTGGCGGCGACTTAACGGAGATTATCTACGCACTGGGCAAAGAGGGTAGCTTGGTCGCCACCGATACGACCAGCGTCTATCCTGCAGCTGCCCTTGCGACACCGAAAGTTGGGTATGTTCGGCAACTCTCTGCCGAGGGCGTGCTGTCTGTGGAACCTGATACAATTTTGATCAGCGGCGCGGCAGGGCCGCCGCAAGCGCTGGAACAATTGCGCGCGGCGGGCATCACCTTGGTTGAATTGCCGACCGAATACACGATCGAAGCGATTTTTGAGAAGATTGACGTCGTTTCTACGACGCTTGGTGCGGACGAAAAAGGCACTGCGCTGAAAGCGAAAGTTGTGCGTGATTGGGCACAAGCACAGTCGGCGATCTCCGCATTGCCACGTGATTTGTCAGCCCTTTTCTTCACGACATTAAATGATGGCGCGCCGCGCGCTGCAGGCACGCAGACCGCAGCGCACGGGCTGATTGATCTGCTCTCGGCGCGCAATGTATTTGCGGATCGAACCGGCTATAAAGGGATTTCTTTAGAAGCAGCAGTGGCGGCTGACCCGGATATCATCATGGTCATGGATCGCTACGCGCAGTCCGCTGGCGGGGTATCCGCCATTAAAAATCATCCTGCGATTTCGCTGACCACAGCTGCAAAAAAAGACCGCATCATCCTCGT
>JBCCLR010000155.1:0-9291 GCA_039026755.1 Pseudomonadota bacterium | reverse complement strand
TCGAAGGCGTTAAAACCGGGCCATGGCGCGTGGTGCTTGAGCATCCAGGCGGCGGCCTCCCCTTCACGCTGGAAATTGCTGCAGGGCCGCAAGCGTTTTTCATCAATGGGCCTGAGCGGATGCCAGCGGAGGAGATCACCATCTCCAGCGGGACCATCGATATCAAATTTCCAAGTTACGAATCCTCACTTACTGCAACGCTGCAGCCCGATGGCACATTGGCCGGCACCGCCACCTTAACCCGGCGCATCGGGACACTGAAACAAATCGACTTTCCACTGGTCGCAACACATGGCCAAACCTGGCGACATTTTGCAGAGCAAGACACAGACCCGGTATCTATAGCGGGTACATGGGACTTGTCTTTGGGCAATCCCTTTGGCGGGCCAGCGCGCAAGGGCCTAGGCCTGTTTGAGCAAGACGGTGCCATCGTCACCGGCACCATTTTGCTGCCGCAAGGTGACTATCGCTGGCTGCAAGGTGAAATCAAAGGCGATCAGCTTTATCTGTCCACCTTCGATGGTGGCCAGGGCACCGTCTGGCGTGCCACGATTAAAGAGGACGGCAGCTTGGACGGTATGTTTCACGCCAAAAGCTATGGCTTTCCGCCCATCCCTTGGAGTGCCGTCGCCGACCCCGATGCTACATTGCCCGATGCCAACAGCTTTACCAAAATGGTCGACGGGGCCGGCCCGCTCGCCTTTAGTTTTCCAAACTTAAGTGGCGAAATGGTCTCGCTCAGCGACGAGCGGTTTAAAAACAAAGTCGTGATTGTGGCAATCGGTGGGACGTGGTGCCCAACGTGCCATGATGAAGCGGCTTTCCTTGCGCCAGTTTACCAGGCGAACAAAGATCGTGGCCTGGAAATTATCGGCCTACAGTTCGAGTACACCGACGACGTCGACCGCAACAGACGGCAAATAGCGAGCTTCGCCAAACGCTATGGTATTGCCTACGAAATGTTGATTGCCGGGGTGTTTGGGAAAGACAACGTCGCCAAAGCGCTGCCAATGATCGACAAGCTCGAAGCCTATCCCACAACCATCTTTCTTGACCGCTCGGGCACTGTGCGGCGCATTCACACAAGTTTTCCTGGCGCAGCCACCGGAAAGCGTCATGAACTCTACATCGCTGAATTTAGTGAATTTTTAAGCGATCTGCTTGAAGAAGACGTGAGCTGACACAGTTTATCGACTGGCGGACAAATCAATCAAGAGATTCCACATGTGCTTTAATTTTAGGTGAGACCCGCTCCGCACCGTACCTGCGCCCTTTTGGCACAAATCCACAAGACGCAGCACGGATTTGGCACAGATACACAGAGTTACCGCATCGATTTTTGTTTTTGGGAAGGAAACACATATGCGAAAAGCCCCCTTTAAATATGCAGCGCTAAGCGCCACAGCGATGGCTGTGCTGGCCACCAGCCAGCCGCAGCGCGCCATGGCGCAAGAGCAGGAGCAAGAAGATAGTCTGCTAGAGGTGATCACGATCACCGCGCGGAAGCGTGAAGAGACAGCCATCGAAGTGCCGCTTTCTGTGAAGGCGTTTTCTCAAGACGATTTGGATAACCGCGGCGTTGCAGCTGCGACCGAGCTGTCGGACTTTGTTGCCGGCTTTACATTTCAGCCCGTTGGTACCGGAGGCCAAAGCGGCCGTGCAAATCCGAGTATTCGCTTCCGCGGCGTTGGTGTGCAAATTGGTTTGGGTGGCGCTTCTGATGCCGGTGCGCTCTTTTGGGATGGTGCTTATGTTCCAACAGGCATTGGCGTAGTCCCGCTCATCGATCTACAGCAAACGGAAGTCATCAAAGGCCCACAAACGGCCTTTTTTGGGCGCAATACATTCGCTGGAGCCGTAAACTTCCTTCCGGAGGAGCCAGGTGATGAGTTGGAGGTGCGTTTACGCGGCCAAGTGTCTGCTACTGAAGTGCAGACAGGTTATGACCTCAATGCAATTTTCAGCGGTCCGATAACCGAAAAGCTCGGTGCGCGGGTTGCAGTATCTACAGCGTTGCGTCCCGGGGTAACCGAATTCCAAGACGGCACGCCACTTGGTGAAGAAGAAACACACGCGATTTTGGGAACTGTGAAGTATGACTTTAACGAGTCAGGCTTTGTTAAAGTAACGGGTTATTTCACCGACTCCGAAGACACCTCTGCGCTTTCATCGATCCAAGCAAATGTTGCTCCTGGCGATTGTGATCTGCAGTTTTCTGGCAATCTTCGTGATGTTGTCTCTGGCGACTCCCGTGGATCATTCACAACTGACCTGTCTCAAAACGCCGGTAGCTTATTTTGTGGATCGATACCTGATTGGGATGATTCTTCGATCACAACGTTTAATCCTGTAACTGGTGGCGCCCCTCCCGCTGATTTGCTTGTTGCAAACGCCGGTGCCATCAGTTCTTTCGATTACGTGCAATCTCTGCCAGCTGAATTTGGCGATAGCTTTATTGATCCGCCAGCAGGCTTAGGCAACACATACCGGACTTGGCGTGTGAACCTCTCCGGTGAATATGAATTGGACAGCGGTCATACCATTGCTGGCTTCATCTCTACCGGCGGAAACAAAAACTGGGGCGTTTTTGATAACAACTACGGTCGCCCAGCAACCAGCTTTTTCACAGGTGCAGTCACATCCGAGATCAGCTACCGGGGCTTTGTGCGTCAGCAAGAAGACTTCTCTGCTGAACTGCGCATCACCTCCAGCCAAGACGGCCGCCTACGCTATATGGTCGGTATTAACTACTTCGACGATGAGCAGATTAACTACGACCGGACGTTCGCTCCGCCAGGAGCAACCAGCATCACCGAATCAGAGGTTATTGGCCTGTTTGGTTCTTTAGACTTTGACATCACTGAAGAGTTGAAGTTGTCTTTGGAAGGCCGGTTCCAGTGGGATACCTTAGACCTGCCGTTCGACGATGCCTCAGGCACGCAAGCGACATCCACATTTACGCCGCAGTCGCAAGACTTCGCGAAGTTTATGCCGCGCGCAATTTTGAGCTATCAGCCGGAAGGTCTTGACCTGAATATCTACGGCAGCTTTTCACAAAGCTTCCTGCAAGGAACACCGACCAACGCAACGACCTTTGCCGCGGCTGTTCCAGGTTCAGGTTTGAACCCGGATACGATTGGTTTCTTTACGCCGACGCAAAAACTGAATGCGTTTGAAGTTGGTGCGAAGCAACAGCTTGATAGCGGCTTCCAGTACTCGATTGCCGCCTATTTCATGGATTGGAGCAATCAGGCCTTCTTCGTGCTGTCGCCAACGTTTGTATCCGTTTCGCTCCCCGGCGATTCCGAATACTACGGCATCGAAGTCGAAGCGCGGTACCAGCCTTTTGATTGGATGCTCTTGCAAGGTGGTTATAACTATGTGGACGCGTCGTTTACCGACTTCGTATCCACAGGGTCAGTTGGCGCCGGCGTTCTGGCACCAGGCTTGATCACATCGACAACAGCGTTTGATGCATCGGGCAACTCCATCCGCTATATCCCAGCGCATGAAGCAAACTTTGCAGTCGACTTTATCCTTGATGATTTGACCGGAATTGAATCCTTCTTCCGGACGGACGTGATCTATACCGGATCGTTCTTCGTCGATAACTTTGAGTACAACAAGGTCGATGCAGCGGCCCGGGTGAATATCCGCGCTGGCGCGAACATCACCGAGTATCTGCTGGTGGAAGTGTTCGGCAACAACATCTTTGATAATCGCCGGTTCGGCACTAACGGTGGAACGACCTTTACCTCGTTCTTCACCCAGTCCGACCGCCGTGCCTTCGGTGTTGTCCCGCGCGGAGATGAGTGGGGTGTTCGCGTTACTGCGAGCTTCTAAAAAACTATCCACTCATCGGATGAAACATGGCGGGTGGCTGTTAACGCAGCCACCCGTTTCTATATTTAAGTCACGAGATTTACAGGAGTGACATATGTCTTTTTCTTTGCCGCCTCTGCATCAGCGGGACCGCGCCTCTATTGATTTTTTGGGCGCTCTGGGCAAGGCCAGCTTTCCGCTGCGCGGCGCCGTCGATAAACACATCGCCGATAAGGGCATGGCTGCTGATCTGCTGCCTGATGACTTGGACGAGCGCACCGACGTGATGATCGATACGCTAAGCGATTCCAAAGCGTTTCGGGTGCAGCAGCTGCTCGGCGAATGGCACGCAGAGTATATGGCCAAAGTCACTGATGAGGCGTTTGATGCGGTGAAAGAGGAAGCCATGGAGCGCATTGACGCCCTGCATAATGGGCAAAGCCAAGTGCACCTCGACCCAGACCTTGAGCCGCCGGCCTATTGGGACGGTGTCGACTTCCACCGCACCAAGGGCGGCTGGGATGCGCATGAATATGCTGGCCTGGTGCATGGCGAACTCATCCACAAGCGTCTGGTTGACCGGCTGTATCCCGGCGGCATCTTCAAAACCCGCCGGTTTGTCGCAGGCTTGGCACCGCAAGACCATTATGATGAAATTCTGGATATGGGCTGCTCCACCGGGCACTATACCACGGCACTGCAAGAGACCTATCCTGATGCTAAAATCACCGGCGTAGAACTATCGCCGAGCACGCTGGAACATGCGGCGCGCATTGCAAATTCCAACGGTTGGGCCTGGGACCTCTATCAGCGCGCAGCTGAAGACACCAAGTTTGAAGACAATCGCTTTGACCTCGTCACGTCCTTTATCTTGCTGCACGAAATTCCAGCTGACGTCGTGCGTGCGGTCTTCCGCGAAGCGTTCCGCGTGGCAAAGCCAGGCGGTGATATGATCATGAGCGACGTGACGCGCTATGCGGACATGGACAAAATGGGCGTCTGGCGCGCCGATTATGGCGCGCAAGTGGGCGGCGAGCCATGGTGGCGCGAATCTGCCAGCCTTGATCTTGCGCAAGTGGCCGAAGAGGCCGGGTTTGTTGACGTCAAAGCCTGGGGTGAAGCGCCGATGAATTATCCCTACATCGTTAAAGGGCGCAAACCGGAATGAAGTACGAAAAGCCGCAAACCGCGCAGGAGTACAACAAACCCAAGCGCCAAATGCTTGGGGTCGATCAACTCGACGATATGGGCATGGCGCTGATCGCGCTGACGCGGGAGCTCAGCGTTGTGAATGATCGGCTGATGCTGGTTGAGCATGTGCTTGCGCAGAAAGGCATTGATGTGGCCGCTGAGCTTGAGCGCTTGGAGCCAGACGAAGCCTTGCAAAAGAAGCTGGATGAGGCGAGCGGGAAAATCATCGGCTCCGTCGTCACAACCCTGGCAGGCACTTGAATGCGCATAGCGCTGTTTGGCGCCACGGGCGGCACGGGTAAAGCGTTCATCACGCAAGCACTTGGTGCCGGGCATTCGATAACGGCCCTGGTGCGCGACCCGTCAAAGCTGGAAGACGCAGGCGGCATCACCGTTGTTGAAGGCGATGCGCGCGACCCGGAGGCTGTAGCGAGAACCTTGGAAGGCGCGGACGCAGCCGTTTCCACCCTCGGCAACTTCAACCGTGAACCAAATACCGAAATCTCGGATGCGACGCAGGTTATCATCGAAGCGATGCAGGCGAGCGGGCCAACGCGCTTCATCGTCGTCACTACCATCGGTGTGGGCGACAGCTATCGCCCGCTGCGCTCGTTCCTGTTTAAATATCTGGTCATCGGCCTGGTTGCTAGAAACATCTGGAAAGACCGCGAGGTGCAAGAAACCAAGATCATGGGGTCTGGCCTTGATTGGACCATCGCGCGCCCTGGCGGCCTCAAAAACGACCCTGGCACCGGCCAATACCAAGTCATCCCCGGTGGCGGCCCTCAGCCCAAAAAAATCTCCATCGCCAGGGAGGATGTCGCGGACTATTGCCTCAAGGCGCTGAGTGATGACGCCGTGATCAAACAGACGGTGTGCTTGTTTTACTAATGTCTTTGCGTTCGCGTTGAATGCACTTAACACACGAGCTTTGATGGTCGCGCTCAGAGTTCCTGGGACCACTTACAAGATGGTATCGGCACCAGGCCCGAAAGACTCACCTCGCGGCTTGCCGCCGCGCCACGCCCAACATGGCCAGCCCGAACCCAAGCAAAAGCCCGCTGGGTGGCAGCGGCACTTCGCTAATTTGAACCGAGCCTAGGCTCATACTGCGCTGGCCAAAGTCGATTGGAAGATTTTCACCATCGATGAATCGAAAATCAAACGAATCCCCGCGTGAGAAGTCGAACAAGGTTTGACCGAATATAGACGATGAAAAGTCAAACTCGCCAAAGGCAGACACGTCAAAATCGCCGGTGAACAAGCTGCTGAGGAAGACGTCATCGAGGCTCAAATCCCAAATGCCGAGCTGGTCTAAGTTGAGCGCAAACGAGTTGGCTTGGGTGAGATCAAGACCTGTCCAGCGCCGCTCGGTCCCCGTATCGCGATTGGTGGCCACGAGCGTGCCCGTGGCCCCTAAAATTCTGAGATTGCTATCAAGCACAACGCCAACGCCCGCTTTGGCATCGGCATCGAATGTAAAAACACCGGAAATAAAATCTCGAACAGTGTTAATGGCGTTATTTACGGCTCCTGGTAAGCCTAGATCTGTACTTCTCTCTATAAGAGATTGTCTTCCTTGGACACGCAGCGATTGCCCGAAGGCCGTTCCTTGCCCTGACTCTGAATCCAAGGAAAAACTCTGATCAATGATGTTCTGATTGCTGATATCACCACCAATACTGCGCGGAATACCGACATTGGCTGGAATGAAGTTTGATAAATCCACCGTAAAGCGGTCTGGGTTGATGCCCACGGTAACGCCCGCACCTATGCTGGTAGAATAGGAATAGGCCAAGTCTGCACCGCCCAGATTGAGGGTGATGGGGTTTCGCCCAAGGATCTGGCGATCGCTCGATAAAGACCCATTGATCAACAAGTGTGCCTCGGCCTCAAGCCGCGCCTCGGGCGAGCGTGTCCTGATGCTTAAGGTCACGTTAGGGCTTGTGCCCGGGGGAGCAAGTTCGCGGGCCGTGTTTATATTGCCGGGAAAGGGCGAGCTGGCAACGAGGTCGCGGTCCGCTTCAAATCTAAACACCGCTGAAATAGGTGCTGCAGTGGCAACGTCACTGAGACAACTTAAAATCGTCGCTACCCAAAAACTACGCAAAAACGCTTTCATAAAAACCAATCCCATTTAGCGATTTAACAGGTTCGCGACGTTACCCGCAGATACCGCGCGCATCTCTCCAAATGGAGTGAATGAGCAGGCTTTGGAGTGAATGGGCAGGTGTTTATTTAAGCGCTTCACGCACCTGCGCGGCCTTGTTGCGGCTAACGGGCAGGATGCTGCCATCTTTGAGGCGCAAGGACAGTGTCCGGCTTTTGCCTTCCAGCGCTTCAATATGGCTGAGCGCCACCCAATGCGACCGGTGAACCCGCAGCCCCGCCTGCGCATTGGCGAGCTTTTCGGCTGCAGCAAGCGTCATACGCAGCAGCGTTGTGCCGCGCGTGGTCTGAATTTCAGTGTATTGGTTCTGCGCCGTCATGCGCAAAATATCGCCTCGGATATTAAGCGGTAGATGAGGCTGTAATCCGCATTGCCCTGGCTTTGAAAACAACCAAAGGTGCCCAGGTTCAATCGGCAAATTAAGCTTAGGCAAAACCAGAGTTTGAAACAGCAAGAGCCCCAAAACGCAGCTGATTGCCGTGATGAAAAAGCCAGCGCCGACAGCAAGCGCTAAATTGGACAGCGTTAGTGACCCTGGTATTGCGCTGAAGGGCAATAAAACTGCCGGCAGCACAAGGGGCGTATAAATCACGAATTGGACAAGGGCCACAGGCTTACCCGCACGAAGCCCCCAGATCACCGCTTTTGGCAAGATGGTAAAGCTCCAGCCGAGAAAGGCCGCCAGCGACACTGCATAAATCCAGCACCGCGCTGCCGGAGTATGTTGCGCGAACAAACCGCCGGGCGTGAAGATAACTAGAAAGGTGATAATGAAGACGCAGAGAACAAGACACGGCCAAGATAAAATCGCCGCTCTTAACGCGCGTTCTAAATCCCGCGCCATAGGCCCAGGGAAAATCGTCTGATCAAGAGGCTGCGAATTCATTTACAAAGGGGAATAAATGAAACTTTGCTCAGTACAAGAGTAACCTTAAGTGCTGCGACGACAACATCACCGAAGCGCTATGTTTCACGCCAATATTCTACTGTGGCCCTTCAAAAAATCGATGCAAAAGGCCACACGCTGCCACAACGAGCCTCCTAAACCCCATAATACTCCC
The DNA here is from genome assembly GCA_039026755.1 of Pseudomonadota bacterium. Classification (GTDB taxonomy): domain Bacteria; phylum Pseudomonadota; class Alphaproteobacteria; order Sphingomonadales; family CAKZYD01; genus CAKZYD01. Next base: position 1,047 of record JBCCLR010000155.1, on the reverse strand, counting down.
GGTACCAGGCAACAAAATTCGCCACACCCTCAGCCACAGGAGTGCGCGGCCTATAGCCTGTTGCGGCGACGAGGGTGCTGACGTCCGCGTAGGTATCCGGCACATCACCCGGTTGCATGGGAAGAAGGGTTTTTTCGGCTTTTTGGCCGAGCGCCTCTTCTATGCAAGCGACATAGTCCATCAGGTCGACCGGGGTTTCGTTGCCGATGTTATAGATGCGCCAGGGGGCGGCGGCGCTGTCGCTGGCGGGCTTTCGGCCATCCCAATCGGGGTTGCCGGTGGCGGTGTTGTCGAGGGCGGCGATGACGCCGCCTGCGATATCATCCACATAGGTAAAATCGCGCTTGTGCTTACCGTAGTTATACAGCTCAATCGGCTCACCTGCGATGATGGCGCGGGTGAATTTAAACAGCGCCATATCTGGCCGCCCCCAGGGGCCATAGACCGTGAAAAACCGCAGACCCGTGGTCGGCAGATCAAACAAATGCGAATAGCTGTGCGCCATCAGCTCATTGGCGCGCTTGGTGGCACCATAAAGGGCCACGGGATGATCGGCCGGCTGCGCGGTTTTAAACGGGATCTCGGTATTGGCACCATAGACGGAGCTGGTAGAGGCGTAGACCAGATGCTCAACGCCGTGATGGCGACAGCCTTCTAAGATGGTTAGAAAGCCGGTGATGTTGCTATCTACATAAGAAAACGGCTCTTCCAGCGAATAGCGTACGCCCGCTTGGGCCGCCAGGTTGATGACTTTTTTGATGTCGTGCTCGGCAAACAGGCTCGCCATGCCATCGCGATCCGCCAGATCAAGCTTCTTAAAGGTAAACCCGCTGAGGCCGAGGCGCTCGATCTGGTCAAGCCGCGCTTGTTTAAGTCCAGGATCATAATAGTCATTCAGGTTATCAATGCCGAGCACAGTATCGCCGCGCTGCAGCAGTTTTTGCGTCACAACGCTGCCGATAAAGCCGGCGGCGCCAGTTACTAAAATCGTCATGGGCAAGACCTCACATCACCATTGCCCGGAGGCTACGCCAAACAAGATTTTAT
>JBCCLR010000154.1:0-9298 GCA_039026755.1 Pseudomonadota bacterium | reverse complement strand
CTACTTGCGGCTACCCGCTTCATCTTCACGTGAACAATGCGCAGATTTGCAGAGTTTGCCTTTCTAAATGATGAAAATTTTAAATAACCTAAGTATTTTCTTAAGCTTAACGCTGAATTTACCATACCAAAATTACTCTCACGCTAAATATAAGAGTGGGCTAAGCTTCTATTAACCAAAGTAAATACGCTCTTAATAAATTGAAGATCGATTTTCGGAGCGACCATATTGGCACTCTTTCTTTCAAGGGGCTGTGGTAATGCTGGGTTTTAGGCACAAAGATCGTGCTTGGCTGGCACCCCTTTTGTGCTTGCTCCTCATCGCAGCGGTGCCTCAAGAACGTAGTGCAGCAGATGGCGCAGCTGACATACGGCTGCCAATGCCGCAAAGTGCTGAGCGCTGGTACGTGAATGAGACCATGCTTTCGAGTGCGTATCGGTTACCAACCGATGTTATCGATATCGTAATGTCTGATCTCTTGTCGGTCGAACCGGCGGCCGGGCCCGTACCGAAAATACGCCCAGCGAAACTGCAAAAAACAGCAATTAATCCGCAGCCCAAGCCAGCCCAGCCGCCGGCACAATTTATTGCCGATTTGCCGCCCATCTCATTGACGCAACCAAACGGCCTGGCCAACGACATTACAGCGGTCACGCAGCCGCGTATCACGGCAACACTCACAGATGACGCCCAGCAAGTGACGATCGCTGAACTGGCGCTGGATAGGCGCGATTTTGAAAAGCCGTTTGCGCAAAAAGCAAAGGTGCAGCAATACAGTGATACAGCGCAGGCAGCTGCGTCCAGCGCCCAAGCAATAACGCCAGGTGCGCCAAATACCATCGTTACTTCAGCCCAGAATACGGACAAAACATATGTGCCGCAGCCGCTCGGCCTGGGCGGCGTAGAAACCCTGCGCGACGCTGTTGAGCATGCAGTTGCCACAAATCCTGATGTCAAGATCGCACAAGCACGCCAGGAAGATGCTTTCTACGCCGTTCGCGAAGCGCGCGCCGGGTTTTTACCCAAACTCGATCTCAACGCCGGCGCTGGGCCAGAAGTTTCGCGCCAAAGCGGTGCGGAGGAAATCGTTCGCATCCGCCAGGAGCTTAATGCGACGCTGCGCCAGACGGTGTTTGATTTTGGCCTCACCGAATACGATTATCTGCGCGCTAAAGAAGGCTATGAGTCTGCTAAATTGCAGACGCTGCAGAGTATTGAAGAGCTGGTATATGATGTTTCGGTCGCCTATCTGGGCGTGTTGCAGCAACAAAACGTCGTCGCTTTGGCGGGCGAAAATGTGAGTGCGCACGAAGCAATACTGACCCTTGTGACCGCTCAGAAAGAGGCGGGTCAAGGCACTGCGGCTGACGTAAATCGGGTGTCTTCAAGCCTCGCCAATGCACGCTCTTTCATGCTCGAAGAAGAAAGCAAACTACAGCAATCGCGCGATCAATATCGGCGGCTATTAAATGTGCCGCCAGGTTTTTTGGTCGATCCAGTGTTAAACTTGGGGCTGCTGCCTAAAAGCGCAGATGAAGCGGCGACGCGTATTGCCGCGGAGAGCCCACAATTGCTGCAGGTCAAGGCGGATACGAAGTCCGTGCAAAACCAATTGCGCAGCCAACGCGGCAATTACTTTCCGCGTGTCGATTTTGAAGTACAAGGCAATATCAATACCGATGTGGCCGGCGAAACTGGCCGGACCAGAGACGCCCGGGCGATGATGTTTTTGCGCTATAACGTGTTTAACGGCGGCGCTGATGCTGCCGTTTCAGCGCGGCTGCGTGCGCGGCTTAAAGAAGTGGGCTACGAATTTGAAAAGCAGCGCCGCGAGGTCGAACAGAATATCCGAAATGACTTTACCGCAATTGAAGCAAGCCGCGCAAAAGTGGAGACGATCCGCGATCAGGTCGATGCTGCAAAAGAGGTTGTGCGGCTCTATCGCGAGCAGTTTCGCGCAGGTGACCGTTCGGCGTTCGATCTGCTTGATGCGCAACAAGCGCTCATTAACGCAAAGCTCGAACAAATTCTCAATGGATACCAAGAAACGCGTGCTGGCTTTCGCGTTATGCAGCAACTTGGAAGTCTATATTATTCACTGACGGCGGATTAATCGCCACAGACTGGCCATATTTTCAAGCCGATAATAGCTATTGAAGTAATCGCCCTTCAGCACTACTGTATAGCTGTGCAAGGTACCGAAGAGCGTACAGTGCATATTCCCAGTATTCGGGAAGACCCCCCAGCGGTTCTAAGGTGGCATCCTTGGATTGCTGAGATTTGTATTGATGAGGCAGACGCCGCAAGCTGAAAGGCACCCTGTTAAGATGAGTGGTAACCGCATTCCCATGCTCCGCGAAGGCTATTTGGCTTTGGAAAGCGAACTAAAGCGTTTGAAACTTGAAGAGCGTCCCGCCGTCGTGCAAGCCATTGAAGAGGCACGCGCGCATGGCGATCTTTCTGAAAACGCAGAATACCACGCCGCAAAAGAACGCCAGGGCATGATTGAAGCGCGGGTGACTGAGCTTGAAGATAAAATCTCTCGTTCTGAGGTTATCGACCCGACACGGCTGTCCGGCGAAAAGGCCATCTTTGGCGCTACGGTGACGTTGATTGATGAAGATGATCAAAAAGTGACGTATCAAATTGTTGGTGTCGATGAAGCAGACGTCAATCAAGGCCGAATTTCATTTACATCGCCGATCGGACGCGCGCTCATTGGGAAATCAACGGGCGATGAAGTTGAGGTTGTTACACCCGGCGGCGAGAAATATTACGATATCGAGGCAGTTAAGTTCGTTTAAGCAACCTAGAAAAAAAGCGTTGCGCACCGCCTAAGCGGTAAGAGCGGTGCGTTATTCAATGGGCACACCGGGCTGATGCTTTGAGTTTCGGATCGTCAGCGAGGTTTTAACGCTGGCAACATTTGGTGCTGGCGTTAACTTGCTGGTGAGAAACCGCTGAAATTGCGCCAAGTCCTTGGCAACCACTTTCAAAATAAAGTCAATCTCACCGTTCAACATGTGGCACTCACGCACCAGCGGCCACTCGTCAACCAAAGCTTCAAAGGCCTCTAAGTCAGCTTCAGCTTGCGAATGCAGACCAACCATCGCAAATACCGTGATAGTATAGCCAAGTTTTTCAGCCGCCACATCGGCGTGATACCCTTGAATATATCCTGCTTCCTCAAGCGCACGCACACGCCGTAAACACGGCGGCGCTGTGATGCCCGCATGCGTGGCAAGATCAACATTTGTAACACGACCGTCATCTTGTAACCGGCTCAAGATTCGCTGGTCTACATCATCCAGTTTTACGCGAGACATCATTTCCCCTTAAGGATCGAATTGTTTTTGTTATACGCACTGCTGTAAGACAAATAATATTGCGTTTCAAGATAATTATATTTCAATTATATACTGAAAATCGATGGAATATCTCAAAATAGCGCAGATAAAATTCATTCAAAAACATCGCGGAACAGACTGGGCAAGTGTGTCATGATCTGGTACCAATTCCTTGTGACGCTAGCGTACCGGAGTTCCGCCCTGCATGCCACGATACGATGATCGGCTCAGCAATATTCAAGACCTGATCACGTCTGAGGATCAGGCGAAGCTTGAACTGGCGCTGAGGCATATCTGTGACATTCTGCTGCAAAGCGATGCCGCTGTGCTCGCTGAGGCACGGGCAGAGTTTTTGCGCTATCTGGACACGCTCTATGCGCAGGCACGTCCACAAGTTCGGCTGGAAATCTTGAGTTTAGCGGTGCGCGCGGCGGACAAGGCGCCCGAGATTGTTCAGCGCGCCGCGGCGGACCCAGATATAGACACGGCTGCTTTTTGGTCGGACCTACAACTCACGCCGCCAAAGTGGTTGATACTGATCAACCAGCTGCCCACGGACATCCTCAATCGACTTGCTGCGCGTGCCGATCTAGACGCCGCGACGCAGGCCGCGATTTCGGCTCGCTTGAATGCACCGGACCCAGGTCATGGAACCGCTGATGATGACCTTGGAGAACGCACGGGCCAAACGGACGACGAACCGTTTGAGTTAACGCAAAGTGCCGATGCCGTATTCAGTGATCCATCTCTAGCGGCGCCGGATCAAGGGTCTGAACAAGCTCAGCGCGATCACCCTAGCATTCAAGACATCGTAGACCGGCTGAAACAGTTCAGTGCACTGCGCCGGGCGCCGGCTGGCGCCAGCACTGAAGACCCCCTGCATGGTCCTGCTGGTGCCGCGTCTTTGTTTGAACATGATGACGCAGCAGACACCTCCCCGCGCGATATTGGCAGCGCAAAGCTATTTGTTGCGCCAGCAACCAGCGCCAGCACACCCTATAGCGCTGCTGCGACGCGGCCCGCAGTTGGGCCGCTCGACGACCTAAGGTGGGTGACCGACCGCGCGGCAACCATTACATATATCGAAACCGAGTTAGTGATGCCTTTTGGCGCAGCCCAAGAGACACTCCTTGACGCCCCTTTCAGCAGCGTTTTCACCGCACATTGCGCAACAACGCTTAGCGCTCTCTTCGCGAAGCGCCGGCCTTTTCGCGGCGTAAAAGTCACGGCTGCGGCAAACCAGTCCACCTGGTCGCTGGCAGCGGTGCCGGTCTTTGACGACCTGTCTGGTATATTTCTAGGCTATCGCGGCACGGCTAAACTAGGCTTCTCGGCCGCGAACGATCATGACCAGACCCACGCGTCTACACACGCACCAACAGCGCCTCTACCGCTTGATATGTCGAGCCTCGCGCATGAGCTGAAAACCCCGCTCAATGCCATTCGGGGCTTTGCAGAAATGATCGCAACACAGCAGCTCGGCCCGGCCAGCGCCTTTGCGCAGGATCGCTCAAGCAAGATTGGGCAACAGGCCGATCAGCTCAACAGCGTGCTATCTGATTTGCTCTCTGCGCAACAGCCGCTGCCTTCTGAGGGTGCGCGGCGCGCAAATGCTCTGGCAGCCAACTTGGAGGACGCTCTGAGGCGGTTTTCCAGCCATATTGATGTGCGCGGCATTGCCACTTTAGACGGCGACAACCACACGACAATCGACCTGATGTTGCTTGGGTCGGTTTTGGAGAAAATGCTGTATGCAACAGCATTATGGACACCGCAGTTTCAGCGTTTGCAGGTCAATGTCTCGACTTCGGATGCGGGCACATGCAGCATTGGCATTGCAATTCCAGGCTGGACCGCAGGAACCGACGATGCATCGCTAATGCGGTTAGAAACCGGGCCAAGCCTGCCGTTTCGTCATCCCTTGCTTGAGATGTGCTCGATTGGTCGCGGCCTGGTTCAATGCGCGCACGACATTGCACGTGTCGGCGCGACCCTATGCTTGCAGCAAGGCCCCTTTAAACGTAGCAACCTAGTGCTCAGCTTGCCAATCACGCGGAAGTGAACGGGTCTTTGAGCTGGCACATGTGGTTTTTATGCCGGTTGGAGTGGCGCTGCGTTTGCGCATGCTCTGAAGATGTTTATATATTCAAGCAAAGAATGCGAGCCCGGCACAAAAAGCCTCCTCGCGGTAAGTGAGAAGCATCATGTCTGAAACGATACACACAAAATTTTTGGTCATTGGGTCCGGCCCTGCCGGTTACACCGCTGCGATTTATGCTGCGCGGGCGGCGCTTGAACCGGTTTTGGTACAAGGCTTAGAGCCCGGTGGACAACTCACCATCACAACCGATGTGGAAAACTATCCTGGTTTTGCTGACCCCATCCAAGGGCCCTGGCTGATGCAACAAATGCAAGGTCAAGCTGAACATGTGGGCACCAAGATTATCAGCGACTATATCGTGGATGTTGACTTGACCCAAAGGCCGTTTCGCGCGGTGGGCGACAGCGGCACGGTCTATACCGGTGATACGTTGGTGATTGCCACCGGCGCGCAAGCGCGCTGGCTCGGCTTGGACAGCGAGACGAAATTTAAAGGCTTTGGCGTCTCCGCCTGCGCCACCTGCGATGGCTTTTTCTACCGTGATAAAGAGGTTGCAGTCATTGGCGGCGGCAATAGCGCTGTTGAAGAAGCCTTGTTCCTCACCAACTTTGCCAGCAAGGTAACCCTGATACACCGGCGCAATAGCCTGCGTGCTGAAAAAATCTTACAAGACCGGCTGTTTAAGCATCCGAAAATCGAGGTTATATGGGACCATGTGGTGCGTGAGGTTGTGGGCGATGAAGACCCGCTTGGCGTCTCGGGCTTGACGCTGCAGCATGTTGGGACCGGCGCAGAGCAGACGATCGACTGCCACGGTGTGTTTGTCGCGATTGGTCATGACCCGGCGACCAGCTTGTTTAAAGGCAAGGTCGATATGGATGAAGAGGGCTATATTCTGACCGCCCCTGATTCAACCCTGACCAATATTCCGGGTGTCTATGCCGCTGGCGATGTGAAGGATAAAACCTATCGCCAAGCTGTTACAGCAGCGGGCATGGGCTGTATGGCAGCGCTTGAGGCGGAACGCTTTCTTGCCGAACAAGAGGATCTCTCCGTAGCGGCCGAATGAAGAATTGGGACAAACTCAGGCTGTTCACCGTCGTTGCCGAGCGCGGCAGCTTTTCCGACGCTGCGCGGCATTTAAACATGAGCCAGCCGGCGCTCAGCCGGCAAATTCGGGCACTGGAGGATGAGCTTGATCTACGGCTGTTTCACCGCCATGCGCGCGGCGCTGTGCTGAGCCATGATGGTGAAATCCTGTTTGCGCGAACGGCAGAGTTTTCCAAGGCCATAGAAGCAACGCGTCGGCGCATGAGCGAAAGCGGCGACGGCGTAAAAGGCCAGCTGACTGTCACCATGACGATGACGTTCGGCAGTCAATGGCTGGTGCCGCGTCTGCACCGGTTTCATGATGCCTATCCTGATGTGGAGCTGGAACTGCTATTGTCAGACAGTGATTTGAGTGTCGGTGAAGGCGTCGCTGAAATGGCCGTACGGTTTCATTCCGCCGCGCATGCTGATGATATCCAACGGCCAATGATGTCCATATCACACCGCCTTTATGCCAGCCCAGACTACATCGCGCGGCATGGCCAGCCCGTACATGTTGCCGATTTAGATCATCACCGCCTCATTACCTATGGGCCGACCGCCGCTGTTCCCATCAAAGATGTAAACTGGGTGCTGACCATCGACCGCGATGACAAACATCCGCGCAAGCCGATGCTGAAGATCAATAATGTGCACGGCATTTTGCGGGCCGTGCGCGCCGGCCTTGGTATTGCGGCATTGCCAGAATATATCGTGAGCCCGTTGGACGATGTGGTGCCGGTCCTCCCTGAGCTGATCGGTCCAACCTTCCAGTCCTATATCGTGTATCCCTCCGCTTTAAAGAATGCCAAGCGGGTCAAAGCGTTTAGAGACTTTTTGGTTGATGAAGCACGGCGTTACCGTGCTGATGCAGAGGCCGCTTAAGGGGATCAGCCCTTCAGGCTTTAGCCCTCCGCAGCGCGTTTAAACGGCACAACATCGCCAAACATGTGTTCAAGTCGCTCTTGACGATCAATCGCCGCCACATCGCCAATCACCAGCAGAGCGGGACTTGCGACGGCTTCGCGCTCAATCACAGCTGCCATGGCATCGAGATCTGTTCGAAAGGTGCGGCTGTCCTCGCGCGTCCCATTTTCCAAGATTGCAACCGGCATATCGCCGCTAACGCCATCGGCCCGCAATTTTGCCGTGATGTCCGGTGCGGTCGCAAGGCCCATATAGACCACCAAGGTGCGGCCCGCACCAGCCAGCCCATGCCAGTTCTGCCGTGCCAAGTCCTTTCGCTGGCCCGCAACGAAAGTGACAGCCGAGGCATGATCGCGGTGCGTGAGCGGAATACCAGTGCTCGCAGCGCAGCCCAGCGCTGCGGAAATACCAGGCACGACTTCAACCTGAGCGCCGGCTTTTGCGGCGACATCGAGTTCTTCACCGCCGCGGCCAAAGATGAAGGGATCGCCGCCTTTGAGACGCACGACAAACTTGCCTTGCGCCGCGAGCGCCACCAGCAAATCGCTGATATCGCCTTGCGCCATTGTGTGGTTGGCACGTGACTTGCCTACATAAATGCGCTCTGCATCGCGCCGGGCGAGATCCAAAATGTCATCCGACACCAGCTTATCGTGCACGATCACATCGGCTTGCTGCATATAGCGATGCGCTTTGATGGTGAGGAGATCAGGGTCACCGGGGCCAGCACCTACAATGGCAATGCGGCCTTGCGGCGGCGCCGCCCCAGCGGCGTCATCAATATATGGCTGTAGTTCAGCCGCGTTTGAAATTGTGCCAAACCGACCTTCAATCAGCGCATCAAGAAACCGGCGCCGTGCATCGGTGTCGGGGAACGCTTTTTTGAGCGTGAGGCGAACGCTGTCGATGAGGTCGCCCATGCTCCCCAACGCCTGCGGCAAACTGCGCTCAAGCAGGCCTTTGACTGCGCGAGACAACGCTGGGGCCTTTGCATCGGATGAAATAGCGATGCTTAAAGGCCCACGTTCTACCAGAGCTGGCGTAATGAATTCGCAGTCCTCAGTGACATCCACCACATTGACAAGCGCGCCAGACCGCCGTGCCAAATCCACCAGCGCCTGGCGCTCGGCTTCGTCTTCCGCAGCGATGAACACAAACCGCATGGCTTTCAAGTCATCCAGTGTTGCAGCACGCTGCAACCACTCTGCCTTGCCTGCAGCGACCAAATTGGCAAGCGCTGGCGCAATATGCACTCCAAAAACCTGGAGACGGGCCGGCGTTTTGCTGAGTAGCCTCACTTTGTTGGCGAGTTCCGCGCTGCCCCCCAGAAATGCAGCGCCCTGGCTTTCCATATCAACAAACGCGGGGTAGTAGCGCATGACATGCACCTCTCAAAAAACCTAAACATGTGATGGGTTAAATTCATTTAATGGCCTATATGGGGCTGCGGCGCACCGCAGACAAACGACGAATAATATGCCAGTGCTTAGTTTTTCTTGAGGTTTATTGCCGCGCTCATACGGTCGTTAACCAAATGTTAAGCACTTTCGTTAACACTCTTTAAGTCATCACTTTCCCTTGAGTGATGCCTGCTTCCACGCTGGTTTTCCAGCCACCTTAACGCCGCATATGATCCCCCTCATATGCGGCTTTTTCTTGCCGTATGCGATGCTAAAAATTTTAATTAAATACGAGTTTTTGTTTCACTAAATTCTGGCTATGTTCAAAGGCATGAAACGTGGTGTTCACAAAGATGTTTCTCCCACCTATGTGGCGCAGCGTCTTCGCCAGCAATATGGCGACGGCGCGCTCAAAGCGCTGCATGACATGACAT
>JBCCLR010000153.1:0-9367 GCA_039026755.1 Pseudomonadota bacterium | reverse complement strand
TCTAATCAAGTTCGGCAAGTGAATGTCAGGCTCATTGGCGCGACAAATGTCGATTTGCCCAGCGAAGTCGCCGCGGGCCGGTTTCGCGCGGACCTGCTCGACCGGCTCAGCTTTGAAGTCCTCACCCTGCCGCCGCTGCGCGCCCGGCAGGGTGATATCCTGCTGCTTGCTGAGCATTTTGGTCGAGGCATGGCGGTTGAATTGGGTCGCGACTTTCCAGGCTTTTCGCCGCGTATTGAAAAGCAGCTGAAAGAGCACGGCTGGCCTGGCAACGTCCGAGAACTTAAAAACGTCATCGAGCGCGCGCTTTACCGTTGGCCGGAAGACGCAGGGGCAATTGACCAGCTGATCATCGACCCGTTTGCTTCGCCCTATCGTTTGAAGCCCAGTGAAACAGCCGAGCCACGGTCAGAGGCGGCGCCGCAACCGCCGTCATCTGCCGTAAATGGTCCTTTCGATTTCAAAGCACTGGTCAATAACCAAGAAATCGCCCTTCTGACGGCCGCGTTAGCCGCTGCCAAACATAACCAAAAAGCGGCTGCCCGCTATGCCGGACTTGATTATGCGCAGTTTCGCCACTTGGCTAAGAAATATGGGTTAATCTAGGTGGCGCTTGGGTCACCTCACAGGCGAGCATGCGACCTTTTTTTTGCGACATTGCGCCTCTCCGCTCGCCTTTTGTTTGACTCTGTTCTCGCACAAAAACATAATAAGAACAAATTAGAACTTATGTGTATTAGGGGTGCTGTATCATGCGGATGGATTTGCGCGAAAAGCTTGGGGTTTTGGCTGATGCGGCCAAATATGATGCGTCTTGCGCGTCGTCTGGCTCGTCGAAGAAAAACTCGCTGAAATCGGGTGGGATCGGTTCGACCGAGGGCATGGGCATTTGCCATAGCTATGCGCCTGATGGGCGCTGTATTTCGCTTTTGAAAATCCTGCTGACCAACTACTGCATGTTTGATTGCGCCTATTGCATTAACCGCAAGTCCTCCAATGTGCGCCGCGCGCGTTTTACGGTGGCGGAAGTGGTGCAGCTCACGCTCGATTTTTATAAACGCAACTATATTGAAGGGCTATTCTTGTCCTCCGGGATCATCAAAGATTCCGACTACACCATGGAGCAGCTGGTGGCCGTGGCGCGCACGCTGCGGCAAGAGCATAAGTTTGCGGGCTATATTCACCTCAAAACCATCCCCGATGCGGACCCGGATTTGCTGCGCGAGGCGGGTAAATATGCCGACCGGCTGTCCATCAATATTGAGCTGCCGCGCCAGAGCAGCCTGGAAGCCTTGGCGCCGGAGAAAAACGCGCCGCGCATCCGCCAGGCGATGGGCAATATGCGGCTCAAAATCGATGAATTTAAAGAAGAACGGCGTAAGAGCAAAAAAGCACCTGTGTTTGCGCCGGGCGGGCAAAGCACGCAGATGATTATTGGCGCGGATACCTCCAGCGACAGCGATATTTTGACCACGTCCAGTCAGCTTTACACCGGCTACCGCTTGCGCAGGGTCTATTACTCCGCCTTCTCGCCGATCCCTGACGCCAGTGCCCATCTGCCACTGAAACAGCCGCCGCTGGTGCGCGAGCATCGGCTGTATCAAGCCGATTGGCTGCTGCGCTTTTATGGCTTTGATTTGGCGGATGTGAAAGACGCCACCGATGACGGCATGTTGGATTTGGATATCGACCCAAAGCTTGCTTGGGCGCTCAAGCACCGCGCGCAGTTCCCAGTCGATATCAACCGCGCGGATAAGGAGATGCTGCTGCGCGTGCCTGGGCTGGGCACCAAAGCCGTCGGCCGGATTTTATCGGCGCGGCGGTATCGCACGCTTACGCTTGATGATCTGGCCCGGCTCACTGCGTCCGTTAAAAAAGTGCGGCCATTTATTGTCGCGCGCGGCTGGCAGCCGGGCGGCAGCCTAGACAGCGCGCATTTGCGCGCGTCATTGGCGCCCAAACCAAAACAGCTTGATCTGTTCGCTGCGGCGTAATGCATACCATTCGGCTTTCTCATCAAGCAGATTTTAAAGCGTGGCGATCAGGCGCACGCACTGCGCTTGAAGCCGGCCTTGCCGTGCGCAATGTGCGTTTTGTGGTGGGTGACGAGCCTGGTGACTTATTTGCTGGGCGTGAAAGAAAGCATAAAAAACAGCGCGATATTCGTGTGCCAAAGGACTTTATGGCGCTGGCGGAGCGCGCACTATGCCATAGCGATGCCGGCCGGTTTACGTTGCTCTATGACTTGGCCGACCGGCTTCAACACAAACCCCTTCTCCTCAAAGACCGTGCAGATGCGCAGGTCCATCGCATGAACGTCCTTGCCAAAGAAGTGGCGCGGGACAAACACAAAATGACGGCCTTTGTGCGGTTTCGCAAAGTTGAAACAGAGGATGCCGATCTCGAGCGTTACATTGCTTGGTTTGAGCCAACGCATCACTCGCTAGAGTATTCCGCGCCGTTCTTTGTGCGCCGCTTTACCGGCATGCAATGGTCTATTGTCACGCCAGAGCGCTCCGCCCATTGGGATGGAAAGCAGCTGCGCTTTGGCAAAGGTGCAGCCAAATCCGACGTACCGCAGGAGGATGCGCTGGAAGACTATTGGCGCACATATTATGCGCATATCTTTAACCCAGCCCGCGTCAAGCTGAAAGCCATGCAAGCGGAGATGCCAAAGAAATATTGGAAAAACCTGCCTGAAGCGGAGCTGATTGAGAGCCTCACGCGTTCCAGCGGCGCGCGCGTGAAAGACATGATCCAGCACGCGCCGCATTTCGCGCCTCCAGCTGCGCCTGCGCCGGTGGTTCAGCCGCTAAAGCCGGCGGCCGACCTCGCGGAGGTTAAAGCGCAATTAGCCAAATGCAGCCAGTGCCAGCTCTGCCAAGGCGCCACTCAGGCAGTCGCTGGCGTGGGGCCATCCCGAGCGAAGATCATGCTGGTGGGCGAACAGCCGGGCGATCAAGAAGATTTGGCGGGTTTGCCATTTGTAGGGCCGGCGGGTCAGGTGCTCGGTGATGCGCTTGCCGAAGCGGGTATTGACCGGCAAGGCATCTATCTCACCAACGCGGTCAAGCACTTTAAATATGAAATGCGCGGCAAACGCCGGCTGCATAAGCGGCCCAATCGCTATGAAGTCGACGCCTGCCGCTGGTGGCTTGGGCAGGAGCTTAAACTTGTAAAACCAGATGTCATTTTAGCGCTCGGCGCGACGGCGCAATATGCGCTGCTGCGCCGCAATACCCCCATCAGCAAAGCGCGGCTTGAAACCACACGCCTAAAAATGGGGCCGGAGGTCAGCATCAGCTATCACCCCAGTGCCATCTTGCGCGCGCGCTCCGCGCAGGAGAAGGCACAATTGTTTGATCTGCTGGTAGGTGATCTCGTCGCTGTGCATGCTAAAGCGTCGCTGTTAGAAACGGCGTAGAGTTTGTGCGCGGCGATGCGGGCTTAGACGGGCGAGGGGTGTTTGAAATTGGACATTGAAACAACCCGCATATGGTTGATTGCAGCGGTGCTTTGCTTTGCCGCATCGCTGTTCTTGGCCAAAAAGGCTGAGCCGATGACGCGGCTGTCTTATGTGCCGTGGACAGCCATTCAATTCTTGTCACTGCTCGCAATTATCGTGCTTGCAGCGCATTTCCTGGCAGAAACCCGCGGCGCGCCGTTCGTTGGAACGCGTAGTCCCTTGCGCGGACTTTAAACGCGCGAGATGCAACCGCAATTTATATTCAAAAAAATCAATCGCACGGCTTGCCGCACTACAGTTGACATGGCCTCTGCGCCATAGCATGTCCCCCGTTATGCCAACGTCATTTTCAGATATCAAAGACACGCTCGATCTCATGGACGATTGGGAAGAGCGCTATCGCTATATTATTGAGCTGGGCCGGGATGTGCCTGAGTTCGATGCAGCTCTGAAAGTCCCCGAACTAAAAGTGCGGGGCTGTTCGAGCCAGGTATGGTTGAAGGGGGATTGGTCTGGCGATACGTTGCAGCTCTCCGGCGACAGCGATGCCCATATTGTACGCGGGCTCATGGCTGTTTTATTTGCTTTGTATCAGGGCAAAAGCCGCGCGGACGTGGCGGCCATAAATGCACGTACGGAGCTTGACGCGCTCGGCCTGTCGAGTGCGCTGTCGCCAACGCGCACCAATGGCCTTTATTCCATGGTCGAACGCATTCGTGCCATTGCTGCGGCGCCTGAGGCTGCAGCGTAGATGGTGCGCACCGGCGAGATTGCGCAAAACGTGGATCATGCCAACATTTTTCTCAATGTCGTGCCGCAGCTACGCGCGCTGGACATCCAGTTCGTGAGCTTGCAAGACGGCAAGGCGACGATAAAGCTGCCCTATGCGGACAAGTTGATTGGCTTTCCCGAAACCGGCGTTCTTGCCGGCGGCGCGATTTATACGTTGATGGATTCTGTGGCGGGCATCTCCGTGTTCTCTGCGCTTGGCCAATTTGTACCTATGGCGACACTGGATTTGCGGATTGATTACTTAAAGCCTGCGGTTCCTGGCGAGGATGTATATGGCGAAGCGCGCTGTTACAAGCTGACCCGCAAAGTCGCCTTTGTGCGCGGGCGCGCGCATCATGGCGATCCTGAGCGGCCAATCGCACATATCTCAGGAACATTTTTTGTTGATCGACCTGACACAGCCAAGGCATCGCCTAAAACAGCTAAGCCTGATGTGTGATGCAAGCGCTTGATGATTTAAAGGCTGTACTTGCTGGCGAGATTGCGAGCTGCGGTTTTCCCGATATTCCTTACGCCCAGTTTCTCGGCTTTAAGGCGCAAAAGAGCGAGCAGACGGGTGAGCTTGTGATTGTCATGCCCTATAGTGAACACCTTATTGGAACGCCGCAGCCAGCGCGATTGCACGGCGGAACAGTTGCCGCGCTGTTAGAGTTTGCCGGGTCTATGGCCGTTACCTACGCCGCTGCAGCGCAGCAGGCGGCAACATTCACCGCCATGCCTAAGCCGATCAGTGTCACCACCGAATTTATGCGCGGCGGCGCACCTGAAGAGATGTTTGCACGGGCCGAAGTGCTGCGGCTTGGGCGGCGCGTTGGCAATGTGCGTGCGCTGGCCTGGCAGGGTGATCCAAATAAGGTAAATGCTACGGCAACCATGACGTTTTTAATGCCCGGCGTTTAACGGGTCCCGGCTAAATAAGGCCGGTGACGGAGAGAAATATAAACACCAAGGCAATCGGGCAGACCACGCCTAGCAGCCCATAGATGCGGGCAAAAAAGCTATCCGAAACGCTGCTGAGTTCATCGCGCAGGCTTGTCATACGGATGCGCCAGCCAATGAAAATTGCGATGAGAAAACCGCTGAGTGGCATCATAATATTGTTGGTAAGATAATCGAGATTATCGAAAAATGTGCGCCCCAACAGCGTATTATTTTGCCAAAGGTTAAAGGAAAAAACGGTGCCAAGCCCGCAGATGAAAGCGGCAATGCCGACCGCGATCGCCGCGCTTGGGCGGCGCACATAATGGCGCTCCTGCAGCCAGGACACCATCGGCTCCATCATTGAAATCGATGAAGTTATCGCTGCCACGGTCAGCAGGCTAAAAAACATCAAACCAAAAACCGTACCGCCAGGCATCTGCGCAAAAGCGATTGGCAGCGTAACGAAGATCAGGCCTGGGCCAGAGCCAACGTCCAAATTATAGGCAAAGACGAGCGGGAAAATGGCCAGCCCGGCAAGCAGTGCAACAGCGGTGTCGGCGCAGCCGATGAGGAGGGCAGACCGCGGGATGGACACATCTTTCGGCAGATAAGAACCATAGACCATAACCGCTCCAAGACCCAATGACAGTGAGAAGAAAGCCTGGCCCAGCGCCTGGATCACTACATTCGGCGTTAGCTTGGTAAAGTCTGGCGCGAATAAAAAGTGTAGAGCAGCGGTAGCTTCACCAGCGGCCATAGCATATATGACCAAGCAAATGAGGAGCGCAAACAGCGCCGGCATCAAATATGTGACTGCCTTTTCGACCCCCGCATTCACGCCCCGTGCGATGATGAAAATTGTTAGCGCCATGAAAACTGCATGCCATAGCGATAAACGCACGGGGTTTGCCAAAAGGCCGTTAAAGGTCGCACCCGAGTTCTGCGCTGTCAGGCTGGAAAGCCCGCCGCTGACCGTTTTGAACAGATATTCCAGCGACCAGCCAGCAATGACACTATAAAAGCTGAGCACGAAGAACGCGCCGATAACGCCGAGCCAGCCGATGCTGCTCCAGGCGCTGCTGCGGCCTTCTTCAAAGGCGATGTTGCTGGCGGCAAGCGGCGGTGACGCTTGGCCGCGCCGGCCCAGTGCAAGTTCGCCAATCATCACCGGTACGCCAATGAGAAAGACAAACAAGAGGTAGGTGATTACAAACGCTCCACCGCCACCTTGGCCGGCTTCATAGGGGAACTTCCAAATGTTGCCCAAGCCAACAGCGCTGCCAACGGAGGCAAGGATAAAGGCCCATTTGGAAGACCAGGTTTCATGAGCGGTTTGTGCCATCGCTGCGTCTTTTTTTAAAAGGAGGTGGATTTAAGCGTGATTACACAGTTTACGTATTGGGGCTGGTGAGGACTTCGTACGCTTGTTGCACTTCATGGAAGCGTTTGGCCGCTTGTGGATCGCCTTCATTAATATCGGGGTGATAGCGCTTCACCAGGCGGCGGTACTGGGTCTTGATGTCGTCAGCCGTTGCGCTCATGGGCAGCTCTAAAGCGGTTAGCGCTTCTTCTTTGAGCGTGGTTGCGCCGGGGCTCATCCATTCCCAGGTGGATGAGCGTGCATAGCCGCTTGCCGTACGTGCCTCCTCGCGCGCCCTGGCCCGGGCCTCCTCGGCGCTTAAGCCCTCAAAATAATTCCAATTGCGGTTATATTCGGCAGCATGTGCTTGGCAAAACCACCAATATTCATTGCTATTGGGTGACTTTGGCGCTCTGTGTTCGCCGCGCTCGGTGCAGCCGGCCCGGTCGCATAACCTGACAGTTGTCGCCTCGGAGGCCTGGCCATAGTCGCCCCAGCGCGGAAACCCCCAGGCTTTTCTCTGTCGGTGTGCCACCCGCTTGAAGTCCTCTTGTGGTGTGGTCGTCTCGCCAAACCACATCTGTTAGCATGCTTTTATGAAGATAGATAAGGGTATTACGTGGTTTTTTGGCGCGGGTGAACGCATAGTCTTTGCCTTCGCCGTGCCTTATTTCGCTCTTGGTTCGGTCAAAAAAACCCCGTATGCCAAAATATGGTTGGCCAAGACGCATGTGCGTCCTGCTTGGTAAGGAGTGGATTTGATATGTCCGCACAGATTGCATTGATCGATGATGATCGCAATATTTTAACCTCCGTATCTATCGCGCTCAAAGGCGAGGGTTTTAAGGTGAAGACCTATGGCGATGGCGCAAGTGGGCTGGAAGGTTTACAAGCAGACCCGCCGGATTTGGCGGTGCTCGACATTAAAATGCCGCGCATGGATGGCATGGAAGTGCTGCGCCGGTTACGCCAGGATTCCAACCTTCCGGTGATTTTCCTGACCTCTAAGGATGATGAAATTGATGAGGTTTTGGGCTTAAAAATGGGCGCGGATGATTACATCGGCAAACCGTTTTCACAGCGGCTTTTAATTGAGCGCATCCGCACCATTTTGCGCCGCTCCGGCGCGTCGGGTTCTGCCGGCGCGTCTGAGGATGCCGGCAACAGCATTCAGCGCGGCAAGCTTGTGATGGACCCGGAGCGTCACTTCGTGTCTTGGGATGGCAAGCCGGTACAGCTCACGGTAACAGAGTTTCTCATTTTGCAGTCTCTTGCCCATCGGCCCGGCTATGTTAAAAGCCGCGACCAGCTGATGGATGCAGCCTATTCTGACGATGTTTATGTGGACGACCGCACCATTGACAGCCACATCAAGCGCTTGCGCAAGAAGTTCCGAATGATCGATAAGGAATTTAACGGTATTGAGACGCTGTATGGCGTCGGCTACAAATATACCGAAGCGTAAGGGAAGGTCCCCGCGCATATCTATTTAGGTCCATTGTCTCTGAGATGACTGCAGCAATATGAGCACGCGGCCGCGGCGCTGGTTCTTATCGCCCATTACGCTGCGTATTCTTGCCATTAACGCCCTAGCGCTGGCGATTCTAGGCGGTGGTCTTTTGTATCTCGACCAATTCCGCGGTAAGCTTGCCGCCTCGCGATTAGCTGAGCTGCGCACGCAAAGCCGCATCATCGCCGGCGCCCTGGGTGAAGCGGCAACGCTCATGGACGAAGAAGGCGACCTCGATATTCCCCAGGCCCGCCGCGTCCTGCGCCGTTTGGTGGGTGAAAGCACTCTGCGTGCCCGCGTGTTTGACGCAAAGGGCGAACTCGTTGCCGATAGCCGGTTTATGTTTCTAGGGTCCAGCGTCATCGCCACCGAATTGCCGCCGCTCGATGCCAACCAAGCGCTGCTGCAGCGCTGGGCGGATGGCATTCAGCAGTGGGTGGCCTCGCTCATCCGGCCATCGGATTTGCCGCTGTATACAGAGCGGGCTATTCAAAAAGCGCAAGACTATCCTGAAGTTTTGTCTGCATTGCGCGGCGAAACCGCTGCGCGGATCCGCTCCGGCGGCAAGCAAATCGAGGTCTTGTCGGTCGCTGCCCCAGTGCAGCGGTTAAGGCGGGTGCTTGGCGCCATCCTGGTGACCACCGATACCGCAGACATTGAGGCTTTGGTGCGCGATGAACAAATAAGCATCTTAAAGGTATTTGGTTTTGCGCTCGCAATCACTTTGGTCTTGTCGCTGTTTCTTGCCCAGACGATCGCCTTGCCGCTGCGGAAACTTGCACGAGCGGCAACCAAGCTTGAACAAGCGCCCGAACGGCAAGTTAAATTGCCGGATTATTCCAGTCGGCGCGATGAGATTGGTGATTTAAGCCGCGCGCTTACGTCAATGACCAGCGCACTCTACCGCCAGCTTGCCGCGGTTGAGAGCTTCGCTGCCGATGTGGCGCATGAAATTAAAAACCCGCTGTCATCGCTACGCAGCGCAGCTGAAACGCTGGCACGCAGCAAGGACCCGGATGCCCAGCGCATGCTGTTGCCGCTGCTTATTGAAGATGTGCGGCGGCTCGATCGGCTGATTACCGATATTTCCTCAGCGTCGCGGCTTGATGCGGAGCTATCGCGCGCGCAAATGGCCCCGGTTGATTTAACAGCTTTGCTGACGGCAATTTGTCAGATTTATGCGGCGGGTCAGGATGGGGATCGCGAGACCGGGCCGCCTGTGACGTGCACGTGCACGCCTGATGTCGTCTATGTGAGCGGTATTGAGACGCGCCTTGCGCAAGTGGTGCGCAACTTGCTCGAAAATGCCAGATCGTTT
>JBCCLR010000152.1:0-9454 GCA_039026755.1 Pseudomonadota bacterium | reverse complement strand
GTCTTAGCGCGCACGTCCGATAAAGTGCCTTTGATCGCCTTCACCCGAACACCGTCGGAGATGTCAATTTCAACTTCATCATCCGAAACCTTCGCAACCTTACCGATCAGCCCGCCTGCGGTGACCACCACATCGCCGCGGCTGACGGCATCGATCATAGCCTTGTGATCCTTAACGCGCTTTTGCTGCGGCCGGATGAGCAGAAAATAAAAGATCACGAACATCAAGACGATCATGGTGATCGGACTTGCCAGGATCGCTTGAACCCCTTCCGGGCCGGTTTGGGCGTAGGCTACATCAATGAACATTTGGTCTCAGTCCCTCTAAGGCGCATGCGCCAGCTATACTTTCGGTTTGCGCCGCGACTATACAAAGGCGATAAGGCACGCGCAAATGCGGTTACGAACGTTCTGACATGGCAAATAAGACCCCTGACGTAACTTTACTAGAGCGAATTGCAGCTTCTTTAGAGCGCCTTGCCCCAAAAGCAGAAAAACCGCTTCGTCTTGACGGCTCTGACGCTTTTGTTTGGCAGCCCCAAACGCATGCCCTCATCCCAGTGGATGACACCAAAGCGCTGCCGCTCCACCTGCTGCTTGGCATTGATCAACAAAAATCGATTTTGCTGGCCAACACCGAGCGCTTTCAAAATAAGCTGCCCGCCAATAACGCACTTTTGTGGGGTGCACGCGGTACCGGCAAAAGCTCAATCGTCAAGGCCATTCATGCCAGCCTCAAAGCGCCGCGCCCAGCCCTCGTTGAAATCCACCGCGAAGACCTGAGCAGCCTACCCGGCCTTCTCAGCGGCTTAAAAGCCATTGATCGCCAAGTTATCTTGTTTTGCGATGATCTGTCCTTTGACAAAAACGATACGTCCTACAAGTCTCTCAAAGCGGTACTGGATGGCGGGCTGACCGGACGGCCAGACAATGTGATTTTCTATGCCACATCCAACCGCCGTCATCTGATGCCGCGCGATATGATGGAAAATGAGCGCGCCACTGCGATCAACCCGGCTGAAGCGGTTGAAGAGGCTGTCTCACTGTCTGATCGCTTTGGCATTTGGCTCGGCTTTCACAATTACAATCAGCAGCGCTATTTAGAGATTGTTTATGCCTATGGTGATCACTTCACGCTACCAACCGATGGCCTGGAGCCTGCCGCCAAAGAATGGTCAGTCACGCGTGGTGCGCGCTCGGGGCGCATTGCCTGGCAGTTTATTCAAGACTGGGCCGGGCGGCATGGAAAACGCCTGACGCTTTGACGCAAGTCAACGCCCAGCGGACGCCATCTGTGTGCGGCCAAGATAGCGCATCGGGTCAATCGCTTGCGCATTGCGCCTCAATTCAAAATGCACCTGCGGATCAGCCACCGACCCGGTAGACCCGACGCTCGCAATTTGCTGCCCCTGGACCACCTGTTGACCGCGTTTCACGTATAGCCGCGCATTGTGGCCATAGGTACTGATGTAGCCATTTTTATGCCGGATCAGCACCAGATTGCCAAAGGCGCGCAACCGGTCGCCCGCATAGAGTACCTCGCCTGATGCAGCTGCATAAACCGGGCTACCTTTTTGAGCGGCGATGTTAATGCCGTCATTGCGCAGCCCATTGGCTTTTACGCCATAGCCGGAAATGACACGTCCGGATGCAGGCCATATAAACGTTGCCTGGCCGCTTTGCGGCGAGCGCGCGAGTTTAACCGTACCTTTTGGCAACTTTAGCTTTTGCCCAACCCGCAGCGCATAGGGGCGCTTGAGGCCATTGAGCTTGATCAGCGCAGAGGCCGCCACATTTTGCCGATTGGCAATGCCATAAAGCGTATCGCCGCGCTGCACCGTATAAGATGATGCGGTCGCCGGCGTGTACGCGGCGGCCTTTACCACCTTCGGCGCGGGCTGAGCAGTCTTTGGCTTAAGCCGCAGCGACTGTCCTTTATTCAAGTGATAAGGCGGCCGCAAACCGTTCAGCGCAATGATTGTGGCAGGCGCGACACCCGTGCGCCGGGCAATGCCGTAAACGCTATCGCCAGCGGCCACGATTATGACTGCTGACGTTTTGCGCGGCGTCCGGCGCGGCTGCCACAGCGATGCACGAGACGCCGTTTTGCGCGGCGCTTGGGTGTGCGCTCTGCGCACTTGCGGCGCAGTCTTGGCGACGCGTACACGCGGCTTGGCTATCGGCCTCGGCACGGGGATTGGGCTGTTTCGAACGGCCCATGTCGGCTTTATGTTGCGGTAATCATATGGCTGGGCGCAGGCCATCAGGCCGGCACAGGATGCCAGCAAAAACGCCGCATAAAGGTGTCGCCGAAGATTAACCATGTCTTGATTCTACGGGCTTGTGGACTCTTCTGTCTAGCGCAAAAGGCAGTATTCGCCTTTTGGACTCAATGGCTTACCCGCTTTTAACTGGCGCCTCGTCAACCATCGGCACAAATTTAGCGGGGGTCACAAGCTCGCGCATCATTGTGCCATTAATGCGGCTGATTTTCACAACATCTTGAGCCTGGCCCTGCTGCCCGATGGGAACCACCATATGTCCGCCCTCACCAAGCTGCTGCCACAACATCTGGGGCAGTTCCTCGGCGGCAGCGGTAACAAGGATACGGCTAAACGGCGCTTGTTCCGGCCAACCGCGCCATCCGTTGTCGAGCCGGCAAACGATGTTGCGTAAACGCAACGCCTCAAAACGATTTGTCGCTTTTTTATAGAGGTTCTCAAAACGTTCTATGCTAAAAACGCGGCGTGCAAGCTTTGACAGCACTGCGCATTGATACCCAGAGCCAGTGCCGATCTCCAAAACCTTATCCGTTGGACCCACATCAAGCGCCTGGGTCATCAGGCCAACCATAAGCGGCTGACTGATGGTTTGCTCATCGCCAATCGGCAGCGCCAGATTGTCCCAAGCATAATCTGCCATCTCTTCATCAATGAACTGGTCACGCGGCACAGTGGCGATTGCGTCAAGCACATCGGGGCGCGTGACGCCGCCGGAGCGTAGCGCGTCCAGCAAGTTCTCAACCACTGTGTCGCGCTGCGGCGTCACCCTTCAAAATCCTGCTCCAGCGACGCGCTCAAGCTTCTTAAGGTTTGCTCATGCGTCAGATCGAGATGGAGCGGGGATACGGAAATAAAGCCGTCGTGCACCACCTGTAAATCGCTATCGCTAGGCTGCGCGCCGAGTTCACGGCTCAAACCAAACCAATAGTAGGGAATACCGCGCATATCGTGGCGCTGTTCGATGCGCATATCGGTCAAATTACGCTGGCCTTGATGCGTGGCGCGAATGCCCCGCACACTGCCCGCACCAACGGCTGGGAAATTGACATTCATAAGCACATTATTCGGCCAGTCTTGCGCGAGCAGGTTTTCGATGATCTGCGGGGCATGGGTTTCCGCAGCAGACCAATCAACACGGCCTTTTTGCGCATCCATCGCCTGGCTGAGCGCAATTGATTTTACGCCAGTCAGCGTGCCTTCCATGGCCGCAGCAATGGTGCCGGAATAGGTGACATCTTCGCCCAGATTTGCGCCGCGATTGACGCCGGATAGAATAAGATCCGGGCGCTCATCTTGCATGATCCGGTTCACCGCCATCATCACACAGTCTGTCGGCGTGCCCAGAATTGCATAGCGGCGGCTTGCGGCTTTGCGAAAGCGCAGCGGTTGATTGAGCGTTAATGAATGCCCGGCGCCAGATTGTTCAGCTTCCGGCGCGATGACCCAAACGTCATCGCTCAGCGCGCCGGCAATGCGCTCAAGCACTTGCAAACCAGGCGCATGGATCCCGTCATCATTGGTCAGTAAAATGCGCATGATTATTTACTCTCAAGTTTTGTTAGGCCGCCGAGATAGGGCTGCAAGACATCCGGAATGGTTATAGAGCCATCCATATTCTGATAATTCTCCAGCACAGCAACGAGCGTGCGCCCCACCGCGAGGCCTGATCCATTGAGTGTATGCACAAACTCCGTTTGCTTCGCCCCGTCGCGGCGCATCCTGGCGTTCATCCGGCGTGCTTGAAAATCGCCGCAATTAGAGCACGATGAGATCTCGCGGTAGCGCTGTTGACCCGGTAGCCACACTTCTAAATCATAGGTTTTGATCGCCCCAAAGCCCATATCGCCCGTGCAAAGCACCATGGTGCGGAACGGCAGACCCAAGGCTTTCAAAATCGCTTCAGCTGCCTTGGTCATGCGCTCATGTTCGGCAACGGAATTTTCCGGCGCGGTGATAGACACAAGCTCGACCTTGCTGAATTGATGTTGACGGATCATGCCCTTTGTATCGCGCCCGGCCGAGCCAGCTTCAGAGCGGAAGCACGGCGTCAGCGCCGTAAGCCGCATCGGCAACATATCTTCGGCAATGATCTGTTCGCGCGCCAGGTTGGTCAGCGCCACTTCGGCCGTCGGAATAAGCCAATGGTCAGCCGTGGTTTTGAAGGAATCTTCTGCGAATTTGGGCAGCTGGCCGGTGCCAAACATGGCTTTGTCCCAAACCAAAATTGGCGGCGTAACTTCCTCATAGCCATAATTTTGCGTCTGCTGGTCCAGCATGAATTGCCCAAGCGCCCGCTCCAGCCGCGCCACCTGCCCGCGCAGCACCACAAAGCGCGCACCAGACATCGCCGCAGCCGCTTCGAAATCCATCCCCAGCGGCGCGCCCACAGCGTCGTGTTCCTTAGGCTCGAAACTAAAGGTGGTTGGCGCGCCCCAGCTGCGCACTTCGATGTTATCGTCTTCACCATCCCCGTCAGGCACGTCGTCAGCGGGCCTGTTGGGCAGGCTAGAGAGATGCTCGGATACAGTCTGGCCAAACGCCCGTGCTTCCTCTTCCACTGCCGGCATGTCGACCTTCAGCTGCGCGACTTCCGCCATCAGCGCCTGTGCGTCGTCCTCCGCGCCTTTAGCCTTTGCCGCCCCGATTGCTTTTGAAGCCGTATTACGCCGTGCTTGCATATCTTGCAGGGCTTGCAGCGCAGCCCGGTGCTTTGCATCCACCTCTAAAATGGCGCTGGCTGCAGGCGCATTGCCGCGCCTGGCGAGCGCTGCATCGAAGCCATCGGGGTCTTCGCGCAGACGCTTAATGTCGTGCATAGCTCATCCGTTATTTTTTGCGCTTGGGTTTTTTCGGTTTCCGCTTGTAGGCGCCGGTGAGGCGCTCTTTCAAGCTTGCCGGTGCGTCAGCGTCGTTTTTTTCGGCCTCACGCGCCGCTGTGGCCGGGTTTATGGGCGCTGGCTTAGCGCTGCTTGGCTTTGGCGCATCGGGTTTCGGGCCGCTTTGTGGCGGCACATCGGGTCCAGATGGGCCTTTTTTATCCGGGTCTGGCGCCGGTGTGTCCGGCTGATCGTCTTGTTGTTTTTCTTCGTCCCGCTTTTGCTCAACCAGCCGCACACCAAAGACAGACAGTTCGTAAAGCGCGAGCATTGGCAAACCCAGTACCACTTGCGAAATAAAGTCAGGCGGCGTCACCAAAGCGGCAAAGGCAAAGATACCCACAATTGCGTATTTGCGGAACGATCGAAGGCCTGCGGACGTGACGATACCCACCTTGCCAAGCAGCACGAGGAGCACCGGCAATTGAAAGCTAATGCCAAAAGCCAAGATCATTTGAATGACGATGGACAGATAGCTCGACATGGTCTGCTGCAACACGGAGCCAAAGCCCTGGCCCACATCCAGCAAAAACCGCCAGGCCAGCGGCATCACCACATAATAAACGAGCGCTGCGCCAGCCACAAACAACACCGGCGTTGCCGCTAAAAAGGGCAAGAATGCTTTCTTTTCATGCCGGTAGAGCCCCGGCGCCACGAACGCATAAAGTTGCCCGGCAATCAGCGGGAAGGAGAACGCAAAACCAATGGCCAGAGATAATTTGAGCTTGGTGATGAACGGCTCGATAACGTTGAGGTTGACCAGCTCAAAGTCCGGCACCCGCTCTTCGCGTTCTTCTAGCGTTAGGCTGGGCTCATCTTCGCCGAGCTCCTCAAGCGCATTTGCGCGCCAGGAGGCATAGGTCGTCTCGAGCGGCGATATCAAAAAATTATACACCGGCTCGGCCACGAAAAAGCCGATAATACACGCGCCAAGCAGGCCCAATACCGCGTAAATGAGGCGGCGGCGCAGCTCAATTAAATGGTCAATCAGCGGCGCTTGGGTATCGTCAATATCGGAGATCATCTAAGGGGGCAGCAACTGCGCACTAAGGCTTATCAGTATCTTTTAAAACATAGTCCTGCGCGGCTTTCGTTAGATTAAACGTGCGCGCTTTGTCCGCCGCCTTCTTCAGATCTTCTAGCTCGGATTCTCGGGCAATTTGATCGAGCGCACCGCGAAATTCGCCCGCTAAATTGCGCATCTTGGAATATATTTGGCCGATGGAGCGCGCCAGTTTGGGCAGATCCTTGGGCCCCACCACAATCAGCGCGACCGCGCCAAGCACAGCCATTTCACTCATGCCAAGATCAAACATCGGGCTCGCGCTCCGCCATACCGTTCCATAAGCGGGCTGACCGCTTTGATGGGTGTTAGGATACTTTTTCTTTGTCGGCCACGGTCTCTGCCGATTGCGACGCATCGACAATAACCTCAGGGGCTGTATTGTCCGTTGCCTCAAGCTCGGGCGGTTCTTTTAGCCCATCTTTAAAGCTACGGATACCCTTGGCCACATCGCCCATCAGGTCTGAAATCTTGCCGCGGCCAAACAAGACAACGACAAGCAGTACCACCAACAAAATTTGGGTCCAACCAGGAAGTCCCATGGTGTGTATTACTCCTTTGCGTTTCGCATTGCTGTTTATATGGGCAGTATTGCCCGGTAAAGCAATTAATCTGCCGCTAAATCATCATCAGCGCCAGTGCTATCACTGGGCCGTTCGAGCGGCAAATCGTGCTGCGTATCGGCTGTATCGCTTTGTGTCTCCGCCAGCATTTTTTCCAGCGCATCATCAATCGGATCCAGCATCCCGGTAGCGCGCAGTTCCCCCAAGCCGGGCAGATCCGCAATCTCTTCAAGGCCAAAATGGCTTAAGAAATAATCCGTGGTCGCATACAGCACAGGCCGGCCAGGAACCTGCTTGCGGCCACGCGGGCGGATCCATTCGGCCTCAAGCAAGACATCAAGCGTGCCGCGCGAGAGGCTTACACCGCGTAATTCTTCGATCTCGCTGCGGGTTACTGGCTGGTGATAGGCAATGATCGCCAGCGTCTCCACGGCTGCGCGCGACAGGCGCCGACGCTCTTCCATCTCTTCTTGCAACAAAAACGATAAATCTGAGGCGGTTTGAAACTGATATTGACCGCCGCGGTGCACCAGATGAAAGCCGCGCGTCTTATACTCTTCTTCAAGCGCATCAAGATGTACTGCCAAGTCATCGCTGCGTGGCAGGCGGGCGGCAATCTCTGACAGTTTCAACGGCCGGTCTGAAGCAAAGAGGATCGCTTCAATCATCCGCCGGGTCTCCATTGCGCCAAGCACATGGTCGTCATTTTCTGCTTCGGGCAAAAGGTCCATAGTTGCTATTCCGCCTCGCCTTGCGGCGCGGCAGCACGCAAATACATAGGTCCAAATGTGGTCTGTTGCTGCAGCTTAGCTTTGCCTTGTTTTGCCAGCTCAAGCGTCGCTGCGAAGGTGCTCGCAATGCTTGATGTTCTCAGTTTGGGGTCCGTGTCTTGCGGTAAAAATGCCTCTAACGTGGTCCAATCAAGGGCCACGCCAATCATCTTACACAGCCGATCATACGCTTCTTCCAGTCGCACCACGGGCTGTTTAGCAGGCATAAAAGGTTTGTTTTGTTTTACAGATCGGAAATTCGCGTAGGCTTTTAACAGCTCATATAGGCTTGCGTCATAGCGCGTATGGCGGATCTGCCGCAGGCCTTCGGGCATGCCGCGTGGCAGCACATCGCGGCCGATTTGATCGCGGTTCATCAGCTGCATGCCCACCCGGCGCATCGCTTCGAGCCGCTGCAATTGCAGCTGCAGCCGCAGCGCTAACTCTTCCGCGCTCGGCTCTTCGTCATCTTCTTCCTTGGGCAGCAGCAAACGGCTTTTCAAATAGGTCAGCCACGCGGCCATCACCATATATTCTGCCGCGATTTCCAGCTGCATATCCTTTGCCGATTGAATAAAGGCCAGATACTGCTCGACCAGCGCGAGGATGGACAGTTCGCGCAAATCGACTTTCTGTGCCCGCGCCAAGGTGAGCAGCACATCAATAGGGCCCTCAAAGCCGTCCAAATCGAGATGCAGGACTGGTCCGTCGGCCCGTGCGCTTTCCAGTGAGATGATGGTACTTTCCGCCATAGCTTTAACTTAAAGCCTGGGTGAGCAGGCCGACAAGGGTTTTCGTTACCCATTCGCTTGGGCCCAGCACCAAAGCGCGAAATGGTTCGAGCTGAAGCCCAAATTGGCGGCCAATCATCGGCACTAGAAAAAACAAGCCAATCACCAGAAAGATACCGAAACGTTCGAGCCGCATAAACGGGCGCGCCAGCGACACTGGCAGAAACGCGGTAACAATCCGCCCGCCATCCAAGGGTGGCAACGGCAGCAGATTAAACATGCCCAGCAGCACATTAAAAAACAGGAAGATATCGAGCATAGATAAGACAGTCGTTGCCAGGCCCGTTGGCAAATTTGCAGCGAGCGGAATGGCGAGAACCGCGACAATCGCCAGCGCGAAATTCATCGCCGGGCCGGCAAAGGCGACTTTCGCCATGTCCCATCGCGGCGTGCGTAGGCGCGAGACATCAACCGGCACTGGCTTGGCATACCCAAACAATAAATTGCCAGGCAACAAAAACAGCATCAGCGGCAGAATGATGGTTCCAAACCGATCAACATGGGCAATCGGGTTGAGCGTGAGGCGGCCGAGGCGCTTTGCCGTATCATCGCCATAAAAGTTGGCTGCAAAGCCATGCGCTGCTTCGTGGAAGGTGATCGCCAGTAAAATCGGCGGCACCAAGATCAGCAGCTCGGAAAGCGTCTTGACTATGCTGTCCACACATCCTCCAACAGCGCATTTCGGCGCGCCAATAAGGGCGGGATGTCCAGAGTGTCACTGTGCGCTGCGATCTGCATGGCGCGATCAAGACGCACCATCGCTTCACTGCTAAGCGCCGACAGGCCGTGTGCTACGTCCTCCATTTCTGCCATATCGCCATTGCAGTGCAGAACGATATCGCAGCCCGCTGCCAGCGCCTTTTCAGTCCGCTCTGAAAAGCCGCCGCCAAGCGCTTTCATGGACAGGTCATCGGTCATCAAAAGCCCTTCAAAGCCGATATGCTTACGAATGATATCGCCGATAATGTGGGGGCTTAGCGTGGCGCAATTGTCTTTATCTAGCGCGGTGTAGAGAATATGCGCTGTCATGGCCATTGGCGCTGCCCGCGCTGCAACGAAGGGCGCAAAGTCAATCGCGGCGAGTTCATCTCTTGGTGCATCGACGACGGG
>JBCCLR010000151.1:0-9547 GCA_039026755.1 Pseudomonadota bacterium | reverse complement strand
ATATCTGCAGCGGCTGAAGCCTCCGCAATGTCCTGCGTGACGGACATTTCAATATCAGCCGCTTGCGGCTGCATTTTATCGATAAACGCGGCGGCGCGCTGTTGCGAGCGGCCCCAAACCATAAGCTTTTTGACGGGCCGCACGGCGCGCAGCGCATGCAAGTGATGCTCTGCTTCTTCGCCGTGGCCGATGAAGAGCGCCGTAGTAGCGTCTTTGCGGGCGAGCGCATCGGTGGCCAGGGCTGAGGCGCTTGCCGTGCGGATCGCAGTAAGCCGCCCGCCATCCATAAGCGCGACGGGCAGGCCGACATTGGCATCAAATAAAGCGACCATGCCTACATGGGTGCCGTTCGGGTCATTTTTCTCGCGCGGAAACTTGCTGACGATTTTTACGCCAAAAGAGCGGTCATTGAGGCCCGTGCCCGGGTCAAGATAGCCCGGCATGAGGACCAGCTTGCCTTTGGTTTCTGGGATCGCTGTGGTCTGGCGCAAGGGCAAGACGGCACGCCCTGCACTAACCGAGACCATGGTGCTGTGCAGCAGTTTCACGCAATCCGCGTGGCTCAGTGCGCGCGATACATCTGCGGCATTTAAAATGGTAAGTTGCATGGGGGTTTCTAGACTTATTACTCAGGCGTTTACGTTCTCGGACGCTTCAGGTTTCGCTGTGGCCTCGGGGCCACAAACCGCTGCGCTTTCATTACATCCGCCACATTGTCCGGCCGAGAAAACAGATCAGGCATAGGTTCGCCCGGCGTGCGTGGCCGGCCAATGGCGCGGAACCAATTCTCAAGCCCAGGCGGGAGAAATACCCAGAAAATCTTCATATCCACATCGCCCGTATTTTCGAGCAAATGCCGGGCATGGCGGCCAAACAGGACCGTTGAGCCAGGGCCGATTTCAAACGTATCGGTCTCAATCTCGCAGATGCCAGTGCCTTCGTAGATGAACAACAGTTCGTGGTTGACCTCATGGCCGTGCTCACGCACCGAGCGGCCGGGCGGCAGCACCTGAATGCCGCTGGAAAAGCCATCATAAGGGCAATTGTCTGGCTCGAATTTCATTTGCACATAGCCGCTGCTTGGCTCTGGCTGCCACAGGGAGACGCCTTCATCCGGGCCCATCACGCCCCACCACACATGCTTAGCATCTGGTCCCGCGGCGTTATCGCCCGGGACATCGTTGCCTGTCACACCGCCGCCCATTGCATTATTGATGGTGTCATCGCTCATGGCGGCGCTCCTTCATCGCTCCACTGCTCACTGTAAGAAGTGCTGTATGGCGGGTGTGTAGAGCTGCGGCACGGCCTGGGGCGCAAAATGTCCACCTGTCGGTAGCACCTTGAGCTGGGCGCCAGAAATGAGCGACGCGCATTCTTCACTGAGTGGCAATGGGGTAATCTGATCATCTGCCGCGCAAATCACCAGCGTTTCAGCGGCGATCTCAGGCAGCTTTTCGCGCAGATCATGCTCAAGGATAGCATCCATACGGCGCTGTTCGATGTCGGGGCCTGGAAACTGCGCTAAGCGCGCTTTTTTATCCGCTTCAATGCTGCCTGCTTTTTCCAGCATGATATGCGCTGGAAAACCGCGCAATTGTCCGTCGGTGAGATAGGCTTCTGGCCCTAATTCCAGCAAGATTTCGCGGCGCAATTTAAACAGCGCTTGAAGATACGCATTGGGCCCACACCAACTTGCACTGATGACAACTTTGTTGACCCGATTGGGGTGATGGAGCGCCAAATACTGCGCAATAGCTCCCCCTGTGGAGTGGCCGACAATATGCGCTTTATCCACTGCGAAATGATCGAGCACCGCAAGCGCATCAGTTGCCATCTGCGATATTGAATAGCGGCATAGATCGCGCGCACTTGCGCCGGTGCCGCGGTGATCATGCAGAATCAACTTAAAGTCGGTCTTAAGTGCATGCACCTGGCTGCTCCAGAATGCAGCGCGGCCGCCCAGGCCAGCGATAAGCATGACCGCTGGACCAGCACCGTGTGCACCGACCGCGATACGTGTGTCTGCCAAGCCAATTGGGTCTAATTTCATGATAATTTTAGTGGTAATTGTAGGATGGTTTTGCGACGCTTTCGCACCGATATAGACTTTCTTGACTGCGTTAGGCCAATTAAACCTGTCGTTGTACATATGCAAAAACTTCATATGAAAATGGCATAATTGCATTGGATTTCGTGGCGTAAAAGCCTGTCTAAGGCGCCGAAATATAACAAACAAATGTATGAGTAAGGCAGCTACATGGATTTGCGGCAACTTCGTCACTTTATTGCTGTCGCCGACTGCGGGACTTATTCGGCTGCGTCTGACGCGTTGAATTTAACCCAGCCAGCTCTAACGCGCAGTATTCAGACCCTTGAAGACCAGCTGCAATCATCACTGTTCACGCGTCAGCCGCGCGGCGTGACGCTCACGGATGCTGGCACGGCGTTGCTGCGTCATGCCCGCCTGATGCTGCATCAGGCCCAGGCGGCGCGCGAAGAGGTGAGTTCGATAACCGGCGGACGCGCTGGCCAGCTATCGATCGGCTTGGCGCCGATGTTTTCTTCAACCGTCATCGACAAAGTGCTCATCGAGATGAATGAGCAATTCCCCGATTTGCGGTTTTCCGTAACAACAGCGCTCATCAGCGACTTGCTGCGGCAGTTGGCTGATGCCAGCTTGGATGTGGTGCTTGCCAACATACCGGCGGGGCCCTTGCCGAGTGAGATCGTGCATGAGGTGCTGTTTGAAACCCGGTCTTATGTGCTTGTCGGCGCGGCCCATCCCTTGGCGCACAAGCCGCATATTGACCTTGCCGATTTGCGTTCTGCGGCCTGGGCAACTGTGCGGCAACAGTCCAATTTAGATGCCGTTGGGGATATGCTGTTTGGCGGTATTGGTGAGCAGATCACACCGGCGATCGAAACCAATTCACTGCAACTGCTGCGCACGATTTTGTTGTCAGGACAATTCGTGTCCGTGCTTGCTGAGCATTGGCTGCATGACGACCTTAAAGCTGGCCGTATCGTGCGGCTAAAGGTGAAAGGCACGCCGATCACGCGGCCTGCTGGCGTGTTGATGCGGCATGCGCCCAGTCGGCAGGCGTCCGTCTCTTTGTTCGTAGCGCAGGCCCGGAAATTTTCAGCTGAATGGGCAGGCGAGCGGGCCTAAGCAACAAATTATCCAAGTGGCGGATGATTTCACAGTGCATTGGCGGCAGGCCCTGCGAATCAACTATGTCAGAGATGCAAGAGGAGCGCCGAGCTTCGGCTGCGGCTTAAGACCTTCCGAAATAGGTGTCTGTGTCATTGCTACGTTGTCGATAGTACAGCCCGAGCGCTACGGATGAAAAAAGGATTTTAATATGAGTGAAGCTGATCCTGATATGCAGCAAGCCATGCACGATACTGCCGCCGCCGAGGCGGATCAATTTCCCGTCGGCGGCGAAATAGATGGTCCAGGCAAGCAGTATTTTGAAGACGTCGTCATCGACAACCTGATGGACGCATTTCTGGAGCTGAGCGCTGCGGTGTGGACCATAAGGGATCGCAACATCGTGCTTGAGCAAGTGCTTTCAACGGTGCTTGCTGAGCAAGGCAAGACGGTTGATCTCGGGGCGATGATAGAGGCGTATCAGCCTACGCCTGAGGTTAAAGCTGCGCGCGCTGCTGAGCGCGCGGAAATGGTCAAAAACGTGTTTGCAAGCTTTAGCAAACGCACTGTCAATAAAACGAATTAGAAGATCAGACGAAGAGGAGTTCTCCGATGTTAGCACGCGGACACGACGGCCTGACGCCGCGCACCACCCGGCTGTCAGATGAAAGTTATTTGGATTTCGTAGAAACTTTCCGCGGTATCGCCGGATATGGGTCGTTCCCAGTTGTTGCAGCGACCGGTGATGCGCTGGTTGAGGAAAAGCTTGGGTCCTTGTCCTCCGACCTGGACCTGGATGACGTCAACGAGGTGTTTAATAGCACGGCCATTGCAAAGACGTGGCAGCGGATCATGCGGACCCACCAAGAGATGAACTGGCGCCGGGTGCGCGACAGTTATGAGCCGGTGCAAGACGAGCTGGTTGAGCGCATGGAAAAAGCCGCTGACAATGGCAATTTGGTGATTCAACCTGGCTTTGTGACGCCAGATTACGCGCGCCGGGAAATTCACCTGCAGCCGGGCGGCTATACCGAACATCCATTGGCCGGTATCATTTATCACTATGGCACAAAAGTGTTCTACGCTGGGATGAACGACAGCGATGAAGTGCAGATCGAAGTTGCCAATACGACCACTGCCCCGGCTGACGGTAAAGTTAAAAAAGTCATGGATCTGGCCTGCTCAATTGGCCAAGGCACCATCGCGTTGAAGCAGCGCTTCCCGGACGCAGAAGTGTGGGGCCTCGATGTGGGTGAGCCGCTGGTAAAATACGCCAATCTGTTGGCGCATGAGCGCGGCGTTGATGTGAAGTTCATTCAGGCGCTGTCAGAAGATATGCCGTTTGAAGACGGCGACTTTGATATCGTCAGCGCGTATATTTTGTTCCATGAAGTGCCCGTGCACATCATTTCTGAGACCGTTCAAGAAGTGTTCCGTGTACTGCGCCCGGGCGGTGTGTTCTCGATTTTTGAGTTCCCCAGCGCGACGCAAAATCTGCCGCCGAGCCAGCGGTTCATGATCGACTATGACAGCAAGAACAATTGTGAGCCGTATTCGCCTGGTTTTGTCTATGCTGACTTCCACAAGATCATCAAAGACGCCGGATTTGAGCTTGAACAGGGCCCGAAAAACTCCAACCCGTTCTTGCAAACGTTGATTGCAACAAAACCCGCATAAGGCTTTGTCATGACCGCTATGCCGCACATCAAGCCCGGTATCGAGGCGTTGAAACACGCGCTCGGGCCAGACGCCGTTCTGACCGATGCGCAATCGTGTGCGCTGTATGCGCAAGATGTGTACCGCGAGGCCGAGCCTGTTGATGCGGTCGTGCGGCCTGCGGATAAAACCGCCCTGCAAGCTGCAGTACGCATTGCAACGCAGCACGGGTTTGCCGTGTTTCCGCGCGGCGGCGGTTGGTCATACTCCGACGCCTATCTGCCCAATCGCCCGGGCAGCGTGTGCCTCGACACTGTTCTGCTCAACCGCATTGAAGATATCAATGTGATTGACGGCTATGTCACGGTAGAGGCGGGATGCACGTGGAAAGCCCTTGATGAAGCGCTCGCCCCGCACGGTGCGCGCGCTGAATTTTGGGGGCCGCTGTCTGGCGCTAAGGCAAGTATTGGCGGCGGCATTTCACAAGGCTCACTAAGCCTTGGATCCGGTAAATATGGCGTTTCGGCAGAAGCTGTGCTGGGCATGGAAATCGTCAAAGCCGACGGCAGCATCTTTAAGACAGGCTCGGATGGGCAAGCTGGAAAATCCCCCTTTTTCCGCAATTATGGGCCTGATTTAACCGGGCTGTTTTGCGGCGATGCAGGCGCGCTGGGTATAAAAGCAGCGGTCACACTGCGCCTGCGGCCGCGCGCACAATATATGCAGGGGCTGTCCTTTGGCTTCCAAACGTTTGATGAGGCCATCAAAGGCATGAACGCCATCGCCAAAACCGGCAAGGTGACAGAAAGCTTCGGCTTTTCGCGCTATGCCATGGAGGCAATGGTTGCCAGTGCCGGCCTATGGGCGGACATCAAAACCATGTTCATGGTTGGCCGGTCAGCGGGCGGCGTATTGGGCGGTGTTGTGCAGATGGCCAAGATGGCGTTTGCGGGCCGCAGGTTCCTAAACAAGGCGCAGTTTTTTAGCCATGTCGTGGTCGAAGCGGATCATCCGCTCGAGCTCAAAGGCGCGGTTTCTACGGTTCAGGCCGCAGCACGCGCTTATGGGTCAGATTTGCCAAATACCGCGCCCACCGTGATGCGCGCTGAGCCCTTCATGCACTATCCGGTGGTCTCCATGAAGGGCGAGCGCTGTTTGCCGTTGCATGGTATTTTGCCGTTTTCGCGCTCGGCGGAATTTCATGAAGGGATGGAGCAGCTGCGCCACAAGCATGCCAAGATCATCGCGGACAATGATATCATCATTCCTGCGATGTTTAGCACCGTGGCGACCAATGCGTTCTTGTATGAGCCAGTCATCTATTGGCCCGATAACGCCAATGAATTTCACAAAGAACATACCACCGATGCGCTGCTTGCGAATATGCGGGCGGAAGAGAACCCTGACGCGCGTAAAGCTGTAGAGATTATTCGCGCTGACATTGTGGATCTGATCCATGCCTGCGGCGGTGGCCATCTGCAGATTGGCAAGACCTATCCTTATCTGCGCGACCGCGCGCCTGAACAGGTCGCTATCGTGCAGCAGCTCAAGGATCAGATCGATCCGCAGGGGCTGATCAATCCTGGAGCGCTTGGCCTTGGCGGCTGAGTGGACCAAATTTGCACATGGCGACCTCCCCCATGGAATGACGGTCGAAACCTGCGGCACCGGTCAGCCGATGGTGCTGATTGCAGGTAATGGCGGCGGCACGGCGTTCTGGTCGGGTCTTGCCGGCAGCCTAGCTGTGCATTTCAAGCTGATTGCGTTTGACTACCGCGATGCGCCCAAGCGTGATGCGCACGGCGCCCTATTTGAAACCGCAGAGCGCAAAGCTGATGACATTGGCGCCTTACTAGATACCATGGATATACCTGCAGCGATCATTTTAGGTCATAGCACTGGCGCGCAGGCCGCCGCACGGTTTGCTGCCGCAGCGCCGCAGCGGGTTGTTCGGCTGGTCTTTAGCGGCGGCTTTTTGCAAGCCGGGCCTTATGTCGACGCGTGCATGCAGCTGCGTAAATCCATCTTGGAGACGCTCGGGCCGAGCGCGTTTCTGCTTGACGGCTTGTTCCGTGCCGTTCCGCCTGAAAAGCTGTTTCATCAACTTGAAACCGATGGGCCGGACGCATTGCTGGCATTTCGAGAAGCGCCAGATCCAGTGATTGAAGCCGAGCGTATCGATGCAATCCGTACCGGCGATATTGCTGCCATCGCACCGACATTGAGTGTTCCCACCAGCGTCGTGCATGCGCGCGATGACAGTGTTTTCCCGTTTCAATTGGGCGACGATGTGGCTGCTGCGATCCCAAATTCTGATTTCATCGAGATAGAAGAAGGTGGCCATTTGGCACCGATGATGGCCCCGGATGTGTATGGCCAGGCCATATTAAAAGAGCTGACATGATGACTGAAAAAATCGCTATTGTAGGCGCCGGCCTGGGCGGCTTGGTTGCCGCTCTAACGCTGGCAAAACGCGGCGCGGATGTGGCCGTATATGAACAAGCAGAAACGCTTGGTGATGTGGGCGCAGGCATTAGCCTTACGCCCAATGCATCGCGGATTCTGGAAGGCCTTGGCCTTAAAGACTATTTGGCGCAAAACGCTGAAGAACCGCCAGCAAATCAAACCCGGCATTACAAAACCTTTGATATGCTCATTGATATTCAGCGCGATGACACGCGCGCGGAATATGGCGCGCCTTATTATCAAATCCACCGGGCTGACCTGCATGCTGCGATTGCGGCCCAGTTAACGGCTGTGGCACCCAATTGCATTCAAACGGGCAAAGCCTTGGTCAGTATTGGTGATTTACAAAGCGGCGCGCGGCTACACTTTGCAGATGACACGCGGGTAGAGGCGGATGTGGTGATTGCCGCTGATGGTCTACGCTCACGGGTGCGTGCCGCGCTGTTTGATCCGGCGCAGCCCCATCATCTGGGTCAAATTGCTTATCGTGGACTGGTTCCGCGTGAGCAATTGTCGGCGCAGTGGCATCCGGGCGAATCGCAGAACTTGATTGGCCCAGGCGCCGTATTTGTGAGCTATCCTGTGCGCCAAGGCAAGCTGATCAACTTTGTTGGCCTGGCTCAAAGTGATGCTTGGGCGGAGGAAGGCTGGTCTATTCCGGCAACGAAAGATGAGATCTTGGAGCGCTATGCTGGCTGGCATGAAAGCGTGGCGGAGATGGTGCATCAAGCGCCGCCATCCGGCCTGCGCAAATGGGGCCTGTTCGGCCACAAGCCACTTAAGGCTTTCGTGCGCAATACAGTTGCACTGATCGGCGATGCAGCGCACCCGATGTTGCCGTTTTTTGGTATGGGTGCGGCAATGGCCATGGAAGATGGCGCGGTGATTGCGCGCTGTTTAACCGAACTCGGTTCGCCCAGCCTGGCCTTAAAGCAATATGAAGCTTTGCGCATGACGCGCAGCCATTTCGTGCAATCAGAATCGGCAAAAGGCGGTGAACGTTTGCAAGGCGCTGACCCTGATGCCATGACGCGGATGACGGTACGTAACGAGGATTCGCTCGGTTTGTTCCAGTATGACGCGCTTCATATGGCTTTATCGATATAAATTATTATTATTGATATTAGAATATATAGCATTTGAAATTATAGTGCAGAGCTGCCATTCGGCGTTATGAAACAACTTTTAGGAGTGAGGAATGCCATTCAATAAAGAGCCGCTGCGTCCAGTCACTGATGCTGAGCGTGAAGCCTACACCCGTGATGGTGTCGTTTTATTGCGTGACGTGTTTGATCCCGAGTGGCTCGAAAGCTTGGTGACAAGTGCCAAGAAAATCGCCATTGATGGAGAAGATCTTGGCTTGCTGCCTTCTGTGCCCGGACGCTATATGTCCCGCGTTCTGCCAGAATATCGCCGCTTTATTTTTGAATCGCCTATGGCGCAAGCCGCCGCGCAAGCGATTGGCTCGAGCAAAGCAACGTTTTATTTTGAAGAATTTTTTGCCAAGCCGCCGAAATCCGATAGCAAGACCATCTGGCACTGTGACCGCATGGGTTGGCCGGTATCGGGCGAAATGATCCCGTCGCTGTGGATCCCGCTGCATGACTGTAAAGCGGAAAACACACTTGAGGTCATTTTAGGCAGCCACACCCAGAAGGTCCCGTATTGGTTATTTGGCCCAAATGCGCGCAAGATGATCAAGCCGGATGATCGGATGCCGCATCCCAATGAGGAAAAACTGCGCGCTGACCCGAGCAACGTATTTAAGCAATGGGATATGAACATCGGCGATATGCTGGTGCTGCACCCCCGCGTCTTGCATTATTCGTCAGGCAACTCTGCCGATACGTGGCGGATTGCCATTTCCGCACGGATCTTTGGTGACGATGTGCGCTGGGCGCCGAGCCCGGAATGCATCAACCTCGCCGGTGTGTCGTTTGATGAAATGGTTCCTGGTGAAGCACCGCAAGGCCCGTGCTTGCCGCTGCTGTGGTCTGAAGATGGCGCGCGTGATGGCGACAGTGAGTACCCTAAAGGATTTTCAACGCGCTGGAGCAGCGAACGACAGGATAACGTAAACGAGGACGCGCTGTTTCAAGAGATGCTCAAAAAGCAGCAAATGGCGAAAGCCAGCTAGAGCGTTTTAAGGTTTCTTTGAAGCGCCCTGACGGCTTAAGCACTCCAGTGGTTAGGAGCGAGGCTGCAGGACATGCATCGTATATTCAAAGCCGAGCGACGCGGCCACTGGAGTGCTTAAGCCGTCCCGAAGGGCGT
>JBCCLR010000150.1:0-9573 GCA_039026755.1 Pseudomonadota bacterium | reverse complement strand
TGGTGCTCGCCGCGCGCGGTGTGCGTTGCATAGCGTGGGTCTTCGCCCAGTTCAGGCTTGCCCATGGCGGTGGCCATGCGGCGCCACACGCTGTCTTGGTTGGCACCGATCAGCACTTCGCCATCACTTGTGGGGTATACATTAGAGGGCGCAACTTTCGGCAAGATCGAGCCGGTGCGCTCGCGGATAAAGCCTGCTTCAGTATATTCCGGAATGGTTGATTCCATCATGGCGAGCACGGCTTCGTAGATGGCCGAATCAACGATTTGGCCCTTGCCGGTCATGTGCCGGCGATGCAGCGCCATGAGTGCGCCGACGCAGGCATAGGTCGCGGCAAGCGAATCGCCGATGCTGATGCCAACGCGGCTTGGCGGGGTTGCCGGGTCGCCGGACAGGTTGCGCAGGCCGCCCATCGCTTCGCCAATCGAGCCATAGCCGGCGCGCTGCGAGTATGGTCCGGTTTGGCCGTAGCCGGACACGCGAATCATGATGATCGCTTCATTGATGGCCGACAGCACATCATAGCCAAGGCCCCACTTTTCCATCGTTCCGGGCCTAAAATTCTCCAGCAGAAAGTCAGCGTTTTCCGCAAGTTTCTTGACGATCTCTTGGCCTTTTTTTTCGCGCAAATTCAGGGTTA
Source organism: Pseudomonadota bacterium (assembly GCA_039026755.1). Classification (GTDB taxonomy): domain Bacteria; phylum Pseudomonadota; class Alphaproteobacteria; order Sphingomonadales; family CAKZYD01; genus CAKZYD01. Next base: position 8,933 of record JBCCLR010000150.1, on the reverse strand, counting down.
TGGACTTTTTATTGCGCCCAATGACTGGCCACCACACGGGCTTATTGCGGCCCCATTCGCGCATGTTATCGCCGACCTTTGGCGGCTCTATTTTAATGACCTCTGCGCCATGGTCTGCCATCAACTGGCCGCAAAATGGTCCAGCGATCAGCTGCCCCATTTCAATCAGCCGCAACCCATCAAGTGCACCATGCGCCATCTTCATTTTCCTCCGCTCATTTAACTCATACGTCGAGGTCTTATCGGTTTGGGCTTTTGTATACAAAAGCAGTTGCCTTCTGTATACATTTTTGCCAAGAACATGCCGAATATGCTAGTTTAACCAACGTCGGGATTGAAGCAGTGGTCGGCCACTCCATACAAATTGTCGAAGTGGGTGCACGCGACGGGCTGCAAAATGAGCCTGAGGTTATCGCCACCGACGCCAAGGTTGAATTGATCACCCGAGCAATCAATGCCGGCCTCAAGCGGCTTGAGGTTGCAAGCTTCGTGCATCCCAAGCGCGTACCGCAAATGGCCGATGCCGAAGCGGTGATTGCCGCCCTGCCCGATCTGAAAGACGTTGCTTACATCGGCTTATGTTTAAACAAACGCGGCGTGATGCGCGGGCTGGAAACGCGTGCGGGCGGTGCGCGCGGCATTGATGAGGCTGGCTGCGTGATTGTGGCGACGGATACCTTTGGGATGAAAAACCAAGGCCAAACCGTAACCGATGGCATTCGCGAGAACACTGAGATGATTAGGCTTGCAAAGTCGGAAGGCATGGACGCACAGGTTACGATATCAGCATCGTTTGGTTGCCCGTTCGAAGGTGAAGTGCCGGCCCAACGGGTGGTTGATATCGCCAAAGCGATGGCCGACGCTGAGCCAATCGAAATTGCGCTGGCTGACACCATTGGCGTGGGCGTTCCGCCACAGGTGCGCGACCTCGTCGGTGCGGTCAAAGATGTGATTGGGGACATTCCGCTTCGTGCCCACTTTCACAACACGCGTAACACTGGCATTGCAAATGCCTTGGCGGCAGCGGAAAGCGGCGTTGATGTGCTTGATGCCAGTATCGCTGGGTTGGGTGGATGTCCTTTTGCGCCGAAAGCGACGGGAAATATCGCGACGGAAGATTTGGTTTATATGCTTGATCGAAGCGACATTACCTCAGACGTTGATCTCAATGCAGTCATTGATGCGGCCCATTGGATTGAAACGGTGCTTGGCCGTGCAACGCCGGCGATGGTTTCAAAGGCAGGCGGCTTTCCGGCCCCTAACCCAGAAAGTGATGCAGTGAGCGCTTAAAGTCGACTGCGCAACATAAAGAGCTAGTTTGCCTGGGGAGAGCGATTGCGACGCAGGCCGACACGAGAGAATTGGAGAGTTTATGAGCTACCGACTTGGCGTGGATGTGGGGGGAACATTTACCGACCTCCTGGTGATCAACAATGATAGTGGCGAGACGTTCCGCACCAAGGTTCCATCAACGCCGCATGATCCTTCTGAAGCGGTGGTCAATGGCTCTAAAAAAGTCTGTGGTGAAGCGAATGTGAACCCCGCCAGCATTAACTACTTTATGCACGGCACAACGGTTGCGACTAACGCAGTCCTGGAAGGCAAAGGCGCACGCGTTGGCCTAGTCGTTACCGAAGGCTATCGCCAGATTTTGCAAATTGCGCGCTCGCTGGTGCCTGGTGGTCTCGCAGCCTGGATCATCTGGCCAAAGCCAGAGCCGATGGCGCCGCTGGAGTGCACTGTGGAAGCGCCTGAGCGTATGGGCGCTGATGGCTCAACCGTGCGTGCGCTTGATGAAGATAAGCTGCGCGAAAACTTGCAAGTGCTCAAAGGCGAGAACATTGAAGCGATCACCATTTGCTTAATGAATTCTTATGTGAGCGGCACGCACGAACAGGCCGTTGCAAAAATTTGCGCCGAAGAGTTCCCTGACCTACCGATTACACTGTCCTCTGATATTTTGCCTGAAATGCAGGAGTACGAGCGTGCGCTGACGACCGTCGCGAATTCTTCCGTCCGACCGGTGGTGGCGCGTTATGTGCAAAACCTGAAAGACGAACTCGATGGTTGGGGCATGAATGGCAAGCTCAATCTGCTGCGCTCGGATGGTGGCCTACAGAGCGCCGACAAGTCAAAAGAAGCCCCCGTAAACCTGCTGATGTCCGGTCCCGCGGGCGGTGTATCTGGCGCACTGTATGTGGCAAAGACTGCTGATCAGCCAAATATTCTCACTCTGGACATGGGCGGCACGTCAACCGATGTCGCGCTGATTGAAAACTATGAGCCGCGGCTGCGCCGCGAAACATCTGTTGGCGATTTAACAGTTCGCGCGTCTTCTTTAGATATCAAGACGGTTGGGGCTGGCGGTGGTTCTATCGCACACGTTCCAGAACTCACCGGCGCTTTGCGCGTTGGGCCTGAATCAGCTGGCGCTGTCCCTGGTCCGGTCGCCTACGGCAAAGGCGGCGAAAAGCCGACGGTGACAGATGCAAACGTGGTGCTGGGCTATCTGCCTGAAGCCTTGCTTGGCGGCACTTTTAATCTCGATCGTGAGGGCTCGAAAAAAGCGGTTCAAACCATCGCGGATGCGCTTGGCATTAGCCTTCTAGAAGCTGCTGCCGGGATTATTGATATTGTGAATGAGAATATGTTTGGCGCCTTGCGCCTGGTGTCCGTGCAGCAAGGCTATGACCCGCGCGATTTTGCGTTGATGGGCTTTGGCGGTGCCGGTCCATTGCATTCCAACGCGCTTGGCAAGTTGATGAACAGCTGGCCTGTTATTATCCCGCCGTCACCCGGCGTGCTGTGCGCTTATGGCGATGCAACGACACGCCTACGCGTAGAAGCGCAGCGCAGCTTCAATCGCTCTTCACGTACCACCAATGACGCGGATCTCGCTGCGATCTTGCAGGAAATTGCCGATGAAGTGGTCAGTGAACTCGAAGAAGAAGGCGTGGATAAGCCGGATCAGGAGCTGCGCTTTGAAATTGATGTGCGCTATGCTGGGCAGGCCTTTGAAGTGCCACTTGCTGTAAAGCTTGAAGATTTCAAAGCGGGCACGGGTATGAAGACGCTCGAAGATGCCTTTGACACAGAGCATGAGCGCTTGTTTACCTTTAACCTTGATGTTGACCATGAATTTGTGAATTTGCGTGCAACAGCGCTTGGCCCTGAGCCGAAAGTGGAGGCACAGACCATAGAGAAGGGTAATGGAGACCCATCTGCAGCAAAATTGCGCGATCATGAAATGTATGTGGACGGCAAAATGGCACCTGCGGTGATCTATGAGCGATCAAAACTGCGGTCAGGCGATAAAGTGCCTGGGCCTGCCATTATCGTCGAAATGGACAGCACGACTGTTGTGCTCAACGACTGCATTGCAGATGTTGACGACTTCGGTAACATCCTGATCAACCCAGTCTAGACTGGCCTGTCTAGACCGCCCTGGCTTGGGAGAGAGAACATGACTGCGAATATCATTCAAACAAATGACGCACCTTTCGCGAAACAAGACGTTGATCCGGTAACGCTCGATATTATCGAGAATGCCCTGCGCAATGCGCGTACGGAGATGGACGCGACATTGTTTCGAACGGCCATGAGCCCCGGCATTCGCGAGCAAGGCGATGCGTTTCCGCTGATTGCCGACCATCAAGGCCGCATGGTTGTGGGCCAGTTTGGCAGCTTCATTGACGGTTTTATCAAAGAATACACCGGCGATATCGAAGAAGGTGACATGATTTGGCTGTCTGACCCTTATAGCTGTCAAGGGGCGGTAAGCCACAACAATGACTGGTTGATTCTGCTGCCGATTTTCCGTGCGGGCCGGTTAATCAGCTGGGCGGCAATGTTTGGCCATCAAACTGATGTGGGCGGTAAAGTACCTGGCTCCCTGCCGACGGATGGCACCTCCATTTTCGAAGAAGGCGTGCGCATTCCGCCTGTGAAGATCTATAAAAAGGGTGATTATCAACAAGAGATTGTTGACCTTGTTATCCACCAGGTCCGCATGCCGGAATGGTGCCGGTCTGATCTCAATGCGCTCATGGCCTCTTGCCGCATGGCGGAGCGGCGCGTGCACGAAATGTGTGAGCGCTTTGGCGATGATGTGTATGTCGCTGCGACAGAAGAGCTGCTGGCGCGCAACTATCGGGCCATGAAGCAGCTAATTACCACGTCAATCGGTGAAGAGCCTGTCGATTTTGAGGATTATCTCTGCGATGACGGCGTCGGCTTTGGCCCGTACAAAATCAAATGCACCATGTGGCGCGAAGGCGATAAGGTCATTTTGGACTTTGACGGCACGGATCCACAGTCGTCGTCTTCCATTAACTTCTACCTGAATGAAAACATGTTCAAGATGTTCTTCGGCATCTACATGATCATGGTGTTTGACCCACAAATTTTGTTTAACGACGGATTCTATGACCTTGTGGACGTACGCATTCCCGAAGGCAGCCTCCTTAAACCGAAGTATCCTGCTGCGCTCTCGTGCCGGACGCACGCACTGGGCCGGATTTTCGACCTGCTTGGCGCGCTACTTGGCCAGAAAACACCGGACTTCCTGAATGCGGCTGGCTTCTCGTCCTCACCGCACCTTATGTTCTCTGGCTTTGACCAGCATACGGGTGATTGGTTTCAGCTGTTCCAAATTGGCTTTGGCGGTATTCCTGGCCGGCCCTTCGGCGATGGACCGGATGGCCACTCGCTATGGCCCGGCTTCACCAACGTGCCAAACGAGTTTTTAGAGCGCTATTATCCGATGCGCATTGAGCGCTATGAGACGGTGGCTGATTCCGGCGGTGCCGGCCTTAACCGTGGCGGCAACGGTATTATTATGAGCTACCGGTTCCTACAAACCGGCACTATTGCCATTCACGATGACCGCTGGTTTACCTATCCATGGGGCGTGAACGGCGGTGAGCCTGGTCAACGGGCACGCAAAATCCTGGAGCGTGCAGATGGCACCCGCGAAGTTGTTGGCAACAAAATTGACAACATCACAGTCAATGAAGACGACCTCTTGCACTACATCACTTGGGGTGGCGGCGGTTGGGGCGACCCGCTTGAGCGCGACCCTGCCCTGCTTGAATTAGAACTCAAGCGCGGCCTTGTGACCCGTGACGGTGCAAAAAGCTACGGCGTTGTACTCACCGATGAGGGTACAGTCGATGTAGAGGCAACCGAAGCGTTGCGGAGTGAAATGCGCGCAAGCCGCGGCGAAGTCCCGCTATTCAACGCCGGACCGGATATCGACACGCTGCGCAATCGCTGCGCCCAAGAAACCGGCCTCCCTGCACCGCAGCAACCTGTTTGGGCTGCTGATCCGATGAAAGAGGCGGCGGAGTAAGGCTATTAAAAAATTACGCTCATGCGGTCAATCGATCGACCGCTTGGGTCTTTACCGAGACATACTACGCAGAAACTGCGGGATGATTTGAAACACTAAGAATAGCCCTTTTCCTTCTCCCATTTTCTTGCAGCTTCTTCCGTCGTTTTACGCCCCACTTGCGTAAGCTTTGCTTTTTGACCAAACTTACGTTGGTGCTCTGCTTCACGCCTTTGCATGTCGTTGGTTATACCACCATGCACTTTTTTACGCCCAAGACGAACTTCGTATTTATAGGTATCTCGAGGTTTTTGAGCCATCGCCAATTGCTTCCTGTAATGGTATTAGCATCTGAGACTAGCCTCGAAAGAGAAACTGGACAAGCACGTTATTCATGATTTGTTCTCTTTATTTCTCTGCACCCACCGATGAACTTTTTATTTAAAATTCCGCTGAGTAGCTCCAATGCCATCACGCATAAAAACGACCCCAGACCCCCTCGAGCCTTATAAAATCTCACAAGGCTTTGAAATCGGAGACCTTGTTTTTCTCTCCGGCCAAGCGGCAATCGATTCGGACGGCAATCTGGTTGGCGTTGATGATTTCAATGCACAGGCTGAGCAGGTCATGCGCAATATTGCGGATGTTCTAGCCGTCTGCGGCGCAACACTTGATAACATTTTAAAGGTAACGATTTACCTCACGGACATGGCCAACTTTGAGCATGTCCTCGAGCTGCGCGAACGCTATTTCAAGGCCCCCTACCCGGCAGACACGATTGTCGAAGTCTCGCAGCTGGCGCTTCCTGAACTTATGATTGAAATCGACGTTATAGCATCAAAAACAGACATACGCAGCGAATAGGATTGAACTATCGTCTATCTTGCGTTGCAAAAGACTTGCTGCATCGCACAAAATACTTACTATGCGCTAGGTGAAATCGCGTAGTAGGAGGCGTAGAAGCTCGATCATATGGATCGATTACCCCCATTAAGAGGCCTTGAAGCCTTTGTAGCGGCTGGCGCAACCGGCTCTTTCAGTAAAGCTGCGGATTTACTTCACCTGACCCCTTCCGCCTTCAGCCGGCGCATTAAAAGCGTAGAAGAAGATCTTGGTGTCGATCTGTTTGACCGGCTTAATCGCGAAATCCGGCTGACTGAAGCCGGTGTAAAGCTGTATCGACGTTTAGCACCGTCCTTTGATGCAATCCGCGCCGCGTGTGAGGAAGCGCGCGGCCAATCTCGCGATGTGATCCTAAAATTGGCAATGCCGCCGGGTTTCGCCAAAGCGTTTGTGATGCCGCGTATTGGTGAATGGCGGCGCAGGTCGCCGAACACACAGCTGCAATTTGATACTGCACCTATGGCGCTCAGCCGAATTGGGCATGATCTTGATGCTGGCGTTGTGTATGAAAATGCGGAAGAAAGCAAAGAGCTTTACATTGAGGAAATCGGCCGCTTTGCTTCCTTTCCCGTTATCGCGCCGGCGCTTCTGCAAGACCTGGGGGAAGACCCTTCACCACAGGATTTTGCTCGATTGCCGCGCTTGTTGTTGCACAACATCCCCGATGTAACGGACGCTTGGCTTGAACAATTTGGTCAATCGCCGGTGCAGCCCATATCAATCAACACCTTTAACAGCGGCCCAGTGATGGTCGATGCAGCTGCAAGCGGTATGGGCCTTGGTTTTACATTCGACTTTCTAGCCCGCCCGTACTTGAACGACGGCCGCCTTATCCGGGTCTATGATGTCGAAGTTGATAGCCAAATCCGCTATTCTTTTGTGTGCCAGCGCAAGCGCATGGATGACCGTGTGATCCGTAAGCTGCGCTCGTGGATCATTAATGACATGCCCGCAGAGCAGGCCGCCGAGTAGCGTCTAACACCCTTTCGATTTGGACGTTTTATGGATGTTGTCGCCGATGCTTGCGCTGTCTTTTTTTTAAAGGCTCGCTCAATAAAAAAAGCTGGGATAACGCGTGTTACCCCAGCTTTAAAAAAAATCATGTATCGGTTCTAGTTGGCGACCTGTGCCAGGTCCCGTAGCTCAGTGCGGCTTTTCAGGCGCGCTTCTAAGACATTAATGTCAAATCGGCGCTTGCCATCGACAGTATCAATGACGGCAATGCCGCCGACGCTTACGCGGCCAGAGAATTTATCACCAGTGGTTTCATTCTTCGCTTTGATGTAGCGCAATTCGCCATCAGCGTAGCGTGCCTTCACGCTGTAGCCGTTGTATTCAAATGTATCCCATGTGGTGAATGCTGACGCCGCTGTTGTTGCAACAACCGCTAAAATCGCGCCACCTACCAGGCTTGAGAAAAAAGTTTTCATGCCATCATCCTTTTCGTCTTGAGTGCGCTGAATGTGCATCTCTTACACTTAAAGAGGTATGAAAATGCTGCGTCGCACACAATTGTATTGATCGCATATATACTTGCATATACTGCAATCATATATTGTTAAATAATTGATTTATATATTGTTATTTAATTCTTAAGGGATTTTTTTAGTCCCTCTCTCAAGGAAAAATAGGCTAAGTGCGACAAATTGGTGCGCTGCAGTATAGTGCGTAAAAGCGACGAACCGTTCGTCCAATTGACCATGAGGTGACTGGAATTTACAGACTGAGGGCCTACATTGAGCGTCAAAGGACATCGTCTATGAGCGCTTCCGCGCACGACACTTTCGCACATCGCCCCGCCCATCAAACTTTGCAGCGTTTTATGCCCTACCTCTGGGCGCGCGATGTGCCTGATCTAAAATGGCGTATCGGCCTTGCGGTTTTCATTATGGTGCTTGCGAAAGCCCTTACACTCATTGTGCCGTTTTTCTTTCGCGATGCTGTCGATGCGCTCGAAGATGCGGCGTCGCCCGGTATTGTATTAGGCGTTGGCTTGATCGGTGCTTATGGTTTGGCACGCTTTGGTGCCACGGCCTTTAATTACATCCGTGACGCTGTGTATGTGCGGGTTGGCCAACGCGCAGTGCGCGGTATTGCCCTTGATGTTTTCAAACACTTGCACAGGCTTTCTCTGCGATTTCATCTTGAGCGCCGTACGGGCGGCCTGACGCGCGCCATTGAACGGGGCACCAAATCAATCAACACCATGCTGTACTTTATGGTGTTTAACATCGTGCCGACGTTAATCGAGCTGTTTGCCGTTGCGTGGATATTCGGCATCGAGTTTGGTTGGGAGCTGTCAGCAATCACCTTGGCCTGTGTGCTGGGCTACATTACTTATACCAGTGTGGTCACCGAATGGCGCACGAAGCTGCGCAAGGAAATGGTTGACCAGGATACCAAGGCAAATTCCCGCGCAATTGACAGCCTGTTAAATTACGAGACCGTCAAGTATTTCAGCAATGAGCGACATGAAATTCGCCAATATGACGGTGCGCTGAAGAAATACGAAGACGCGGCATCCGCTTCGGATGCCTCGCTCGCCCTCCTGAACATCGGACAAGGCTTTCTCACCAGCCTATGCCTTGCGGGATGCATGGCGCTGGTGGCGTGGCGCATGCTTTCGGCTGGCTACACGGTGGGTGATATCGTTCTGGTGAACACGATGCTCATGCAAATGTTCCAGCCGCTCAATCTGCTG
>JBCCLR010000149.1:0-9585 GCA_039026755.1 Pseudomonadota bacterium | reverse complement strand
TGGTGATCTCCTCCGCTGGCATCCGCTCAGGCCCATTGATGAAAAACGCTTGCGGCCCTGCAGCAATTTCCAGCGTGAAGGGGAGGCCGCCGCCTGGATGCTCAAGCACCACGCGCCATGGCCCGGTTTTAACGCCTTCGAATTCGGTGATCGGCTGGGGTGTGTCGCTCGTTTCGTTTGAGCACGCCGCAACGGCGATACTGCAACACGCTAAAAGGCTCATGGAAAAGGTTTTGAACATGGGGGTCCTCCAAACGATGCAAGGCTTAGGGTGTGCTATCGGGCTCGGCTAGATTGGGGTACCGGCCAAGGGTCAACAGCATCGCTGCTGCAATCAAAAACATCGCTGCAGCGGCCGTTAAAATCGGGCCATAGCTCTGTGCGGCGTCATACACAGCTGCGAAGACCAGTGGCGCAATGCCGGCACCGAGGAAGAAGATGGTGTATTGCACGCCATAAATCTTGCCGTAGTGCTTCAGCCCAAAATACCGCGTGATGAAGTAGGCGATGATGTCAAATTCCGCGCCGGCGGCAAAACCGACAATGAAGACGGCAACGACAGTCAGTGCTGTGGAAAGTTCGGTGCTGGCCAGCATCAGGCAGGCAGATGCCGGTAACGCCATGAGAACAAATGCAATGGCAGGGCCCCAAAACCGGTCTAAAAGCGCACCAACCAGCAGCCGCCCAAGCAGGACGGACAAGCCGACCAATGACGCAATAAGCGCGCCGAGTTGCGGCGTGAAACCGCGATCAGTAAGCAGCAAAACAAGGTTTGAAATGATCCCCGATACGCCCAACGAAATCATCGAAAATGCGATTGCAATCACCCAAAAGCGATATGAACGGAGCGCTTCGCGCAGCGTTTTCCCATAGCGCGTAGACATGCTTTGGGCGCGCTCAGCGCCGCTATCTAGGACAGATTGCGGCGCCGCGCGTAGACCCCAAAAGAGGACCGGAAACGCAATGGTGAAAACCCCCGCGCCGACGATGACATAGGCCAGGCGCCATCCCGCTGCGGAAATCAAGGCGTTGACCAGCGGCGGCGCAAGAAATGCTGTAAAACCGCTGCCCATCAGCGCCATGCCAAAGGCGAGTCCGCGTTGCTGATAAAACCATTCGCTAATTGCCCGCGTCCAAGGGATCGGCCCCGTGCCTTGCGCAACGAATGCCATGACTGCCCAAATTGCGTAAAATGTCCAGATGGACTGCTGGGTCAGGACACCAAGGCTGGCAAAGGACAGGGCAAATAAAGTGACGGACGTCAGCGCGACTTTGCGGGTGCCCAGCTTATCGCAAAGATGACCGACCAATGGGCCAATAAACGCGCCGGCTAACATGAACGTAAAGGCGCCTTGGTACTGCGCGCGGGTCCAGCCAAAAGTTTCAATAACTGGGCCGGCGAAAACACCGATGGTGTAGAAGGGCACGGCGGAGATGCCGAGCATCATGCCCACCATGCAGGCGGTCACGACCGGCCAGCCAAGTGCAAACTCGTTGGTTCTGCCGTGCGGTGTCTCGAGCGCTACGTCAGCCATTATTTTGCCGCCGGAAAGTCGAGCTTTTCGGCAATATCCATATAGACCGTGCTGAGCTCTTTCATGGTCGCGTCTGAAGCACCGTATTTGCGGAAATAGGTAATGGGAGCCATGGGCGCTTCCATATAGCTATGGAAACGCCAGCCGTCCGCGGTCTCGGTAAAGCCTGCCATGCCGCGATTGATGCCGCCAAGCGGCCGCGGCCAGCCCACAAGGGACATCTTCCAGGCCAGTTCAAACTGCACCATCGCTTGGCCAGGACTTGTCAATTTGGCATTGACGATGGCAATACGGCCTTTGAAATCAGTGTTGATCTTGGCGGTTTCAGCCCAGTAGGCGCGCACTTCTTCCCACGTGCTCATCAGCACATCATGTTCTTCCGCCACGTAATACGGCCGGTCCAAATTTTTGACCCAAAGGCTTTCAACGCTGGCAAAATCATTGACTGCGAAATATTTGACCCATTGGTCAAAAAGTGGCTGTAAAGCGTCTATCAGCTGCGCTTCTTGCATGGCTTTCCTCATCGTTGTGCCGCAGCTTTGACACGGCGCGCTTATAGATTTGGATCAAAGCCCCGAATTATCCACCAGACGGCAAGGAAAGTGCAGGTTGGCGCGATAGGACCGCGCCGGCTTAGTAGCGAAAGCGCGCTGTCACGCCATAGGTGCGCGGTTCGCTGCGGAATGTGTTGTAGCCAATAAAGCCAAAGCCGGAGACTGCATAATCCTGGTTTGTCAGGTTGCGTGCCCAGGCGCCAATTTCTAGGCCATTGTCGAGATAAAGAAACGCTGAAACATCAATCACTTCATAGCCCTCTTGGCGGCGCTCTTCTAAGCCTTCAGCGTCTAAGAAAAAGTCGGTTTGGTATTTGCCATTGGCCTGCACCGCAGCAGACAGGGTCGGGGTTAGTGGCCATTCATAGCGCACGTTAAAGACCAGTGACACTTCGGAGGCGAAGGGCAGGCGATTGCCGTCAAAATTTTCCGCATTTTGCGGCACGGCTGGATCTTCTTGCTGATCGATTTGCGTATCGAGCACTGTCAGCCCAGCGAACATATCCAAGCCTTCGATGGGCTGCCACGTCACATCCGCTTCGAGCCCAAAAGAGGTCGCCTCATCTAAGTTGGCCAGTGAATTGGACGTAAACGAACCGCCATTGCCGGTATCAAACGGCACGAAGATCCTCGCCTGCGGCGCATCGTAAAGCTGGTAAAAGCCGGCAACGTTGAGCGCTATTGCATCGCCTTTGAACTTCAGCCCCAGCTCAAAGGCATCCACGGTCTCTGCGCCAAACAAACCTTCATCGGCAAAGTGTGTCGCATTGTTGATCACTTCACCATTAAAGCCGCCGCTTTTATAGCCGCGCGCATAGGATGCATAAACAAGGGTATCGCTTGCCAGGCGGTAATTCAGTCCGAGGTTACCGGTAAGCTGTGTGTCGTTTATCACGTTGCTGCCCACTGCAGGGCCAAGGTCATCGCGGTTATTGAGCGCTACTGTGCCATCATCAAAAATGTGCCGGCCTTCGCCGCTGCCTTCAATGCGCTCATAGGTCAGCCGCGCGCCGACGACCAGATCAAGCCGATCTGCCAGTTCGATTGTGTTATACGTAAAAGCCGCAGCAGTGCGGCGCTGCTGCTCAATAAGCGATTGCAAAGTGGTGGCGACGCCATCTGATGCGGGGTTTGACCCGACCCGCCCCGGCGCGCCCACATAGCGGCACGTGCCCAGCAGCGTCGTGGGATTGAGCTCTCCGCAAAACAGTAGATATTCCTGGTCAAAATCTTCCGCGGCAAGAAAAACCCCAGCCATGAAATCCATGCTGGGTGTACGATAGCTGAGCCGCAGCTCTTCGGTGAACTGGTCTAGGTTGCGGTCGTAGCGCAAGTTGCTGTTTAGGCTTGGCACGCCAAAAGGCGCTGGGGTCCCATCAAAATCGAAACCATATTGCTGATTATACCCCTCATAGGCGGTTTGCGAGAACAGCGTCCACTTGCCAAAGTCATGTGTAAAACTCACGAAAGCACCGAAAAATTCATTGTCGGTATCTTGGATGCCGTCTGGCCCAATGGAGATTTCGTGTTTGCCAATATCAAGACTATCGTTGCGCGGCGCAACGTTGATGCCATTGTCCTCCGCATAGTGCAGGTTCACCGTGATGCGGGTTTGCGCGGATACGTCATAGCGTGCGATTGACCGCAGCCCAAATTCATCACGCACACCGCCGGCCTCTGGCGGCGCCGGAACATCGGCGTTCGTCACCACATTATCGAGCGTTGGGTCTTGGCTAAGATAGCGTCCTGATAAGCGCAGTGACAGCTGTTCTGACACCGGCACGCTGCTCGCCGCCAGTAGGTTGATACGCTCGAATGTACCGTAGGTCAGCTGCGCATAGCCTTCCAACGCGTCACCGGGCTGGACCGAGACGAAGTTAATGGCGCCGCTTGATGCATTGCGCCCATAAAGGGAGCCTTGTGGGCCTTTCAAGACCTCCGAGCGCGCGGTATCAAACAGCAGCGGCGAGGTTTGCACATTGGTCGATAAAAATACACCATCAGCATAAACCGCTGCCGCAGTGGGTGTGAGCGCTTGATGATCAACGGCGCCAATGCCGCGAATTTGAAACGCGATTTGCGTGCCGTTTGCGACGGCGGCTTGCAAGCCGGCCACCCGCTGGGTCAGGTCTTCCGCGCCGTTGAATGTGGAAAGAACGTCGCCCTCCACCACAGTGACGCTGAGCGCTAACTCAGACAGTGGAGCGGCTTGTTTGGTGGCGGTGACAATAATGTCTTCCACAGCTTCATCATCTATGTCAGCCGCGTGCGCTGCTGGCGCTAAACCTACAAGAGCCAAACTCATGAAAGATACCGCCGCAAAAACGACCAGTCGGTGTGCGCAGCCGGCGGTGCGCGCGTTGGCATGTTCCTCGCTCATAGGCCTGAACGCGTATTCTTTGCAGGTCGCATGGCACCATTTGCTGCGGCCTCAATGTGCCATTTGCAATACAACTGTGGCGTGCGCACAACACCGTCGATTGCCGCGTCGCTTACCAGTTGCCCATTGGGATTACGGTATGATTGAGAAACCATAAAACGGCCTAAACACACGGCTTTTGGAAGAAACTGAGACTTATTCGCATTAAAGGGCGGGTATCGATATTCTGGGCCTATCAAAATTAAAAAATTTTTCTTTTTGGGTGTCCAATTGGGCGTCTCAGGCGTCTTATATATAGGAGACTGTCGCGCGATAGGTCTATGTGCGGTTTGGCAACACTACTAAGCTTGCAAGCGCAATTTATCAACTGCCATCTCCAGACATCGCAAGCGTACTCTTTTGCAGCAAACATAGCTTTGCAGCAGATTAAGGTGCAGCCAAGACAACAAAGCCGCGGTGCATGAGGAAGTCTGAAGGTTGAGGGGAAAAGCGTGTTAAAAGGAGAACCCAATGACTGAAACAACTTTAGTTGAAAATGCGCGCGCACAAGGTATCCGCCTGACGCCGCAGCGCGAGCTTGTCTGCAATGTGCTTGAAGATGCGACCGATCACCCCGATGTTGATCGGATCTATGAGCGCTGCCGCCAGGTTGATCCCGCCATTGCCATCGCCACTGTGTACCGCACGCTGCGCGTGCTTGAAGATCACGAGCTCATCGCCAGCCACGCATTCGGCAACCGCAAGTCGCGCTATGAACTCACCCGCAGCAACAAGCACAACCACTTGATCGACACCGGGTCTGGCGAGGTGATCAACTTCGATAATGATGAAATTGATGCCATGATAAACGAGATTGCATCGCGCATGGGCTATACACTTGAGCGCCATCAGCTTGAATTATACGGCCAGCGTTCCAAGGACTAAACGGGCGCTTTTCGCCATGGTGGTGTGTACCGCCAGCTGGCAGCAGCAACAGCCCATGAAAGCCAGCCTGGCTTCTACGCGCGCAAATATGCAATAACGCGGGGTGGCAGTCTGGATTGATACAGAGCTCGAGGGCGGTTGGCGCAGTGCGCTTGCAGGCCAAACTGCACGGCCCTTTGCGGCGGCGCTAAAGCAATTCTATTGCCAAGAATTGGCAGGTCCACATCCGATTTATCCCGCGCGCGATGCGCTGTTTCGGGCGTTTAAACTCACGCCGCTGGATAATGTAAAAGTCGTGATTTTGGGGCAAGATCCCTATCATGGCCCTGGCCAAGCCATGGGCCTTGCTTTTTCAGTGCCGCGAGATGTGAAAATCCCGCCGTCGCTGCGCAATATCTACCGAGAAATTGAAAACGATATCGGCGCGCCGCCGCCACCGCACGGCGATTTAACGCATTGGGCAACGCAAGGCGTTTTGCTGCTTAACACGGTGCTGAGCGTGCGCGCAAACGCCGCCGGGTCACATCGCGGTAAAGGCTGGGAAGCCTTTACCGACGCCGCCATAAAGGCGGTCTCAGACCGCCGAAAAAACTGCGCTTTCCTGCTCTGGGGCAGCGCTGCGCAGGCCAAGCAGACGCTGATTGACGAGGCCAAACACCTCATCCTGACAGCCCCGCACCCGTCTCCGCTTTCGGCACATAGAGGCTTTTTCGGCTGCCAGCATTTCTCGAAGGCGAATGAGTATTTAGAAGCGCATGGGCGCGGTGCTATTGCGTGGAGTGCCCAGTAGACCGAATAAAGTGGTTCTTGCGCAGCTTGACCATGTGGTAAACCAAGGATAACTGATCTTAAGCAGCGCGCCAAATATGACGGGCGCACTAGACCCAACAGAAACGGTCTCAAGTGACGCAAGGCGCGGTAGACAAGATAAAACACGTCTCAAGTAGCGCAAGGCGCGGTAGACAAGATAAAACACGTCTCAAGTAGCGCAAGGCGCGGTAGACCAAACAAAATCAGTCTCAAGTAGCGCGACCGCGCGGTAGACCAAACAAAATCGGTCTCAAGTAGCGCGACCGCGCGGTAGACCAAACAAAATCGGTCTCAAGTAGCGCGACCGCGCGGTAGACCAACAAAAATGGTGCCCAGAAGAGGACTCGAACCTCCACGGCCTTGCGGCCACTGGCACCTGAAGCCAGCGCGTCTACCAATTCCGCCATCTGGGCACGGGGTAGGCTGGGGGACGTAGCGCTTTTGGCGGCGCGGCGTCAAGCTTTGATACAGCGTCAGGGATCGCGTATAGATGCGCTGTTTCGTCCGCTTTACCCGGGACAAGCACACTCTAGTTGCTATGGGAGACGCGGCAGACGGTCAGTGAGCGGCATATGGCAGATCAACTTTATACGGTGATTGGCGGATCGGGCTTTCTCGGGCGCTATATTGTGCAGCGCTTGGCGGCAGCTGGTCACCGGGTTCGTGTCGCCGTACGCAATCCTGAAAAAGCGCTGTTTTTAAAGCCGCTCGGATCGGTTGGGCAAATCATGCCGGTGGCCGCCAGTGTGCTCAATGACGCCTCGCTAGAGCGCGCGCTTGAGGGGGCTGATGGCGCGGTCAACTTGGTGGGCATCTTGTTTGAAAGCGGCAAGCAGAAGTTTGATGCCGTGCAACAGGAAGGCGCCGCACGCTGCGCACAAATTGCGGCGGCGGCTGGCCTAGAGCGGTTTGTACAAATGTCGGCCATTGGCGCAGATGCTAGCAGTGATGTCGGCTATGCGCGCACCAAAGGCCGCGGTGAACATGCCGTGCTTGAGGCGTTCCCAAACGCAACAGTTTTGCGGCCGTCAATCGTGTTTGGGCCGGAAGATGGTTTTTTAAACCGGTTTGGCGATTTGGCCGCGAAAGCGCCGTTCATGCCGCTTATTTGCGGCAATACACGGTTTCAGCCGGTTTATGTGGGTGATGTTGCAACTGCCGTCTTCCAGGCGCTTACGCAGGATGATTTTAAAGGCAAAACCTACGAGCTGGGCGGCCCAAAGACCTATAGCTTCAAAGAGGTGCTGAGCTTTATTTTGAGCGAGACCATGCGCCGGCGCCCGTTCCTGCCGATCCCCACGCCGCTGGCAAAGCTGCAAGGCGCGGTGCTTGGCATGCTACCCAATCCGCCGCTGACGCTTGGCCAAGTGAAGATGCTTGAAAACGACAATGTTGTCGGGGAAGGCGCTCTTGGGCTTGAGGCGTTTGGCATTGAGCCGACAACCATGGAGTCTATCGCGCCGAGCTATTTGGTGCGCTATCGCCCGCGGGGCCGATTTTCAAAAAAGACGGCTGAGTGACCTAGAACCTTCTCATAGCCACTGCGGACATAAGAACGTTCATGGCCCTTCGTTGGGCCTAATCGCAAATCGAATAAACGGTTTCCGCTTGTTTCGAAACTGCTCTAAAGAAACCACCACAGCAACACCCCGCCCAGCGCGACCCGGTAGAAGACAAACACCGTCATAGACGCATGCTCCAGCCAGCGCATCAGGAAATGGATCGCTGCCAATGCTGAAACAAAAGACAGTGCGGCGGCAATTGCTGCATCGCTGCCGAGTTGGGTCCCGCCAGACACCACATCAAGGCCGAGCAGCAGCCCTGCGGCCAGAATTGTCGGGATTGACATCAGCATAGAGAACCGGGCTGCGTCGGGGCGTTTATAGCCCAATGCGCGCGCAGCTGTCATAGTGGTGCCAGCGCGGCTTGCACCGGGGATGAGTGCCAGAACTTGAGCGCAGCCGAGTATGACGGCGTGCCGATAGGACATGGCCTGTATGACGTTAAGCCGAGGCGCGCGCATATCAAACACATACAAAATGAGGCCAAACCCGATGGACGCGGCGGCGATGACCAAAGGATCGCGCAGGGCGTCATCCAGGCCAGCGGTTTTGAGCGCAAGGCCGGCAATCACAACAGGGATGGTGGCAATCACCAGCTGCCAAAACCGCTGTTTGTCCGCGCCGTCGCCGCGCCGGCCAAGGCTTTGCAGGCCGCCATTGGCCAGGCGCGCCACGTCGCTGCGAAAATACAGCATCACGGCGCCTAAGGTGCCGACATGTACGGCCACATCGATGGCAAGGCCCTGGTCTGGCCAATTGGTCATTTCCGGCACTAAAATGAGGTGACCAGAGGAAGAGATGGGCAAAAATTCGGTGATGCCTTGCACCAGCGCCAGAACGAAGAGTTGAAACAGAGACATGATGTAACGGCCTTTAGCGCGTAAGGCGTTGCTGTAGCGTAAACTATCCGCTGTTGAAAAGAGCGATGGGTCCTTGAAACACCGTGTTTCAGCGCGCTTGACACTTTCCTCTGTGTACAAAACACCTTACACAGCCGCGCATGTGGCATCTGCATCACTTTTCGCTGTGCGCGTTTTCGCGCAAGATCCGGTTGGTCTTGGCTGAATATCGGCTGGACTTTGACCTGATAAGCGTGCGGCCATGGGATGCCGAACCGGACTTTATTGCCATGAACCCAGCTGGGCTGACGCCCGTGCTGACCTCTGACGAAGACGAACGGGTGCTGTCGGATTCCGGTGCTATTTTTGAATATCTCAGCGCGCAATATGCCGATGACGTCTCGCTGCTTGGGGACACGGATCTCACCGCTGCTGAAGCGCGCCGTTTGGCTGCTTGGTTCGATGTGAAATTCTATACCGAAGTCACGGCCTACGCTTTTGCTGAGAAAGTCGCCAAGCGGTTCATCACGAAAGCCCCGCCAAATGCCAAGGCCGTGCGCGCTGCCAGCCATAACTTAAAGACTCATCTGGACTATATCGAGCATCTGTTTGCCCGGCGCAGCTGGCTGGCTGGAGATCGCTTTACCATTGCCGATATTGCAGCAGCGGCCCATATTTCGATTATTGATTATTTGGGAATGATTGATTGGTCAGCCCATTCGGGCGCGCAAGACTGGTATGCTCGGCTGAAAAGCCGCCCCAGCATGCGCCCTATTTTGGCTGACCGGATGCCTGGGCTTAAACCTGCACCGCATTATGACCAACTCGACTTTTGATATCGCTGCGCTGCGCCGTAAATCGACAGCGCTAGGCTTTGCCAGCCTTGGCATAACGCCAGCACGCACATCAAAAGATACACAGGCCGCCTTGCAGCGCTTCCTCGCCAAGCAGCGGCATGGCGATATGGCGTGGATAGCACAG
>JBCCLR010000148.1:0-9590 GCA_039026755.1 Pseudomonadota bacterium | reverse complement strand
GATGCCATAAACCGCTCGGCGACGGACTTACTAGGGCTCAAATCGGGTAAAAATGTGCAAGGTCAGTTGCTCAGCAGCGTTGCGCCAAAACTTGGTGATGTCCTGCACAGTCTGATGGATAGTCCGCACCGGAGTTTAGAAGCGCAGGTCGAAATTGAGGTGTTTGATATCGTCCGCACCTTGGACGTGCGGGTCTCCGCCGAACAAGATGGCCAGCAGGTGACAGGGTATGTGCTGACGTTTGACGACATGACAGAAAAACTGTCTTACCAACGCCGTGCGGCTTGGGCGGACGTGGCGCGCCGCATTGCGCATGAGATCAAAAATCCGCTCACCCCCATTCAATTATCCGCCGAACGATTGCAGCGCAAATATCTGCATGAAATCAGTACTGATCCCTCAACATTCGAACGCTGTACCGAAACCATTATCCGGCAAGTCGGAGACCTGCGTAATATGGTGGACGAGTTTTCCTCCTTTGCACGTATGCCAGCGCCAACATTTCGGATCGATGATTTAAAAGATGTGGTCCGCCAAGCCGTGTTTTTACACGAAGTTGTGCGGCCACAGGTCGATTTTAGTCTCGAATTACCAGATGGCCCGATCACTGTTCCATGTGACAGACGTCTAATCGCCCAGGCTATAACAAATATTATAAAGAACGCCCTAGAAAGTATTGAAAATGCTGAGGAAAAAACAACTCATGGCATGGATTTTAGGGGTGCGATACAGGTCGTCTTAAAAGCCGATCAAGACACGCTCACACTTGCCGTGAGTGATAATGGTACAGGGCTGCCAACCGCTGAGCGCCTGACGCTGATGGAACCTTATGTCACCACGCGGGCGAAAGGGACTGGACTTGGCCTTGCCATCGTCAAAAAGATCATTGAAGACCATGGTGCGCACATTGAATTATCTGACCACGAAGGTGGCGGTGCGGTCGTGACCATCACACTGTTCCGCGATGCTCTGGCGACACGCCATAGGCGCTATGCCGAAAACAAAGCGATTGCCGAAGAAACGGCGCAAGAAATGGACACAGGGTAATGGCATTAGACATTCTCGTCGTTGATGACGAAGGTGACATTTGCGAGTTGATCTCCGGCATCTTATCGGATGAAGGGTATGACACACGTACCGCGCTCACCAGTACTGAAGCCCTTGCCGCACTTGCTGCCCGGCGGCCATCGCTCATTATTCTCGATATCTGGTTGCAGGGCTCGGAGCTTGATGGGCTAGAACTGCTTGACCGCATAAAGGCCAGCGATCCGAGCTTGCCCGTGATCATGATTAGTGGCCATGGCAATGTTGAAACAGCCGTTTCGGCAATCAAGCGCGGTGCGTATGACTTTATCGAAAAGCCCTTCCAAAGTGATCATTTATTGCTCATGGTGCAGCGCGCGACGGAGGTTGATCGGCTCGCCCGTGAAAATGAAGAGCTGCGTCGGCGCGCCGGTATTGACCATGAGCTGACCGGTAAATCATCGGCCATTAATCAGACCCGCACACAGCTGCAAAAGGTTGCAAAAACCAACAGTCGCGTCTTGATTTCTGGTCCTCCAGGCTCCGGCAAGGAAGTGGCGGCGCGGATGCTGCACGCGTTATCGCCACGTTCGGACGAACCCTTTATTGTGGTCAGTGCGGCCAATATTGAACCTGACCGCATGGAATCAGAGCTGTTCGGCGTTGAACAAAATGGCGAAGTGGTGCGGCCAGGTCTGCTCGAACGCGCGCATGGCGGGATTTTGTTTCTTGATGAAGTGGCTGATATGCCGCGCAACACACAGGCAAAGATCCTGCGTGTGCTCACAGACCAGAGCTTTGAGCGGCTTGGCGGTCGCACAAAAGTGCGCGTCAATGTGCGCATCATCAGTGCCACATCGCGCGATCTTATTGAACTCATTTCCGTCGGCAGCTTTCGTGAGGACCTTTATCACCGCCTTGGCGTCGTACCGCTTGCCATCCCGCCATTGCGTGATCGACGCGAAGATATTCCGCAATTGGCGCATCACTTCCTCGATATGCTGCAAGGGACAAAGCGCGGGGCAAACGGGCCGCTGCGGCTGACGGATGATGTTCTTGCTGCCTTGCAAGCCTATGAGTGGCCAGGCAATGTTCGACAGCTGCGCAATGTGCTCGAGCGCATGGTTATTTTGGCTGGTGAAGAAGACAACCAAATCACCATTGATGCGCTGCCGGCAGAATTGTCCGCAGAGCCCAATCAATTGATGCACGTGAATTCACAAATCAATATCGTCACGTCGTCCTTGCGCGAGGCCCGCGAAGCTTTTGAACGTGAATATTTGAAGGTCCAAATTGGCCGCTTTTCCGGCAACATTTCTAAGACCGCTGCCTTTGTCGGTATGGAGCGCTCAGCCCTGCATCGCAAACTAAAGTCCTTGGGGCTTAATTTGTCGAAACGTGATACAACCGCCGCAGAACAATAAGCGGCGCAAGCTGCCGCGGTTAAGGGGCTAGGGTAAATGCGCGTAATCGTTTGCGGGGCAGGGCGTGTTGGCTATTCCATTGCGCGCCGCTTAAGCCAGCAGCGCAATGACGTTACCGTCATCGATCAATCCATCGAGCTGGTCCAAAACACCACTGAAATGCTGGATGTACAAGGTATTGTTGGGTTCGCCTCATCACCTGATATTTTGGACAAAGCCAAAGCGTCGGATGCCGATATGATTGTAGCGGTGACCCTTTCAGATGAAGTCAACATGATCGCCTGCCAAGTGGCGCATTCGTTGTTTAACATCCCCACTAAAATCGCACGGGTGCGCAACCAGTCCTATTTGGGCGCCGAATGGGCCGATTTATTCAGCCGCGATAACCTGCCTATCGATGTGATTATTTCGCCTGAGGTTGAGATTGCCGCGGCCATAAGGCGCCGGATAGAGCTGCCCGGTGCGAGCGATATCATGCCCTTTGTTGATGATGCAGTGTCAGTGGTTGGTGTTAATATTGACGAGGATTGTCCTGTCGTTGACACGCCGCTGCGCCAGCTTGAAACACTTTTTCCCGACCTAGATCTCACCGTTATGGGGATTATTCGCGGCGATAAAGTGCTCACCGTCGCTGCTGATGACATGATGTTGATCGGCGATAAAGCCTATTTCTCATGTGCGCGAGAGCAGATGGAACGTGCCTTAAGTGTTTTTGGCAAAGACGTAAAACGCGGTGGCCGCATGGTATTAATGGGCGGCGGCAATGTGGGTTATTTCTTGGGCGATGATCTGTCAAAGCGCGGTTTTGCAAAGAACGTCTCCATCTTAGAGCATGACCGTGGCCGCGCCGAGCGTTTGGCACAGCTGCTGCCAGATATCACCGTGCTACACGGCAGCGCACTTGATTCAGAGCTGCTTGACGAGGTCGGCGTTGGCTCAGCTGAGCGCGTAATCTGCGTCACCAATGATGATGAAGTGAATATCCTCGCGTCGTTGCTGGCCAAGCGGCTTGGCGCAAAGAAGTCTATGGCACTCATCAACAATCAGACGTTCCGGCCCTTGCTCAGCCAATTGGGGCTCGATGTGGTGATCGATCCGCGCGAAATTACCGTTTCACGAATTTTGGGCGAGATCAGGCGCGGCAGAATTCGCAGCGTACATTCACTTGCCGATGGGCGTGCCGAAGTTTTAGAGGCTGAAGCGCTTGAGACATCAGCATTGGTGGGTAAAACGATTAGCAAGGCGAAGTTGCCGGACGGCATCCGCATTGGCTCCATTTATCGCAGCGGGAAAGTCATGTCTGTGCGCTCCAATACAGTTATTGAGCCCAAAGACCGTGTGGTGATTTTCGCGCTCGCCGATATGGTCCGCAAGGTTGAGCAAATGTTTGCGGTTCGGCTTGAGTATTTTTAGTCACCTCCTTCACAGCTAAAGCTTCAGACATGCCCATTGCCGTTCGATTTTTAGCTTATGTGATGCTTATCATGGCTGTTGGCAGCGTCGTCTGCGCGATTTTTAGTCGGCTCGACAGCTATGATGATCAAGCATTGCTTTGGCTCTTGTATTCGGCGCTCCTTACAACATGCGGCGTTGCGTTGGTGCTTGCCACGGATCTTGACGTTTCGTCCAATACCGACCGCGAACAAGCGCTTATCACATGCGGAATTCTCACACTGTTTCTACCGATGATTGCCGCCGTTCCGTTTTATTTGTACGGTAATACTCTGCTAATCAGCTGGTTTGAAAGCGTCAGCGGATTGACAACGACAGGGGCATCAGCGCTGGCAAGGCCATCGTTGTTGCCTGATGCGCTCGTTGCCTGGCGCGTCATGTTGGAATGGCTGGGCGGTTGGCTGTTTCTGGTCTTTGCGCTTGGCATTCAGCCCGTTCTAAACCTGGCTGGCACGGCTTTCACGCTGGATTATTTGCCGCACGGGGAGGCGACAACCTATTTTGCGAAGGTTATGCGCGTGGGCCGAACGATTGGCCGCCTGTACGTATCCATCACGGGCATGGCCGTTTTGCTGCTCATGCTGGCCGGGCTTCCAGCCGGACTGGCTGTTTCTTTTTCAATGATCGGCGTTTCAACAGGCGGCTATATTCCGAGTGAACAGGGCCTATCGCTTTACATTGGCGGCCTGCCGATAATTGCCGTACTTGTTTTGCTTACATTGGGCTGCCTAAACTTCAGCCTGCACTACGCCGCTGTCCGCGGCGA
This sequence comes from Pseudomonadota bacterium, assembly GCA_039026755.1. GTDB lineage: Bacteria > Pseudomonadota > Alphaproteobacteria > Sphingomonadales > CAKZYD01 > CAKZYD01. The sequence goes on along the minus strand of JBCCLR010000148.1, from coordinate 4,925 downwards.
TGTCTCTGTGTATTGGCGAGACCGAGAAACGCGCTCGCTGTTTCGCTTGCTCGCGCTTGGCGTTTTAGCGGTGTTCACAATTTCACTCCTCACCGGCGCAATCCAGGGCGACATTTTGCGGCTGCGAGACGTCTTTTTTCTTGCATTATCCGCAGTTTCCACAACTGGTATTTCACCGCTTGGAACACAAACGGCACCGCTTTCAATTGGCATCTTATTGCTGTGTCTCACTGTTGCTGGCGGTATGGCAGGTTCCACCACCGGCGGCATCAAAGTCCTGCGCGCGCAATTGATTGATCGCTTTGTAAATGCAGAGCTTATTCGAGTGAGTAATCCGCATCGTTTAAACCCGGTCTCATTTGATCGGCGGATTATTAAAGCGCCGGATATGCTCGGCGTATGGGCGCTTGTGCTGGTTATTGCTGTGACGATTGCTGTCGGCTCCTTGTTTCTCAGTGCGCTGCAAATGCCTTTCTTAACGGCGATTGCGGTCAGCGTTTCCTCAGCGACAAATGCCGGCCCGTTGCCAGAGCTTATGGATGCGAGATTTGCTGGTTATGGTGCCTTGTCACCGGGCATGATGATGACCTGCGCGGTGCTGATGCTGCTTGGCAAACTGGAGTTTCTGGTCCTCCTCTCGTTCATCTTTATCAAGTTTTTTAAGCGCTGACGCTGGCGTGTAAGTTCGATCCAGTAATCGATAGGAAATGCCTCACGGATCCTAAAACATCGAAACGTCCGTGCGAATGTTCCAAGATCACTCTTTTGATGCCACACATCTAGTTCGATGCTAGAGATCCAGGTTTGCGCGGTAGCGGGTGACAACCTGTGATCGCATTTTGCACCGCAGCAGTGCAATTTTCGCTCTTGAGCTTATGCTCGTGTATTAATACATAGCTATCGGTTCGGTAGGAATTATAAATCAATGTTATAGAGTCTATTGATTATGCGTTAGAATCTATTGTGCCGGTTTCGCTTCCTTGATAGGGGAACGAGCGTGAATAAGGAATATGTACGAAGGACTTAGCAAAAAGAAATAAGGGCGTTATGTCGGACAAATCCCATAATTTGCAGGATGTTTTTTTAAATACAGTACGAAAATCTAAAACACCGGTGACGGTCTTTTTAGTGAATGGTGTAAAGCTCCAAGGCGTTATAACCTGGTTCGATAACTTTTGTGTTTTGCTGCGCCGCGATGGTCAAGCTCAGCTCGTCTATAAGCATGCAATCTCCACCGTCATGCCAGCCGGACCAATTTCGTTATTCGATGAGCAAGGCGATGACAGCGCCGATTGAGTAAGATAGGCCGAAATTTCTGAAAACGCCTTTTGAATTTGATGCGAGCGCAGTTAGCGAAACAGCATGGGTGCTCCACCCCGCGCTGAAACGACCCACTGGGCATCATATCAGGACAAACCAGGTTCAACTCGATGAAGCTGTCGGGCTCGCATTGGCCATTGATATCGATGTGACAAAGGCCGATGTGCTGCCACTGACCCGCATTTCTCCCAATCATTATGTTGGCCGCGGACAGCTCGAGACGCTTGCAGCTCAGGCTGAGGTGCTTCAGCCCAATGTTATCGTGCTGAATACCGCGCTGTCGCCAATTCAGCAGCGTAACCTAGAGCGCGCGCTTAAAACCAAAGTCATAGACCGCACTGCGCTGATCCTCGAAATTTTTGGCGCACGCGCGCAAACGCGTGAAGGCGCATTGCAGGTAGAGCTGGCGCATCTCACCTATCAACAGGGCCGGCTGGTGCGATCATGGACACACTTGGAACGCCAACGCGGCGGTGCTGGGTTTATGGGCGGACCAGGCGAAACGCAGATCGAAACCGACCGCAGGTTGCTGCGCGACCGTATCGTATCGCTAAAAAAGCGGCTAGAAGATGTGCGGCGCACGCGCGGCCTTGCGCGCCGCAAAAGAACCCGAGCACCGTTCCCAGTCATCGTCCTTGTCGGCTATACCAACGCGGGCAAATCGACGCTGTTTAACCGGTTAACGCAGGCCGACGTCTTGTCGAAAGACATGCTGTTTGCAACGCTGGACCCGACCGTTCGCCGTGTCACTTTACCCAGCGGCAGTGTTGTTATGATGACTGATACAGTCGGGTTTATTGCAGACCTACCGACTGAACTGGTTGCCGCGTTTCGTGCAACTTTGGAAGAAGTGCTTGAAGCGGACGTGATATTGCACGTGCAGGATATTGCTAGCCCCGACCATCAAGACCAGAAAGCCGACGTGCTCAGCATCCTAAAAAGTCTCGGTGTTGATGCCGACGCGCACGAAGGCCCGCCGGTGCTTGATGTCTTCAACAAGATTGATCAACTGCACCCCAGTGACCGTACGCCGCTTCAAGCGATTGCCGATCGGCATGACAACACAGTGCTGCTGTCCGCCCAAACCGGGGAGGGCGTACAAAATTTGGAAGCCGCAATTGATGCGATGTTGCCAGATCAGCATGAAACGCTGGTGTGGGCGGTTGGGCATGACGCAGGCGACGCTCTGGCCGCCGCATACCGCCATGGTCGAAACGTAGAAACGATCTCAAGTGATGCCGATAAAACTCTGTTAAAAGGCGACTTTTCTGGACAAGGCAAAGCCAGAATGCTGGCTGCTGGTGCACAGCTTAATAAGCGTTAACTCAACGCTTTTTCACCCGGTCCCAAAGGCTATCGAGCGCGTTCAAGTCAAGGTCAGTCAAGGACTGTCCAGCCTCATGCGCGCTTTGTTCCATACTTTCAAAGCGTCGTGTGAACTTGCTGTTTGCCGCACGCAGTGCCGCCTCAGCATCGACGCCAAGTTTGCGCACGACATTGACGCAGCTAAACAACAGGTCGCCAGCCTCTTCAAACACGTGAGCGGTATCTTCAGACACGCTTGCGTCCAAAAGCTCCACCGTCTCCTCTGTGATCTTCGCAGCGGCTTCAGCCGCAGTTGGCCAGTCAAAGCCAACGCGCGCGGCGCGCTTTTGCAGCTTTTGTGCGCGCATCAGCGCGGGCAGGGCAGCCGCCACATCATCAAGCGCGCCGATTGGCCGCTTGCTGCTCTGTTTCGCCGCACGCTCGCGCGCCTTTTGCTCCTCCCACGCGACGCCTTGTGATTGGGTTGTCCTTGATGGCGCTAAGTCTTGACCGTCTTGCTCGGCAAACACATGTGGATGGCGGCGGCGCATTTTGTGTGAGATGCCGGCAATCACGGCATTTAAGTCAAAACGCTGGTGCTCCTGCGCAATTCTGGCATGAAACACCACTTGCAGAAGCACATCTCCAAGCTCATCGCACAGGCTTTCAGGATTATCTTTTTCAATCGCATCGACAACTTCATACGCTTCTTCAATGGTATAATGAGCAATGCTTTTGGATGTCTGCTCAATATCCCAGGGACAGCCCGTTTGCGGATGGCGCAGTGCCGCCATGATGTCTGAAAGTTCTGCAATGTTGCGCGCCAACTTATCTTTAAAGGCTTGAGTGTCTTGCATCAGGGCAAATCCGTCTCAAAGGATGCGGCAAAGGCGGCGAGTGATCGCTCGAACCGAAGCTGAACTGAAAGTTTTGGATTGCTAGCGATTAACGCGCTTTGCTCCGCAGTGGGTATCCAACCGACATTTTGGCTGCCCTCAAAACCGGGCCGGACCTGCTGGTAGTCACGCTCAACAAACAAGCTTTCACCAGCAAGAAAAGAGTATTCCAGGCTGTTTCGCGCAAGTTCGATAATGTCACTATAGCTGAGATTATAGGTCAGTATTGCTCTGGTAAATTCGTAGGTGAGGGAGTTGCGCCCAATGCCTTCATCATCGGTATTGAGGCTTACTGGCACACCAGCTTTTCGATACAGCGTAAAGGGATGCTCATTGCCGACGACATCAAGAATAATCTCGTTAGAGCTGAGGCAAATTTCCACCAAAATGCCGTCTCTAGCCATTTGTTCAAGCAGGCCCTGACTATCGGCCTCCCAGGCGATCGACACACCATGCCCGATCCGGTTTGAGTGGCCAATATCAATGGACTTCCTGATCCTATCGCGCAGGCTCTCCGGCGCCACATCATCGGGCGTGAGTTCACCTGCATGAAGGTTCACCTTTGGCTTGCCAAGGCGCTGCCATAGATAGTCGATCATCTGCATGTGCTTATCGAAGTTATCGTTCGAATCCGGATGATCTTCAGGCGCGACAAAGCCAAAAGAGACGACGCGGGGATCTGCTTGAATGGCCGTGAAATTGGCTGCTGCATTGGCAAACACGCTTTTAAGCGGACCAATACGCACAACATAGGCGCCATAAACAATACTGAGGTCCGAAGCGCCTTTTAACGCCTTGGTTTGCTCGCCAGCATAAGCCTCCCAGCCATCAATCCGCGCTGTAATCTGCGCGGCAATTTGAGGATCCCGAGTGAGCGGCTCAACTGCCGCAAAAGCCGCATCGAGATCAGCGACATCAACATCCTCCAGCGCCGCCATAAACCGCGCGGTCACTTGCGGCGGAACAACCGGAGAGGCGGTCTCTTGATGCTGAATGTTTTGATAGACGCTGCGTTTAATAAGGTCGCGCAGCATTACTTCAGGCGCATATCGCACAAAGGGGTACCGATCAAACGGTGCAAAAAATGCATCGCGACCCGAGCCTCCGCTATCGCGCCAGCGCCGCACACTATAGGCTTCTCTAAAAGCGCGGAACGCGGGCATACTATATTTCAAAGCGGTCGTTGAAATAATCCGCTCTGACACGTCAGCCTCCGTGAACTGATTGGTGTCGAGATCATAGTTCAGGCCCTGATTTTCAGCAGCACGCAAAACATATTCGCTGAAGATGGTGCCCTCGAGATGATTGTGTAAATCCGCGCCTTTGGGCATGCGCTCTAAAAAGTTGATAAGCTCTGGCTCAGAACTCTTTGCCGCATTGAAAGCACGCTCTACTGCTGCGATT
>JBCCLR010000147.1:0-9624 GCA_039026755.1 Pseudomonadota bacterium | reverse complement strand
TAATTGCCGCCGATTAATTCGCCCGCTGCTTCCGGCTTGCCGGGCACATCCATAAGTGTATAAACGCGGCCGCCCAGCCGGTTGCGCCCTTCGAGCGTCAGAACATCCAGGCCTGCCTCCTCAAGCAGCATTGCCGAATGCAGACCCGACAGCCCAGCCCCGATAACAATTGCATCATAGCGCTTTTTCGCACGCGCCTTGGCAGGCGCGGCGCCAAGAACATAGGCAGCAGCACCGGTCGCTAGCGCTGCCCGGCGTGATACAGCCAGTTGTTTTTTAGAATGCGATTGAAGTGTTTGATGGGCAGGGATGAGTTCGGACATGTGATCCTCCATAGACCGCCGAAGCGCTCCGCCGTAATGTACTACGGCTCTAGTTTATAGTAATTTTAGTAAGGCAACCAAAGACCTTATATGACCGGTTTTTGGTTGATATTCATACACCGATCATAAACATATGCATATTAAATGTAAACTTTAATGTATATAAATCTGCAAGGCGCATGCGCTCAGCACAAAAGGCAGAAACGACGCTTTGCGCCCAGTGCTAAACTGACTATAGCGTGCTGGGGCGATCATCGTGATACTGTGCCTGCACCGCCGCTGCGCCCTGCGTAACGGTTATGCGCCGATCAAAGAACGACAAGGCTGGCAGTGAGTAATATACCGATCAAATCTGTTCAGCGGGTCTTTGAGGTTTTGGAATTGTTTAACCAAAAGCAAAAACCGCTGACGGCGAAAGAGGTGGCTGATCATTTTGGCTATCCGCTGATGAGTGCCCATGCGCTCTTAAAAAGCATGCATCAGCTGGGCTATGCTGACTTTGGCGCGCCAAAATGGACGTATATTCCATCACGAAAATTCATTGATGTGCTGCAGTGGGCGCGGGACTTTTTAGATCGTGAACAAGACATCTTGAATTTCATGGATGCGCTGAATGAGCAGACCCAAGAGACTATAAACCTCAGCCGGCCGCATGGCAGCGTGATCAAAATCATTCATGGACTGGAAACGCGCATGCCGGTCGGCGTGAGCGTACAAGTTGGCATTGAAATGCCACTGACCAACTCGCTTACTGGGTTAACAGCGCTTGCGGGTTTAAGCGAGACTGAAATAGACGCTTATTTCGCGCAAGCCGACACGTCTGATCGCCAAGACATAAACATGTCCTACCGCGCTGAGTTACCGAGCATCCAATCTGATTTACACAGTAGTGGCATGGTGATGCGCTGTGATGTGATGCTCGAAGGCGTTGGTGCGATTTGTATTCCCATTTTAACGCAGGCTGCCGACCAGCCCCTCGTGCTTGGCGTTGTCGGTCCCAGCGAACGCATCCGCAGCAATGAAAAAATGCTGCGTCGAACCGTGAAAAAGCTCGCAGGCCAGCACAATGTAAAAACCTGCTGGCCGCTCAAGGTTTAGGTCTACCTTTGAGGGGCTATGACATCGACTCCTTGATCCGCGCAGCGGCCTTTCTAGGCATCATCATGTGCGTTAGCGCCGGCTGCAGGCAGCCAAAACCACAACAAACAGCCGCCGATACCGTGATAAGGAATGTCGCTGTGCTTGATGCAGCAAATGGCCTGCGCCGCAATAGGACGGTTGCACTTCGCGGCGCAGAGATTGCGCAAATTACAACCGGTGATGCGGCAGAGCGTTTTACGGCTCACACGGTAATCGATGGCACCGGTAAATACCTCATCCCAGGCTTATGGGATGCGCATGTCCATCTCAGCTACGCGCCCGGCATTGATCACCATGTGTTTTTTCCCTTAGCGCTGGCGCATGGCGTTACCTCCCTGCGCGATACTGGTGGCCATCTCGATTTACTAGAGCCAGCACGAGCAGCAGCAAAAGAAGACCCGATTACGCCAGACCTTTATATTTCAGGACCGCTCATAGATGGCCCACTGCGGGTCTATGCGGGGCAAGCGGCAGGTTTTCCTGATTTGTCCATTGGCGTGGCAACACCGGCGCAGGCCGCGCAGCGGGTTGATGACCTGGCGCGCGCCGGTGTGCATTTTGTCAAAGCCTATGAGATGCTTGCGCCAGAGGTATTTGCCGCAGTGGCCGAACAGGCCGCGCAGCAGGGCCTTAAGGTCGCTGCGCATGTACCGCTTTCGATGAGCGTTGAAGACGCCGCGCGCGCTGGCGCAGATGATCTACAGCATCTGCGTAATTTAGAAATGAGCTGCGCGGCCAATGCCGCAGAACTAAAAGTGCGTCGGCGCGTACGCTTGACGCTGCGCAGCACAGACAACCCTGCCAAACTACGCCAAGAAATTCACGCTGAACAAAGGGGGCCAGCGGTCGCCGCCTTTAATGAGCAGGCGTGCCAAGCGATGGTTGATGTGCTGGCTGTAGAACAGGTCTTCCAAACGCCAACCCTAACCGTCGCACGCATCTTTACCCATAAACTTTTCGTGCAAGACGCGTATCGGCAAAGCTTTGACCTAATGCCCGGACCCATTGCGAAAGTCTGGCGTGAGCGCTCCTCAGCGCTGTCAAATCGCCCATTAGATGCGGCAACCCGCAGCTATGACGACTTTCTTATAAAAGTGCTGAATATGGTCCGCGCGCGAGGTGTGCCGATCATGGCAGGCACCGATGCACCCATTGCCTTCTTAACGCCTGGCGCCAGCCTGCACGCCGAACTTGCCTTGCTTGTGGATGCGGGTCTAACGCCGCTTGAAGCACTCAAAGCTGCAACCTTAACGCCGGCGGAATTCTTTGGCGAAGATGACGTAAAAGGCAGCATCGCACCGGGCATGAAAGCCGACCTGGTGCTCCTCAATGCCAATCCACTAGACGATATTCGCAATGTCTCCGCCATCGACAGCGTGATTAAAGATGGCATTGTCCTCCGCAGAAGCACGCTCGATGAGTTGCTATTACAGCCGTCCACTGACCTAGGTGACTAAGATGATAACCGCCCTCATGAACTGCAAAAGTCTAGGGAATTTTTGATGTTTGACCGGGCAGAACCATCGCCGCCAGACCTGCTGTTCGGCATGATGAAGAAGATCCGCGAGGACAAACGACCTGGAAAAATTGATGTTGGCCTTGGCATTTACCGGGATGGTTCTGGCCAGTCGCCGATCATGCGCGCCGTTGCAGCAGCGCAGCAGCATTTGCTCCAGACCGAAACAACAAAGGGCTATATCGGCATGCGCGGGCAAATCGCGTTTTTAGATGCCATGCAGGCCTTGGTTTTTGCGAAGCACATGCCACCCTATCTGTGCAGCGTCCAAGGCCTCGGCGGCACTGGTGCAATTCGGCTTGCCATTGAACTGATTGCGCGCGTTAATCCGCAGGCCACTGTGCATGTGGGCTTGCCGACCTGGCCCTTGCATACATCGATCCCCGAAGCGGCAAAGCTGGCGGTGCAAACGCATCGCTTTTTCAATGCCCGGACACAGCGCGTTTGCACTGATGAGATCTTTGATGCGGTGGATGCTGCCCAAGCAGGCGATGTCTTCATCACACAAGGCCCCGCGCATAATCCAACAGGCACGGACATGCCCGTTGACGCGCAGTTCGCACTGTATGACAAAATGGCCGAGCGCGGCGTCATTCCATTGATTGACAGTGCATATTATGGCCTTAGCACCGCTCTGGAGGACGATCTAGCGCATTTGCGCGGCCTGCTTGCGCGGGTGCCAAGGGCGCTCCTCGCGCTGTCATGCTCGAAAACCTTTGGGCTGTATCGCGAACGGGTCGGGGTTTTATTCGTCAAATCAGCACACCAACGCGAAGCTGATGCGGCGCTTGATAGCCTGGTTTCCATTGGCCGTTCCGCTTATTCCATGGCGCCTTCTTACGGCGCGGCGCTGATTGCCCATGTGCTCAACACCCCGGAGCTTAAGGCCGATTGGTGCGCGGAGTTGGACACTATGCGGGCGCGGATTGACAGTATCCGAAGCGCGCTTGCCAAGGGCGCCAATCAATGCCCGCCGCTGGCCAAAGTTGGCGCGCAGCGCGGCATATTTTCACTGCTTCCAATTGATCAAGCGATTGTTGAACAGCTTGCTGACGACCATGCCGTTTACATGTCATTGACCGGCCGCATCAATGTTGCTGGCCTCAAAGATAAGGATATTGCGCCGTTCATTGAGCACCTAAGCCAGGTTGCCGGCTAAGCTTCAAACACCTCGATGGGAAAGCCATCGGGATCTTTCATCAAAAGCGTTTTAGTCTCCGGCAGAAACGGGCTCTGCATCACGGTCGGCGCCGTGACATCGCTTAGCCCAAAAGCCTTGGCCCGGTCATAGACCGCAGCAACGTCTAGCGCTGCAAAGGACCACATCCCGATCCCGCGATTGGGCGGGCCAAAGCCAGGGGCGGGGCTATGCTTCGTCGCTTCACCATGGTGCATGAGGACGACATAGCCCGTGCTGGTGCCCGGTGCGAAGCCTTGCACAAAGCGCTCTTTCGTACCCTCGGGCATCAGCAGTGCCGAGCGCTCTCCCACTTCAAATTGCGCATCGCGGCGGATCTCATAGCCGAGCACGTCCCGGAAAAAATCCACGGTTTCATCGGCCACATTCATGCAGCGCGCCGAATAAGATGGTCCGCCTACCCCCGTCGCTGGGTCAATCGGCCCAGTCGGCACGAAGATGTCCGGCCGCGTCACACCCATAACAAAAACGTGCTCTGGCGCCTTATAAACAATTTCAGCGGAAATATAGGTCTCGCCCGCCGGGCTGGTAAACTCCATCTCCTTCACGCCGATTGTTGAGTGGACACCAATGCCTGCCATGACTTTTTCATGCGCCCGCATGTCATGCATGGGAAAGCTGAGTGTTGCCCCGCCGGTATAGAGCCCATCATAGGCCGGCCGCACTTCCGGCGCCCCTTCATTCACGTAAATCACCCGGGTTTGAATGTTGGCGCCCTCACCCACTTTGTTAAATGCGCAAATTTCGATATCGCCCGCGCCCTCAAAGCCGAGATAGCGCTGCTGATCTGGCGTCGGCGCCATCCAACCGGAGCGTGCCAGTCCATAGCCTTGCGTAAAAATCTGCTCCACGGTCGATTTATCGCTGGTCACGTAGGTGACCGTATGCAGCGGCCCAACCAGCGCGTCTTCAGCGCTGCTTTTGGGAACAAAAATATCTTCTGCCATTAAAAAAACTCGTGCTGATGTTTGGATTAAGGAAGTGGCTCGTCTTTAAAGAATGGCGTAACGTCTTGACTCGACAGCATATAGCAGTTCACGAGCATCCACTTTAAGTTCATGCCGATGCGCGGCGCGGTCGGCAAAGTCCAAGCGTAGCTGACTTCTCTTTCTTCGCCATTTTCGCGCTTGCCCACATACATCACGAAAGAATGCCGGGTAAAAATGCCCTTCAAGTTGTTCATGGGCCAGCGCACATTTGTCAGTGTGATGGAGACTTCCGAACCATCATCCAGCGCGATCCACTCTTTCCCACCCTTGTCGTGGATATCGGCAATCTCATAGCGCTTGTAAGGAATATCGCGGCCGCCACCGACGCCGGGAACGTCCACATAGCAGCTGAAACTGCGTGCCCGCTCAAGCGTGAAATAGCCTTGATCACTGTCTTTAAAGTTGGCCCATAATGCATCTTCTGAGAGCAGCATTGCGGTTGCCGCATGCTTGGACTTGCATTTTCGGCTGCTTTCAACGCTGCCGGCAAATTGGCCGGCTTCTTCGCGCCATAAGAGGTCGCAGCCCTTCAGATAACTGTCTTTGCCGACATCAGCGGCCGCATCAGCTGCGTAAACGCGCATGCGCACAGCTTCGCTGTCTTTTTCATCGACGTTCAGGGCATAGACGAAGCTCTGCGCTGCCGCTTCCCCACGCGACAGTGTTGCTCTAAACACTGCAGCGCTGATATCCGGCGCATCAAGCCGCGCAACCTGCAGCGCGCTGCGCGCATGCCGCTGGCCCTCCGGCTTTTTCAGCCGGCGATCAAAATAGCTTTGGTTGGCATTGTCATACCGACCCGGCAACATTTCGGCGATAATCTGCAGATTGCGCTGCGCTTTGGTCCCATCTTCGCCTTGGGCAAAAGCCGAGTGGGTCGCGGCGAATGACCCGATAAGAAATGCAGCGATTAGCGCTGCCTTTGTGGTGGATTTGAAGGTCATGGCGCATCCACCAACAACACTTGCGCGTCGGCCAGGCCATCGCGCAGTTTCTTCACCTCCGCATAGTCCTCTGATTGCCAAAATGCCATCGCCGCCTCACGGTCTGGCCATTTCGAAACGGCAATAGATGTATATCCTTCAAGGGTGCCTTCGAGCAGCGTTGCACCCGGCGCGACGACAACATATTCGCCACCAAATCTGTTCACAAGCGGCGGTACGGCTTTGCCATAGCCGGCGATAAACTTTTCGCGGTCATGCATTTTGACGGCAATGATCATAAAAGCAGGCACTCAAAAATATCCTTCTATACGTTTGAAACGACGGGTCGCGCAGTGGCGGTTCTGGTGTCTGGCCGTGCATCATCGAGCCAGCCGCACACCAAGTCGGCCACCTCATGCGGAAAGCTCTCGATATAGCCATGGCTCCAGTGCGGCAGGTCAAAGAGTTGAACGTCTTTGAGATAGTCGAGCGTCCGCAGCGTCTTTTCATACAGCTCATCTTTTGGGTTGAGCAGCGCCACGGGCTGGGTCAGTGATTTTAGCTGGCGTGGGAACCTGAGATTATAATCAAACACTGCGGCATGGCCCCATTCGTATTTTTCGCCGCCGCGCAACACTTCAGCAAAAGCTTCAGCGCAGGTTTCTAGCGTCATATACTCTTTGCGACCTTGCGTGATTAGCGCCCACCAATGCGTAAAGCGTGTCCCCGCTTCATCAAGCGGTTTTGGCGAAAATGCTTCTCTGAACTCTGCCACGTCATCGGGGTTTAAAACCGCGGCCGAGGACAGCACGATTTTGCGAACATGCTGCGGACGCTGGCATGCCGCCTCAACGGCGAGCTTGGCCCCCGCATGGATGCCAAACAGATCAACCTGCCCGGTTTGCTCAAGCGTGCCCAAGCGATCGACTGCCGCCCAAATCGAGCGTGCATAGTCTTCAGCAGCAATGGGCGTATCGAGACTGTCAGATTCGCCATGCCCGGGGAAATCAGGCGCTAGAACAACACGGTCTGTACTGGCAGCGGCAACAAATTTTGCGAAATTTCGGCCCGATTGCGGAAACATATGGAGGCACACAAGCGGCGGATGTTTAACCACATCGGGCCGCGCAATGCGCACATGGGTCTGGCCGAATAGGCCATCCACAAACAGCCGTTTTACCTGCGCCAAATCAATCCCCCTTAAGCCGATACTTTCGCGATGGCTTTATACAATGACATATATTACATACACACATGTTTATCTATTACTTTGTTGGAAGGGGGGCCATGCTTCGCATCGTGCTTAAAATTCTAATCTTGATAGCGTTTAGCACCGCGCTCGCGCCCGGCTCTATTGCCGATGATGCGGAAAACCCCTTCGCGCGCGACATCTTGATCCTGACTGACTGGTTTGAAGGCGAATTTGATAATGAGGAGCAGCGCTGGTTCCACTGGCGTTCCCGCGCGAAAGGCGAGCCGGCCGTTCGCATTCACACCATTCACAAACGCATGAATGCACCGCAATTTGGCGACCATGTCTTTTATGTCGAAGAATATAAAGACAACGACCCGGCGGACCTGGTGCGCCAGCGCATCGTCATCTTTTCTGCACAGCCAACTGATACGGCGATCCGCATGCAGCAGGGGTTTTTTAAAGATGCAAAATCCCTTATCGGTGCGCACAACGATCCGGAGAAATTCATCCAGTTAAAGAAGAAAGATGTGTTCTTTATGGACAGCTGCGATGTGTTTTTCACCCGCGATGCAGCGCAATTTAAAGGTGCCATGAAAGACAAAGCCTGTGTGTTTGGAAAGGGCGAGAAAGAGCGATATTCCGTTCACAATCTCACGCTGTCACAAGAAAAATATTGGCGTGTTGATGCAACATTCCTGACTGCAGACGAGAGCTTCTATGCCGGCACTCAACTTGACCAGCCGCTAAAAATGCGCCGCGCTAGACTGTATGTCTGCGCCCTCCGGTTTTTTGATGACGAGCGCAACGAGCAATTGGTTGATGACTTGCGCGTGCATAGCCAAGGCGGAATCGCAACTGCGATCCGGACAAGCGACGGCGCCTCTTTCGACATCCTGCTGCGCGAGAAGGAATATCCATTTTACGATACGCGGCCTGACTTCATTTACTATTCGATCCGGCGGACCGGTGCGCAGCGTTCAGTCGCTTATGGCGTGGCCGATGCTGGCTCGCGCCAGTTTGGCGCAAACATCGGTGAGCTTTCCGCCTTTTGCCACCGCGAGGGATTTACGTTCTTACAATCGCTTGAGCAGCTTGATGATTAGACTTTTTATCCTGCTATGCCTTTTGGCTCCCATGCAATCTGCACGCGCGCAGGACAGCTTTAAAGACTGTGATACTTGCCCAGAAATGGTGGTTATCCCGGCTGGTGAGGTGATGCTTGGTTCTCATGAATTTGAAGCCTTTCGCCGGCCCAGCGAACGCCCCAAACAGCGCGTTAAGATCAAACAGCCGTTTGCTATGGCCAAGACCGAAACGACACGTGCCCAATATCGCCAATTTATTGCCGAGACTGGCTATCAAGGCAAAAAGCTTAAACGTGACGGCAAGACGCTGGAAGGCTGCAATTTCTTTGACGGAAAAGGCTATGGCTATGTACACGCACATAGCTGGGCGAATGTGGGCTTTGCGCAGCGGGAGGAAGAACCGGTGCTGTGCGTCAGCTGGAGCGATGCCACAGCCTTTGCAAAATGGGTGTCAAAGAAAGCCGGTCGCAGCTACCGCGTACCGTCAACGGCAGAGTTTGAATATGCCATGCGCGCCGGCTCTGAAGCGCCGTGGTTTTGGGGGACGGATGGCAGGAAAGCGTGCGCGTACGCCAATGTGGGCGATGAAACGCTGGCCCACCGTTGGCCGGGCCGAGCCAGCTTTAATTGCGATGATGGCTATCTGTTTGCCACCCGTGTTGCCACCTTCAAACCCAATGCTTTCGGCCTTTACGATATGATCGGCAATGCCTGGGAGTGGACCAATGATTGCTGGCATAGCGATCTTGAAAAAGCGCCGCTGGATGGCTCATCCTGGCTCAGCGAGGGCGGCGGTGAATGCACTGCGCGCACGCCCAAAGGCGGCGGCTGGATCAGTGGGCCCGCCTGGGCGCGCGCTGGCGTGCGCTCTAAAGACGGTGCAGATTATCGCAGTTTCATGCTCGGCTTCCGGCTCGCCGCTGAGGTTGACTAAAGCGCTTGAAAGAACTCAAGCCAGGCGCCGTCCGGGGCGCGAATAGCCATGAGCTTCACCTTGCCATAGGGCGCGAGCGTTGTGGCAATAGGCTGATATTCCAGCTTGATACCCTGACCAGCCAAATAGCGCGCCAATGCATCCACGTCCGGAACAGGAAAGCGTAGCATCAGATTGCCAAGATTGGGCGGCACAGCGCGACTGGAAAAATCCCGGCCCGTATAGCCTTCAAATTCTAACAGCTCAATTGAGCCGTCATTGTCTTTGCCAGCCGGGTTCACAATGCGTACATCGCGCACGATTGACGTCATGGCTTCACGC
>JBCCLR010000146.1:0-9640 GCA_039026755.1 Pseudomonadota bacterium | reverse complement strand
GGCTTGTACTGCTGCTCGTTTTGGGTGGCGGGCAGGGGGCCCTTGGCTGGTATATGGTGCAATCGGGCCTCATTGATGTGCCTGAGGTCAGTCATTATCGTCTCGCAGCGCATCTCTCCATGGCGCTCCTGCTGTTTAGCTTGGTATGGTGGACAGCGCTTGACCTGCTAACCCGTGCGCCGCGCAAACCCGCGACTTTAAATCACCGCATCATTGTCTGGAGCTTTTTGGGCGTGCTGGCTCTGCAGATTGTCTACGGCGCGTTTGTGGCGGGCCTTGATGCCGGTTATGCCTACGGCACCTGGCCGGATATGGAGGGCCAGTTTGTGCCGGACGAAGCCTTTGCTGGCAACACCCTGTGGCAGCGGCTGACCTATGGTCAAGGGACGGTGCAATTTATTCACCGCATGCTTGCCTACGGTGTTGCTGTGTTTGCAGTGATCATCGCGCTTACATTTCCGCAACATCTCGCCGATAAGCCGGCCCGCCTGTTAGCGCGCGCGCTGGTGTTTGTGGTGCTGGGCCAAGTGGTCCTAGGCATTTTGACCCTGCTTCAAGGCGTCCCTGTTTTCCTGGGAACGCTGCATCAGGGTTGGGCGGTTATCCTGCTCGGCGTCACCGTGACCTTGCTGCATCGGTTAAGGCAACCCTAAATCGGTTGAAGACATATTGTGGTACTATTAAACCACATATATATGGCTCTGTTTTACAACCTTTTTCTTGACGTTACGCAGATTCATTGACACAAGCGGCGGCGTAAACGGTGCGGGCGACCTGCGCCTCAGGAGAACGTTATGAAGACCTTTTCAGCAAGGCCGGCGGACATTGAAAAGAAATGGCTGCTGGTGGACGCCGAAGATGTGGTGCTAGGACGGCTTGCAGCTGTTGTTGCTACGCGTCTGCGCGGCAAGCATAAGCCGATTTTTACGCCGCATATGGATTGCGGTGACAATGTCATCGTGATCAATGCCGATAAAGTGCGGCTGACCGGCGGCAAGCGCGCCAACAAAGTTTACTATCGCCATACGGGCTATCCCGGCGGCATTAAGAGCGAGACGGCGGCGAATGTGCTGGATGGGCGCTTCCCCGAGCGGGTCATTGAGCGTGCGATTAAGCGCATGCTTCCCGCAAGCCGACTTGGGCGTCAACAAATGCGCAACCTGCGTATTTATTCCGGCTCTGAGCATCCGCACGCGGGCGTGACGCCTGAAGTCCTGGACGTGGCAAGTATGAATTCTAAGAACAAGCGAGGCGCATAATGGCGACCGATTCTAAAACACTCGATTCGTTAAAAGAGCTAACTGAAAACGCAGGCGTTGAAACGCCTGAGATTATTGAGGAAGTTCTGCCGGAGCCGAAGATTGATGAGCTTGGTCGGTCTTATGCGACCGGCAAGCGCAAAGATTCTGTCGCACGCGTTTGGATCAAGCCCGGTAGCGGCAAGATCACCATCAAAGCGTCCGTCAATGGCAAAGAGAAAGACCAAGCGGAGTATTTCGCACGCGCCACGCTGCGCATGGTGATCAACCAGCCTTTTGCCGTGACCCAGCGCGAGGGCCAATATGATGTGTATTGCAACGTGCATGGCGGCGGCCTGTCTGGCCAAGCCGGTGCGGTAAAGCACGGCATCTCAAAAGCCCTCAGCCTGTATGAGCCGGCGCTGCGCCGCTCGCTCAAACAAGTTGGGTTCCTCACCCGAGACAGCCGCGTGGTTGAGCGTAAGAAGTACGGTAAAGCAAAAGCGCGCCGTAGCTTCCAGTTCTCAAAACGCTAACCGCTTTTACAGCCGATCGGATGGGTCGTTTTGGAGTGCCAAAGCGACCCTTTTTCTTTGCGCAAAACCATTCTGCGGAGACCATTTGGTCACAAATGTGTGATTGGGTGTGAATTGTCATATTGCATCACTATTTCTACATGCGTCTTCGCAGTGTCGCTGCGATTTGACTGGGGTTTGCTATGACTTTTGACCGAAGCTTGGGAGCGTTAGCAGCGTGCAGCATTGCTCTGTTGCTCGCCTTTATGGGTCCGGCGCAGGCCATGGATACGCCTGATACTGGGCTGTCGCTGTACGCTGCGCAATCCTCCGCTGCGCCGGGGGAGACGGTTGCGCTGGCCTTTGAATTTACAGTGAAACCGGGCTGGCATCTCTATTGGAAAAATCCCGGCGATACCGGCCTGGCACCGACGCTGATTTGGAGCGGCACGGAAGGTGTTGACGTCGCGCCGCTAGAATTTCCAACCCCATCCACCTTTAGCTTCGCCGGCTTTACCAATTATGGGTATCTCAAGTCGTTCACCTTGCTCACCGAAGCTGTCCTACCGGCCAATGCAAAGGACAATGTGACGCTCTCTGCTGACCTCGAGTGGCTGGCCTGCGACGATAAAATCTGCGTGCCTGAAGGCGGCAGTGCGGCGGTCACGCTGCCGGTTGATAGTGCCCCGCAGCAGCATCCCGCCGACCGATATTTTGCGCAGGCGCGCGCGCTTTTACCGATGGATGCCGATTGGGTGGGCGGAGCAGCCCTTGATGATGGCGACGTTCGCTTGCAATATCAGGTGCCGTTTGCTGAGGCCGATATAGATGGGGCAGTGTTTTATACCGAAACGCCAAGCCTGGTTGATTATGAGGCGCCGCAGAGCGTGTCTTGGCCAGCGCCTGGCATTGTAGAAATCCGCGTTAAGGCCCAGGCAGACGTGGTTCCCGAGACTGTGTTGGGTGTGCTGCAGTTTACGCCCAAAGGCGATGCGCCAAGCCAAGCGTTTAACGTTGAGGCGCAATCAGTGGCTCTCGATGCTCTGGTTGAACCAGCGGCGGTATCAAAACTCGCGCTCGATATTTCGTTGTCAACCGCAGTGTTTTTTGCGCTTGTGGGCGGGCTTTTGCTCAATCTCATGCCCTGCGTTTTTCCGGTGCTCAGCTTAAAAGCGCTGAGCCTTGCCCAGTCTTCTAGCAAGACTGCGCACGCCAAACGGGACGGCTGGCTTTATACTGCGGGGATTTTGAGCGCCTTTGCGGTTCTGGCGGGCGTACTGCTCCTCTTGCGCGCCGCCGGCAGCCAGCTTGGCTGGGGCTTTCAGCTGCAGTCGCCTTTGGTGGTCGCCATTTTGGCCCTGGTCATGTTTGTCATCGGGCTGAATTTGATTGGCGCGTTTGAGTTTTCCGGTCGGTTTGCAAACCTTGGGCAGGGGTGGCTGGAGCGTCGGTCCGGCGCGGCGCAGTCGTTTGCAACAGGCGTCTTGGCGACTGTGGTTGCAACGCCGTGCACGGCGCCGCTCATGGCCTCCGCCTTGTCCTTCGCTTTAACCCAGCCGCCGCTGGCCTCCATGGCTATCTTTATGGCGCTCGGGTTTGGCCTGGCGCTGCCGTTCCTGCTGCTCAGCTATTCGGCCCGTTTGCGCGCGGCCTTGCCGCGCCCCGGCGCATGGATGGATAGTTTTAAGCAGCTGCTGGCTTTTCCGATGTTTGCCACGATGCTGTGGCTGCTTTGGGTGTTGTCAAACCAGGCCGGCAGCGAGGCCATGGTGCTGACCTTGGGTGCGGCGCTGCTCACTGGCTTTGCGCTTTGGGTCTTTCAGCGCGGCGGCCCAGCGGCCACTGCGATGGGCATTGCCGCGCTTATCATTGGCGCGGTTGGCTTAAAACAGCTCGATTATGCGGACGCGCAAGGAAGCGCAGAAACCCAAGCCGCAGGGCGCATGGAACCGGCGTTTGCTGAAACATTCAGCGAGGCCCGGCTTGCCGAGTTGATGCGCGCGGATACACCCGTCTTCGTCTATTTCACGGCAGATTGGTGCATTACGTGTAAAGCCAACGAGCGTTTGGCACTCAATACCAGCGATGTGCAAGCGGCATTTAAAGCGTCCGGCATCAAAGTGTTAAAGGCGGACTGGACCCGCCGTGATGCAAAAATTGCCCGCGTTCTTGAAACCTTTGGCCGCGCTGGTGTCCCGCTCTACCTCTATTACAAGCCAGGCGCTGGAGCCAATCCGCAAGAATTGCCGCAGATTTTGCGGCCAAGCATGCTGATCGACCTGGTCAAGGACGCGCCAGCTTAACGCTATTTCAAGCTTAATGCGTGCATAACGGGGCAGTTTTGGCCTGGGACCCCGTTTCGCACGCTTATGTTTATTATCATTGGCTTAGTTGTGGTGTTTATCACCGTGTTTGGCGGCTTTACGCTCGCGGGTGGTAAATTCGGCATTATTATCAAGGCGTTGCCGACTGAGCTCTTGATGATTTTTGGCGCAGCTGTTGGCGCATTTATGATGTCCAATGGCCCCAGCGTCATGAAGCGCGCCTTGGGCGGTATCATGCATGCCATAAAGGGGCCCAAATGGAAGCAGCAGGATTATACCGACGTTCTCTGCCTGCTCTTCACGCTCATAAAAACCATTAAGTCTAAGGGCGTCGTCGCGGTTGAAGCGCATATTGAGAACCCGCACGAATCGAAAATTTTCTCGCATTTCGGCAGCGTGGCTGACGACCATCATGTGGTTGAGTTTATCTGCGATTATTTGCGCATGATGACGATGAACTTTGAAGATCCGCATCAAATGGAAGATGCCATGGATAAGGATCTGGAGAAGCATCACGCCGAAGAGCATGAAGCCCAGCATGCCCTGCAAAATATGACGGATGGTCTACCGGCCATCGGCATTGTCGCGGCGGTTCTGGGCATCGTGAAGACCATGGGCAGCATCAATGAGCCCACAGAAATTCTTGGCGCAATGGTGGGCGGCGCACTGGTTGGGACGTTTCTTGGTATTTTTCTTTCCTACACGATGATTGGTCCGATCGCGGCGCGTCTTGGCCAGGTGCTTGAGGAAGAAGGAAAGCTGCTCAATCTGGTGAAGATCGTCATGGTGGCCCATTTACATGGCAATGCACCACAGATCTCCGTTGAGATCGGGCGCCGCAATGTGCCCACTGAGATGCAGCCGAGCTTTCAAGAGCTGGAAGAGGCGATTGCCGACATTCCGCCTGATCTCTAGGCGCCGAGCCGTGCTAAGGACTTGACGTAACGGCCTGACGCAAGTACTGACCGCGCTTCGCAAGTTTATGTGGTCGTGCGCGGCACGCCAGCGCACCCCGATTGGATAGCACATTATGAAAATTCGTAATTCTTTGAAGTCTCTGAAAAGCCGGCACCGCGACTGCCGCGTCATTCGCCGGAAGGGCCGCACCTACGTAATTAACAAGACCAATCGCCGCTTTAAGGCGCGTCAGGGCTAAGACACACCGCATTTGGCCATGTTTTCGGCTGTGATGTTCGACCTCGGCAATGTCTTGGTCGATTGGTCTCCGCGCGACTTTTTTATCGAAAATGGGTATGCGCCCAGTCAAGCAGACGAACTGCTAACAGGGCCAGTGTCACTGGCTTGGCACAGCCGATCTGATGCGGGTTTGCCGATGGCGGAAAACGTGCGTCAGCGCATCCTTGAATATCCTGACCATGAGCCCGCGCTGACGCTTTATTTAGAGCGCTGGCAAGAGACGATCCGCGGGCCGATTGATGGCAGCGTTGCGTGCCTAGAGGCGTTAGCGCAGCAGGGCGTTCCGCTTTATGCGGTCACAAATTTTCCTGCTGACCCTTATCCCACATTTTTCGCTCGGTTTGAGTTTATGACGCTGTTTAGAGACGTGTTGGTGTCTGGCGACGTGGGCCTTAAAAAACCAGACCCGCGCATCTTTGCTCTGGCGGCGGACCGCTTTAATGTCGCGCCGGGCCGCACGCTGTTTATTGATGATAGGCGCGAAAATTGCGATGCCGCAGCCGCCCTTGGGTTTCAGTGCCATCATTTCACAACCCCCAGCCGGTTGCGCGATCATCTGACAGAGGCCCGCCTTATTTAGCTGTCATAGCCATCGAGCTCAGTGCCGTCGAGGTCGGCGATATGCAGCACGTTTGTTGTGCCCGGTTCGCCAAAAGGGACCCCGGCGGTGACGACTATTTTATCTCCGCCACTCACATATCCGGTGCGCAGCGCCATGCGTTTCGCTTTGCCAAGCATCCCCTCAAAATCAAAGACATCTTGAGTGGTTATGGAGTGTAGGCCCCAGGTTAGGCCAAGTCGGCGCGCTGTTTCTAGCCGCGGGGTGAGGGAGACAATGGGCGCGCCTGGCCGTTCTCGTGCGGCGCGCTGCGCGGTCGAGCCTGAAACGGTAAAGCAAATAATCGCCGCAGCAGACACGGTGCGAGAGACCTGTTTGGCGGCGGAGGAGATGGCATCAACCCCGGTCGCATTGGACCGGCGCTGCTCAAAATCACGCATCGAAATATAGATATCATCACGCTCGATGCGTTCGGCGATATCGGACATGATGCGCACGGCCGCCAGCGGATGCGAGCCGACTGCTGATTCAGCGGATAACATTACCGCATCTGCGCCTTCAAAGACTGCGTTGGCAACATCGCCCACTTCCGCGCGGGTTGGCGCGGGTGCATCGACCATGCTTTCCAGCATTTGTGTTGCCACCACCACCATTTTGCCTGCCGAGCGGGCAGCGGCGATGATGCGTTTTTGCGCTGGCGGGACCTCCTGCAGCGGCAGTTCAACGCCTAAATCGCCGCGTGCAACCATGACGGCATCGGCGGCGTCCACAATGCCTTCGAGCGCTTCCATAGCTGCTGGTTTTTCAATCTTTGCCAGAATGCCGGCCCGCCCGGCAACAGTGTCACGCAGCTGCGAAACGTCTTCCGGCCGCTGCACAAAAGACAACGCGATCCAATCAACGCCATGCTCCAGTGCGAAATCCAAATCTTCGCGGTCTTTCGCGGTCATCGCGGCAAGCGGCAGCACCACATCTGGCACGTTGACTCCTTTGCGTTCAGACAGCGTGCCACCAAGCGAGACTTTGCAATGAATCTTGCGCTTGGAGACGCTGGCCACGTCAAGCCGGATGCGGCCATCATCAAGCAACAACCGCATTCCTTTTTCAGCTGCTTCGAAAATTTCTGGATGCGGCAGTGAGACCTGTGTTTCATCGCCTTCCACTGCATCGAGGCTAAGCGTGAAATCTTGATCATAGCGCAGCCGAATTGGGCCGTCCTTAAACGTACCGATGCGCAGCTTTGGTCCCTGTAAGTCCGCTAAAATGGTGGTGGGCCGGCCAAATTTGTCTTCCATGGCGCGGATGCGGGCGATCAGCTCGGCCTTGGCGTCTAAATCGCCGTGGCTCATATTAAGGCGGAAGACGTCGGCGCCCGTTAAAAACAAGTTTTCAATCATCTCCGGCGATGAAGACGCCGGGCCCAGCGTCACGACGATGCGGATACGGCGCTGGCGTGGTTTAAATTTTGTAGTTTCGCGCATGATAAAGCTTTGGATACTATGAGGCAGAACCCAACGCTCTATCAGCAAATGATGACAGCTGAAACGCTATCGATACCACTGTGAGGGAAAAACTATGGAAAACGCAAAACAACAAGCAGCCGAGGCAGCAGCTTTTCGGCGCCTGCTGTCACATCTACAGCATCGCACGGATGTGCAAAACATCGACCTTATGGGGCTCGGCGGTTTTTGCCGCAACTGCCTGTCGGACTGGTTTCAAGAGGCAATGGCCGAGCAGGGCGATGCGATAGACAAACCAACAGCGCGCCGGCATGTCTATGGCATTCCTTACGACGATTATAAAGCGCAGTACCAAACGCCGGCGACGGACCAACAGCTGGCGGCGATGAAAGCCTCTGTTGCGAAAAATAAGGCGCCATAAACTCCACAGGCCTATCCACAGAAAACATGCAGGCGCGTGGTTTACACCGGCCAAGCGGCTGCTTAGCTTTGCGCCAGATTCAAATACGGCAAGGATAGAGGTGTATGGCGAGCGTAAGCGGTGTTTCAGGACAAATTCTACGGTCATTCATCGAACGAGTGGAGAACTTAGAAGAGCGCAAAAAAGAAATCGCAGATGATATCCGCGAGGTTTTTGCGGAAGCAAAAAGTGCCGGCTTTGACCCCAAAATTATGCGCCAGGTCATCAAAATTCGAAAAATGGACTCCAATGACCGCGAAGAGCAGGAATACCTGCTTGATACATATATGCGGGCAATTGAAGGCCGGATTGAGGAAGAAAGCGCGGCCTAACCGGCAAAAGCGCACATTGCAAAAATTTCTCAGCATTTTACCCTTTTGCAAGGGGTCTGCCATGTTTATGTGTCACCTACACAACGGATGACCGACAGGATAAAGCTGAATGAGCGAAAAACCGCAGCCCCCAGAAACGCCGAGCGTACCGGCCGTTTCAAAGCACCTTTTTGATGCACGTAAGATTTTGATCACCGGGGGCATCGATGATGAAATCGCGCGGGAGGTTGTCAGCCGCCTGTTTGCCATGGCGCATGTGAGTAGTGACCCTATTACTGTGTTCGTGTCATCGCCTGGAGGCCATGTGGAATCCGGTGATATGATCCACGACGCCATCAAGTTCATTGAGCCCGAAGTAAAAATGGTTGGTACCGGCTGGGTTGCCAGCGCTGGCGCGCTGATCTACGCGGCGGCGAAAAAAGAAAACCGCTATAGCCTGCCCAATACACGGTTTTTGCTGCACCAGCCTTCCGGCGGTATGCGCGGCACGGCGGAAGATATTTCAATTCAAGCCAAAGAGATTATTCGCATGCGCGAGCGGCTCAATAAAATCTTTGCTGCAGCCACTGGCCAGTCGCTGGAAAAAGTAGAAGAAGATACTGATCGCGATTTTTGGATGAGCGCTGAGGAAGCGGTCGAGTATGGCCTGGCCACACACATCATTTCATCGGTGTCTGAGATAAAATAAACAATCTCGCCGCAGTTTTGCAGGACCGGTTGGTATGCGCTCTTTTGCCATACCCTGCCAAAGGTCATGAGTTGGCTTGGCGGCGCTGATCTCTTAGTTATCGGAAAGCTTGTAACACCTTTGAGGGACCCATGGACTTCAATTTATCGGAAGACCAGAGCGCTATTTTTGATATGGCGAGCCGCTTTACCGCGGATGAAATCACGCCACATGCGGCGCGCTGGGACAAAGAGCATGAGTTCCCGCGCGATACAATAAGGCGCGCGGCAGACCTCGGCTTTGGATCCATTTATGTGTCTGAGGCCGGCGGTGGTATCGGCCTTGGCCGCGTGGAAGCCGCGCTCATTATTGAAGCCATGGCTTATGGATGTCCTTCGACCTCGGCGTTCATTTCGATCCACAATATGGCTGCCTGGATGATCGACTGCTTTGGTGACCAAGATCTCAAAGAAAAATACCTGCCTAAGCTCAACAGCATGGAGCACATGGCCAGCTACTGCTTGACCGAGCCGGGTTCTGGCTCTGACGCAGCGGCGCTGAAGTGTAGAGCGCAGCTTGATGGCAACCATTATGTCCTCAATGGTTCAAAAGCTTTTATTTCCGGCGGCGGTGTCAACGAAGTCTATGTTGTTATGGCACGAACCGGTGACGACAGCCCCAAAGGCATCAGCTGCTTTGTGGTTGAGAAGGACATGGAAGGCGTCTCCTTCGGCGCCAACGAGCATAAGCTCGGCTGGCATTCACAGCCGACCGCGCAAGTAAACTTCGACAATGTCCGCGTTCCCACCAGCAATATGGTGGGCAGTGAGGGTCAGGGCTTTAAGATTGCCATGGCGGGCCTTGATGGTGGACGGCTGAACATCGGAG
>JBCCLR010000145.1:0-9665 GCA_039026755.1 Pseudomonadota bacterium | reverse complement strand
TTGAGTGTGAGATTTGTGACCTGCATGGGTGAGGGCTCCAAACTATCGAACACTTACGTTGTATAGTGACTAACTATTATTACAAGCGCAAAAATCGTCCATTTGGACGAGTTGGCGCGCATCTCAGGCTTGATAAAGACATTGAAGACGCTGCCTGGGATAGGGTAGGGGAACACAAAGCTTACAACCTCCACCAAACAAGGACGCGCGCTGCCATGGCAAACCCGCAATATGTGTATGTGATGAAGGGTCTGACCAAGGCCTACCCGGGCGGCAAGCAGGTGTTAAACAACGTTACCCTTAGCTTTCTCCCGGGTGTGAAGATCGCTGTGATCGGCGTGAACGGCGCTGGTAAATCGACGCTGATGAAGATCATGGCTGGGCTTGATACCGAATTCCAGGGAGAAGCCTGGGCCGCAGAAGGCGTTAAAGTAGGTTATCTGGCGCAAGAGCCAGAACTTGATGACGACAAAACGGTTTTTGAAAACGTCATGCTGGGCGTTGCTGACAAGCAGGCGGTGCTTGACAAGTATAACGAGCTCGCAGCCAATTGGTCTGACGAAACGGCTGATGAGCTTGCCAA
This sequence comes from Pseudomonadota bacterium, assembly GCA_039026755.1. Lineage (GTDB taxonomy): Bacteria > Pseudomonadota > Alphaproteobacteria > Sphingomonadales > CAKZYD01 > CAKZYD01. The sequence goes on along the minus strand of JBCCLR010000145.1, from coordinate 9,082 downwards.
ATTGCAAGACGTCATTGATGCGCAAGATTTGTGGGAACTGGACAATCACGTCGAAATCGCCATGGAAGCCCTGCGCTGCCCGCCCGGAGATGCCATGGTGGCCAATCTCTCCGGCGGTGAACGCCGACGGGTTGCCTTGACCCAGTTGCTGCTTGAAAAGCCCGATATTCTCATGCTGGATGAGCCCACCAACCATTTAGATGCAGAATCCGTGGCGTGGCTTGAAAAGCACCTGCAAGACTATAAAGGCACGGTCATTTTGGTAACACACGATCGCTATTTCCTCGACAACGTCGTCGGCTGGGTGCTTGAACTTGATCGCGGCCGCGGCATTCCTTTTGAGGGGAATTATTCGCAGTGGCTTGAAGCCAAGCAGAAGCGCTTAGCGCAGGAGGACCGCAGCGAAGAAGCGCGGCAAAAGGCGATTGCCCAGGAGCTGGAATGGATCCGTTCATCGCCCAAGGCGCGGCAAGCCAAATCAAAGGCGCGTATTAAAGCGTATGACGAGCTGGTCGAGCGCCAAAACGAACGCGCGCCAGGTAAAGCGCAAATTCTCATTCAAATCCCTGAGCGGCTCGGCAACCGCGTTATCGCTGCTGAGGGTTTGCGTAAGGGATTTGGCGACAAATTGCTCATAGATGGGCTGGAGTTTAGTCTTCCTCCCGGCGGGATCGTTGGCGTTATCGGCCCCAATGGAGCCGGGAAATCGACCCTGTTTAGGATGATTGTGGGCCAAGAAACGCCAGATTCGGGCAGACTTGACGTCGGCGAAAGTGTGCAGATAGGCTATGTGGATCAGTCGCGCGATGCGCTCGATCCAAATAAAAACGTTTGGGAGGAAATCTCAGATGGCCTTGATATGCTGCAATTTGGCAAGCGAGAAATTTCCTCACGCGCCTATGTTGGGGCATTCAATTTTAAAGGTCCTGACCAGCAGAAAAAAGTCGGCCAGCTTTCCGGCGGTGAGCGCAACCGGGTGCATCTTGCCAAAATGCTTTCGAAGGGCGGCAATGTCCTGCTGCTTGACGAGCCGACCAATGATCTCGATGTGGAAACGCTGCGGGCGCTGGAGGAAGCGCTAGAGAGCTTCGCCGGCTGCGCCGTGGTTATTAGCCACGATCGGTTTTTCCTAGACCGCCTGGCCACCCACATCCTGGCCTTTGAAGGTGATAGTCATGTGGAATGGTTTGAAGGCAATTTTGAAGCCTATGAAGAAGATCGGCGGCGCCGGCTTGGCGATGCCGCTGACCGACCACATCGATTGACGTACAAGAAATTTGCACGCTAATCTCTGGCATCCCCCGGTGCTTAGGGAGCCATATGGATAGCATTTTGCCGCCGGCACTGCCGCCCGCTTCTGGGGTCCGCTTGGTGTGGCAAGCGGGTATTGAAACGGAGCGTCTTATATTGCGGCCCGTGTCTGCGGCATGTGAGGCCGATTGGCTGGCGCTGCACCAAGACCCGGAGGTTGCACGCTATGTAATTGGCGAGGCCCCCACACAGGCGGACAGTTGGCGTGATTTGGCTTTTGTTATCGGCCATGCTCAGTTGCGTGGGTTTTCCACGTGGGCGGTCTATGAAAAGCGAGAGAATAGCTTTATTGGCAGAGCTGGGCCATGGATGCCCCAGGGCTGGCCGGGGCTGGAGATCGGCTGGGCCTTCGCAGCACATGGACGCGGAAAAGGCTATGCGACCGAGGCCGTCGTAGCCGCGCTGCGTTGGTCATTTAAGCATCTCCACGCCGCGGTAATCATTCATTCCATTCAAGCTGATAACGTGCGCTCCCAAAAGCTTGCACACCGGATTGGCGCGCAACAATTGGGCACTGCGGAGGTGCACGGGGCAGAGCACGGAATCTGGGTCACGCAGCGCGCGCAATACGCGTAGCGTTTAGATCGTCAGACGTTGCTGAGGGGCACCATGTTATGCTGCTCTACGCTTAAAAGTCTTCGTCTGCAAAGGGGTCATTTTCATCATTAACGGGCGGATTTCCATTGTAAATTTCAAATTCTCGATTTTGCCGCGCGGCTGAACGCGCTGCTGCGTAGGCATCCTGGCTCTCTTTTACCAGCACATCAAACTCATCTAAAAACTGCTCACGCCGCACCAGGATTTGTCCACCTGTCAAAGCCAGATTCACAGTGCCGACATTTTCAAGCCACAAATAAAGATCCACCGGGTCTGCAAACGCGCCAACAATAAAACCATTGAAGTCTCTTACGTTAGATGGGCCAAGCAGTGGCAACATCAGAAACGGGCCGGACGGGACACCCCATACCGCTAGGGTTTCGCCAAAATCCTCATCCGCAGCAGCAATCCCAAAATCCGTCGCAGGATCGAACAGGCCACCGATGCCCACTGTGGTATTGACCACAACCCGGCCAAGGTTGCGGCCCGCACGGCCAAACTCACCCTGCAGCAGATTGTTTACAAATGACCAAGGTTCGGAAATGTTATCAAAAGCATTGCGAATACCAACGCGAAAAGGCTCCGGCGTAATGGCGCGGTAGCCCAAGGAAATCGGTCTTAACGTAACGTTGTCGACTTTTATATTCGCGCGCCAAGTAAAGCGGTTTAATGGCTCAAGCGGGTCATTTAGTTTTTCAAATTCAGCAAGAGCGTATGGGTCTGTGGGACGCTTTGCACAAGCGGCGATACCCAGTGCGATAACAGACAACACAAAAACTTTAAAAACACATCTGAACACCACGCGAACCTCCTGTTGTGCTTGAGATATAGAAGAGCGAGAGCGCGCGCCCACTCAGATCGCATAATCTTTTCAGACTAACAAGTGGGTTGTTTTGGGGCGATTAAGGATATCGGCGGGCAATCTCGATACCTATACTTGGCTTGCCCCTCCGTTCCAGATAGGCGTCCGCGTTATGATATTATGGGCATCGCGGCGACTGGATGACCTATTTTTCTATTTAATATCATGCGCATGGCCGTCTTTGCAGGCTACCGAGCACATACGTTGGTTCTCGCAAGGCGCTAACCTTAATCACTTATTGACACATATAAATATATATTTATATATCCAAATCGGTAGATGGAGATTTTGAATTTGGACCAGGTCTTGGAAATTTTGCGTGCTGCGGGAGAGGCAACGCGGCTCCGCATTCTGCTGGTTTTGCAAGAGGGAGAGCTTACCGTCACGGAGCTGGTGCAGATCCTTGGCCAAAGCCAGCCGCGCGTTTCGCGGCATTTAAAACTACTTGCGAGCAGCGGCGTAGTTGAGTGGGTGCGGGAAGGCAGCTGGGTCTTTTATCGCTTGTCTCGGGATGCTGCGGGCACTGAACTGGTGCAATGGATTTCTCAGCATGTGCGTATCGGTGATGATGTGGTGCGCCGTGACATGGCCAACCTGGAGGATGTGCGGCAGAAACGCCAAGCGGCAGCTGATGCGTATTTCTTTGAAAACGCCTCACAGTGGGACCAAATCCGCGCGTTACAGGGCTCCGGTGAGGCTGTGGAAAAGGCCTTTTTATCGGCTGTGCGGCACAAGCCTGGCATCACTTTGCTCGATATGGGCACGGGAACAGGCCGCATGCTCGAAGTGTTTTCTCCCATGATCGAGCATGGTGTGGGCGTCGATGCCAACCCTGCAATGCTTAAATTGGCCCGGGCTAGGGCGCTCAAGACTGAATTGCAAAATTGTCAGGTTCAATTGGGTGATATGTACGGCCTCGAGCAGCCAGAAAATGCCTTTGATTTAATCATTTTGCATCAAGTGCTGCACTTTGCGGAGGCACCTGAGCGCGTGCTTGCGGAAGCAGCACGTGTGCTAAAGACCGGTGGCCAGATGTTGGTTGCGGACTATGCGCCGCACACCCATGAATTTTTGCGTGAAAAGCATGCCCATCGCCGGCTCGGGTTTTCAAAACAAGATATTGTCCGCTGGTCGGAAAAAGCGGGTCTTGAAATATCGCATGTGACGCGCGTTTTAGGGCCAGAACTCGCCACTGACGTTTGGGATGCGCGTAAACCGGAAGCCAATGCGCGCACGACGCGGCAAGGCAAAGATATCAAACATACAGACATGCCATCCGGCATTGAGAATGCAAAAGACGATATGCAACAGGAAACCGTACATGCTGCGCTCTGACACACCAAAGCTTACGTCAATTGATCCATCGATAGCGTCTTTATTTCAGCCGCCCGGCGGCGATATCGAGGTGTCTTTCGAATTTTTCCCACCGAAAACTGACCAAATGGAACAGAACCTTTGGCGCGCGATCCAGCGCCTGAAGAATTATGGCCCGCGATTTGTGTCGGTAACCTATGGGGCAGGTGGAACCACACGCGAGCGCACGCACCGCACTGTATCACGCATTCTTGAAGAGACGCAGCTGAAGCCCGCCGCGCATTTGACATGTGTGGGTGCTTCTAAATCAGATGTTGATCAGGTTGTAGAGGATTATTGGGCGGCGGGTGTGCGCCACATTGTGGCACTGCGTGGTGATCCTGCACAGGGCGATGACGTTTTTACGCCGCATCCGCAAGGGTACACATCATCGGTCGATCTGATCAGCAGCATCCGCAAAACGCATGAGTTTGAAATTTCCGTTGGCTGCTATCCGGAAAAACATCCCGAAGCGCGAGACATGGATGCGGATATCGATTATCTCAAACGTAAAATCGATGCAGGCGCAACCCAAGCAATCTCTCAGTTTTTCTTTCAAGCCGACATGTTTTTTCGGTTTTTAGACAAGGCACGTGCAGCTGGCATCACGGTTCCAATTTTGCCCGGAATTCTTCCGGTAACGAATTTCAAACAGCTTAAGCGTTTCGCAGCGGGGTGCGGCGCGAGCGTCCCAGAGTGGATGGCACGCCTGTTTGAGGGTCTTGATGAAGAGCCCGAAACGCGAAACTTAGTTGCTGCAGCACTGGCCGCGGAACAATGCCGCCGTTTATATGCAGGCGGCGTTCGCGATTTTCATTTTTATACCCTTAATCGTGCCGATCTGACCTATGGGCTGTGCCACATTCTTGGCAAGCGCGCTGAAGTGGCTGAAACCCGCGCATCTGCTGCCTGAGGACTTTATGATGACACTTGCAGACCGAGCGCAGTTGCTGCGGGACCACGCCGCCCGCCGAATTCTCATTAAGGACGGGCCATATGGCACCGAAATACAGCGCCGCGAACTGACCGAAGCAGATTTTCGCGGTTCAATGTTTGCTGCGCATGCGCACGATATGAAGGGCAACAACGATATTCTCAGCCTGACCAGGCCGGACGTCCTGCGCGATATAGCCCGTGATTATATTGCAGCGGGCGCTGATGTGCTCGCGACCAATACGTTTAACGCCAATGCAATTAGCCAGGCCGATTATGGCAGTGAAGAGTACAGTTACGATATTAATAAGGCTGCTGCGACATTGCTTCGCGAAGAGTGTGATGCCGCCGCAACGCCGGATAAACCGCGCTTTGTTGTCGGGTCCATTGGCCCAACCAACAAAACGCTTTCAGTGTCTCCAAAGGTGAGTGACCCGGGTTACCGCGATGTTGATTTTGACACCGTAAAAGACGTGTACCGCGAACAGGTCGATGGCCTGCTTGACGGCGGTGCTGACTTCATTCTTGTTGAAACTGTGTTTGACAGTCTCAACGCAAAAGCCGCGCTGTTTGCGGCGAGCGAGGCCGGTGAAGCGCGCGGTGTTGAAGTGCCAGTGATGGTGTCACTTACGCTAACAGATATGGCTGGCCGAAACCTATCTGGCCAAACGCCTGAAGCGTTTTGGTATTCTATCCGACATGCCAAGCCGCTCACCTTTGGTCTGAATTGCTCCTTTGGAGCAAAGGAATTGCGCGAACATGTTGTCGCGCTTTCAAAAGTCGTTGATACATTGATTTGTGTTTACCCAAATGCAGGCCTTCCCAATGACTTAGGTCAATATGATGAGACGCCAGATGAAACAGCCGCACTGATCCATGAGTGGGCTGACAGCGGGCTTATCAACGTGATCGGTGGTTGCTGTGGAACGACGCCGAACCATATAGCAGCCATGGGCGGTGCAACGCGCGATAACGCGCCGCGCGCCCTGCCGAAACCAGCGCCCGTGCTTCGCCTGGCGGGTATTGACGCTCATACATTCAATTAATTTGCTTCCAACACACTTAGGCCCCCGGAAACAATGACCCACCAACCTGCAACAGCGCAGTTTATCAATGTTGGCGAGCGCACCAATGTCACCGGCTCAGCAAAGTTTAAAAAACTGATCTTAGGCGATGATTATGACACGGCTCTGTCGGTGGCGCGCCAGCAGGTGGAAAACGGCGCACAGATTATTGATGTCAACATGGATGAGGGCTTGCTCGATGCCGAAGCGGCCATGGAAACATTCTTAAAGCTTATCGCAGCTGAGCCAGACATCGCCCGTGTTCCAATCATGATTGATTCGTCCAAATGGTCGGTGATTGAGGCGGGTCTAAAATGCGTCGCTGGCAAATCAATCGTCAATTCTATTTCCATGAAAGAAGGTGTTGAGGCGTTCAAAGATCAGGCGAGGCTGTGTCTGCGCTATGGTGCTGCCGTCGTTGTCATGGCGTTTGATGAAGTTGGCCAGGCCGATACGGCTGAGCGGAAGGTGGAAATTTGCACGCGCGCTTATGACATTTTGGTCAACGAGGTTGGTTTTCCACCGGAAGACATCATTTTTGACCCAAACATTTTTGCAGTAGCCACCGGTATCGCCGAGCATGACAATTATGGCCTCGATTTTATCGAAGCCACCCGCGAGATCAAAGCGCGCTGCCCGCATGTCAAGATTTCCGGCGGTGTTTCCAATGTGTCGTTCTCGTTTCGTGGGAACAATCCGGTGCGCGAGGCGATGCATTCAGTGTTTTTGTATCATGCCATCCAAGCGGGCATGGATATGGGCATTGTGAACGCCGGCCAGCTGGCAATTTATCAGGATATCCCTGAGGAACTTCGCGAGCGCGTTGAAGATGTTATCCTCAACCGGCGCAGCGATGCCACGGACCGCCTGCTTGAAATTGCGGATAAATACAAAGGTGAGGGCGGTGCGCAGAAGAAGGCGCCGGACCTGAAATGGCGCGATGGGCCGGTGGAAAAGCGGCTTGCGCACGCGCTGGTTCACGGCATCACCGACTTTGTGATCGAAGATACCGAAGAGGCAAGGCAGTCGCACGATCGGCCAATCCAGGTCATTGAAGGGCCATTGATGGACGGCATGAATATTGTCGGTGACTTGTTTGGTTCTGGTAAAATGTTTTTGCCGCAGGTGGTCAAGTCAGCGCGGGTTATGAAGCAGTCCGTCGCCCATCTCATCCCGTTTATTGAGGCTGAAAAAGCCGGTGGCGCCGCGCAGAGCAAGGGCAAGATCGTCATGGCGACGGTCAAAGGCGATGTGCATGATATTGGCAAAAACATCGTCGGTGTGGTGCTCCAGTGTAACAACTTTGAGGTGATTGACCTTGGCGTGATGGTGCCAGCCCAGAAGATCCTGGACGTTGCTGAAGCAGAAAATGCTGATGTTATTGGGCTATCGGGGCTGATTACGCCGAGCTTGGATGAAATGGTTTTCGTCGCCGAGGAAATGCAGCGTCGGGACTTTAACTGCCCGCTGTTAATCGGCGGAGCGACCACGAGCCGGGTCCACACAGCGCTGCGTATTGAGCCAAAATATGAAGGCGCGACCGTGCATGTGCTGGACGCCAGCCGCGCCGTTGGCGTTGCGAGCAACCTGCTGAGCGAAAGCGCAGCGGAGGGCTTTATCGCCGAAACCCGCGAAACCTATGCAAAAGTGCGCGCGCAGCGCGAAGGTGGCAAAGCAACCAGGCTGGCCACGCTTGATGCTGCCCAAGCGAACAAATACCCAGCGGATTGGTCTGACTATACACCGCCGGTTCCGCAGCTTACGGGCATCAAGGTATTTGAGGACTATCCACTCGAAAAGCTCGTCGAACGCATAGACTGGACGCCATTTTTCCGGACGTGGGAATTAGCCGGGCGGTTCCCAGATATTTTAACCGATGACGTGGTCGGAGAAAGTGCAAGCTCGCTCTATGAAGATGCCCAGGCCATGCTGCAGCAGATCGTCTCAGAAAAGTGGCTGACGGCGAAGGGCACAATCGGCTTTTGGCCGGCCAATTCGCGCGGGGATGACATTATTCTGTGGAGCGATGAGAGCCGCTCAAAAGAACTGATGACGTTACCAATGCTGCGCCAACAAATGCAGCGCACGAATACGCGGCCCAATATGTGTCTGGCAGACTTCATTGCGCCGGAAGACAGCGGCAAAGCAGATTGGATTGGCGGATTTGCCGTTACGGCCGGGCATGGCATTGATACGCATATAGAACGGTTTCAGCGCGGCAATGATGATTATAATGACATCTTACTTAAAGCATTGGCGGACCGGCTTGCCGAGGCATTTGCCGAGCGGATGCATGAAGAGGTGCGCCAAACCCATTGGGGGTATGCGCCTGACGAGGCATTCACAAATGACGATCTCATTCGCGAGAAATACCGCGGCATTCGGCCAGCGCCTGGCTATCCTGCATGCCCGGATCACAGCTTAAAGCCGCTGCTGTTCAGTCTGCTTGATGCAACGGCCACGACTGGTATCTCTTTAACGGAAAGCTTTGCAATGCTGCCGACAGCGGCGGTGTCTGGTTTCTATTTCTCGCACCCTGAAAGTGCTTATTTTGGCGTGTCGAAGGTCGGTGAAGATCAGGTTGATAGCTATACTCTGCGCCGAGATGTCGATAAATCCACTGCGCTGCGCTGGCTCCGGCCTAATCTTGGGTTTGAGATATAAAAAAAGCGGCCCAAATCTCCATCTGGGCCACTCATAGTCTGTCAAATAAGTGTTAGGCAGCTCTCGCGCGGCGCCGTATCAAACAACCACCGATGAGCGCAGCACTGCCAAACAGCGGCAATGCCCCAGGAACTGGAATGACTTGCGGTGCAGCGAGGGCGAACGCACAATTTGTTTGACTGACATCGTTGTAGTCCACGCTATCCGTCACAACTTGGCCGCAGCCTCGCACATTGTCAAAACTTGCCGAATTTTCGAAGTCATCTACGTCTGCGGGGTTAACAATGTCAAAAAACGA
>JBCCLR010000144.1:0-9735 GCA_039026755.1 Pseudomonadota bacterium | reverse complement strand
CATTGACCTCTTCGGGCCAGAGCGCATTGCCTTTGCCAGCAACTTTCCCGTGGATAAGCTCGCGGCGGACTATGGCCGGGTGATGGAGGCTTATTTGGAGATGTGTACCGGGTTTTCTAAAGCAGAGCGGGCAGCGATGTTCGCTGAGACGGCGGAAAGGTTTTACGATTTTTAAACCTGGCTGTTTGGGCCTGCCGCAGTTATTTGACCTAGCGTTGAACGGTTAGAGCTTTTTCTGCGATACTATACGCTTCACACGTATTGCATATTTAGAAATACCTAAGCCTCTCAAATATGAAAATTGCCTTTAATAGAAAGTGTTAGACAATTATCGATCAATCGAATTTACTTCCGCCGGGCTGACTTTTTTGAATGCTGCGTGGCACGTGGTGGAGGTAATTTATGAATTCAACGTTAAAAGTAGACTGGTTTTCCGAAGCTGGTCTGGACGCTTTGTCACGCCTTATTGAGGCTACGTTAAAAGATAGCCGTAATCACCACACTGACATTGAGCGCGCGCGTGCTTTCAGTCAGTCCTACTCTGCAGCGAATTCATTGAAAGAGAAAAAAAGCCTCCTTCTGAAAAATGAGGCAGAGTATATGCCGCTTGTCGAGCAACGCTTGGCGCGCTAATCTCCTAACGAAGTCCGCGACCGGATCGATGAATTATTGCCGCGCGCCGACGTGGATGCTCGGTCTCGCCTGGAAGCACTAGCGTCAACCATCGAAGTGAAAAGGTCCACGACCAGAAGGAACCGCAGAAATCTAGCGGGTATCTTATTGTGCGTTGGAACAGCATTGCTTCTCGCCAATGTTTTTATCATTCCACAAGCTGCTAGACTTTTGACGGAGAACGCGTCGACGAGCTCTATAACTGCAGTGACAGAGCTAAAGACTACACTGGAGACGTTCAAGGCGGACGCCGGTCTTACGGATGCCACTCCCGCTCTACGTGACGCGAGCGCCGTGTTGGATAAACTGAGAGCTAAGCTAACAGACCTGCAAAATGACACAAATGACATATTAGAAACACTGAAGGGTTCTTTCACAAACGGCGCAGTTAAGAAACGGAGCCTTTTGAGTATTCTATCTTTAATAGGGTCAAGGTGGGAAGGCTTTGGACCAATTGATCGATCGGCAGCAGGCGTTGGCTTCGGCGCCAAATTAGAAGTGCCGGGCGAAAGGGAAGATATAACTTCCCTCAATATTCCGCAGGGTGCCCTTACTGAGCTTTTAGCATCGAAGGCTGTTTTGAATGAAAACAAGCCATTTCTAATTCTATTCCCCAGGGAGAAACATGAAACCGGAAAAAAACTGATCGCGGCCATTTCGGACTTTCGGAAAGCAGCCCCGGGTGCTGAGCGCGAGCAAATAATCGAGTTCATAACGGCCAACGGCACTGACGGCATTCTAGAAAACATATTAGATAAAGAGAGCCGATATGACATTGAAATACCGGAAGCTTATTTCACGCCGCTGCCTGCGCAGGCTAAACTCCTCTTGGAAATAGAAAAGGACAAATCTGTACTCAATTCCGTAGAAATGGGGCTTGTTGAGTTTACAAACCCTGTTGACGTGCTCGTAAGTGACTTAAGAAGAATGGACTTAGTTGGAACTGGCACCCAATCCGCGCTCCCACCTGGTGCACAGATCAAACCAGCATTTGCGCAATCCGTAGACGATGCATCAAATCGGCTAAATAACCTTAAAGACATCGGAGTAGCGGTAAATTCCGTAACAAAAAACGTGGAACATGCAGTCAAACAACTAGAAGGCGTCGTTGGCGCTGAGCGCCTTGTCGGCCCTATTTTGAAGCCCTATGCCTACGTTGTGCTGACTATTGCGGCGATGTTGATTACCGTTGGTTTATCGCTCATTTTGAAATGGGCGCGTGGGGCGGATGATGACCTCGATGACACCAGACACCTTTGGGAGACTGCAACGGTTACAGATATGGTAGCTACCCTGCACGCTGCCGGCATAGACGCAGGTTCGTTTAGCAAATTAGCGGCAAGCATACGAAAGAATTCGGATACTCCTCCTGAAGGGCTTCTACCGTCTCCGCTAATGAAAACTGCGCAGGAGGGCATCGAGATTGTACGTGCAGTTAAGAGCAAATAATCAGAGGATACGTCCTCGAGCCAAAACTAATAAATGTTCGCTCGTCCCAAACCCAGGCCATCCAAGCAAAGTCATCACCCCCACAGCTGTGCACTTGCCCGTTTCGCTCCCTCAGCCAGGCTGCCAAGCTTGGCGTATACAATGTCCTCATCAACCGCGCCGAAGCCGGCAAAAGTGGAAAAGCCGCAGTCCGTTCCGGCAATAACGCGCTCGCGCCCCACGATATCGGCAAAGCGGCAAATGCGCTGGGACACGAGTTCGGGGTGTTCGATGAAGTTGGTGGTGGAATCGATAACGCCGGGGATTAAGATTTTATCCTCTGGAATGTCCATTTCAGCAATTGCGGCCCATTCATGCGCGTGGCGCGGGTTGGCGTTTTCAAACAAGAGGCCTTCGACATTGGCCTTAAGCGCTATGGGCATGACCACATCCATCGGTGCGTCGTGATGGTGCGGACCTTCGTAATTGCCCCAGCAGATGTGCATACGCACACGCTCTGCAGGCACATTGCGCAGGGCGTGGTTCAGCGCTTCAACGTGGCCTGCGGCAAGCTTCTCATATTCGCTGTCGTCCTTGCCCTTAAACATCATGTGGCGACCAAGGCCAAGGTCAGGGCTATCGAGCTGTAGGACATACCCTGCCTCGACAATGGCTTCATACTCTGGACGCATGCCTTCAGCCAGCGCTTCGAGATAGTCATCTTGAGTGGCATAATGCTCATTGGGTTGAAACAGAGCGATGACGCCAGGCGAAGCGGCATTCATGAAACCCTCGGGCACATCCTTACCGTCAAGGGCTGCTTTAAAATGGGCCAAGTCATCATCCAGCGGCTGCATGGATTTGACCGCGATGGGCCCAATGCAACAGGGGCGCTTGTAGGTCGGCGTGCCGCCTGATGCGGCTTGGCGCTTTAAAAAGCCGGGGAACTCTTCAAGGTCAGAAGGCGGCGTGCGGGGGCTGTCGCCATCAAAGCCGGTGATGCGGTCTTTAATATACGTGGCATAGCTGATTTTTGACATTTCGCCATCGGAGACGATGTCTACTTGTGCATCGATTTGTTTATCAACAGCCTCGACAACGGCCTGCGCCAGCGTTGCTTTAAGCGCAGCCGGGTCGTCTAAGGTGCCATGTTCTTGCGCAAAGACGCCGTCCGTCACGGCCTTTGAACGTGGCAGTGAACCGACATGCGTTGTTAAAATGCGATCTGTACTGGTTTTGATAATGGCCTCCCCACACGTCTCTTTTGTGCGACGGTAGCGGGCGCTGCATTCGAATGCAATATGCTAGTCTGAGGCTTTGCCTGTACTGCTGCCGCGCATGAATTCGCCAGCGAAAGCGACCCTTTCCGGCGTCTTCTCATCGCCTTCCAAATCATTGAGCAGCGTGTCCACGGTGTGCTGTGTCATCCGGGCAATGGGTTGGCGAATGGTCGTTAAGGTGTAGCTGGCAAATTGCCCGGCACCGATCCCATCAAAACCTGCAACGGAAATATCCCGCGGGACATCTAAGCCGTGCTGCTGGCGGAGCTGGTCAATCGCGCCCATGGCCATCATGTCATTCGCGCAGATAAGCGCGGTCATCGATGTGCGCGCGCGAAGCAGGCTATCGACCGCTTGGCCCGCGCTTTCATAGCGATAGCTGCCGCGCGCGCGCGCGCGCAGCTGCAGGCCATGCGTTGCCAGCGCCCGTTCCACCGCGCGGGTTCGGATCATATTCACTTGGCTATCGCTTGGCCCTTCGATCATGGCAAAATGCTGATGTCCGTTTTCAACCAGATGATCCACCAATGCTTGGGTTGCATCCGAGGGGTCGCACCAGGTGCTGTGCGATGGCCGGTCTGAAAAGAACCGGTTGAATAAAACGGTCGGGATGCCGCGTGCTTCGAGCAAAGCGTATTGATCGCGCGATAAATAGGATGCGGAGATGACGCCATCGACTTGATAGCGCCACAACTCATCAAGTGCGCGGTCCGTATCGCTTGGATTTTGGATGGTGAAGAGTAAAACCCGGATACCGCGCTGCGCGAATTGTTCCGTCAATTGTGAAAGAACTTCGGGATAGTAAAAGTTGATTTGAGATGAGACGATGACCGCAGCCAGGTTGGAGCGCTGGGTAATCAGGCCTCTGGCAATAGCATTTGGCTGGTAGTTGAGGCTTTCAGCGGCTTTTAAGACCTTGGCGCGGGTTTTTTGGGAGATGCTGGCGCCGTCTTTAAAGCAGCGGGACACCGCAGACTGCGATACCCCGGCCAGCGCCGCAACGTCGTAGGATGTTGCGCGCCGCCGCGCGCTTTTATGCTGGCCCTCTTGCGCCATGGCAAACTCCCCCATTTCGCGTTTGCCCGCTTATCCATAATCCTTGCGGTTTAAGTCGGCCATGCGTTTGAGCACATCGAGACCCTGGACGGACAGATAATGCAAGATGTCGATAAATACCCAGTTTTCCGCCAGTTTATCGCCATCGCGGCGATAAATATCAACAACCCGCATTTCCGCTACCGTATCACCAGACGGCATTCCTAAAAACCCGCCTTTATTGGTATTGTAGAGGTTGGGCCAGCCAAACCACCCGCAATAGTTTCCCTCGGCAAACCGCGCGATATGGCCATTAAAGATCTTACCGCTTAGGTTTCGCCGAAACGGCTGCTGATGCTGGCGTTGATAGCGCTCGATTGTGTAGGTCGCGCCGATGCCGGTGGGCCCATACCACAGCATATCCTTAGCCCAATCTTTGGCTAAAAACTCTGGCTCGCAATTGTCGATATCTTGTTTGTTCAAGCTATCTAGGCGCAGCGCCATGGCCTCGCATAGGTCTAATGTCTTTTGGCCTTGCGCTTCAGGTTGTGCGTCAAACAGTAGGCCATCATGGTGCAGCGGGCCGGGCTGAATAATAAAGGCACCGGTTTGCGGCGGCAGTGGATGCTGCCCGGCTTGCGCCATGACGCTCAAGATATCGATAAACAATGCCGTTTCGACGATCTTTTCGCCCTCGATGCGGTGGAATTCTGCATAAGGAATGAAGGTCAGCTTGCCTGTGGCGGGGATCGCCAGCCAGTCGTCATCAAAGAGGCCAATGAAGTGGCCCATGGAACAGGTCCAAATTTCTGGCGCCTCAGCGCAATCGCTGCACCCACCGAAAAAGATATCTTGGCGCCGCTGCATCTGCATAAAAGACTGCCGTAAGGGTATCCAAAAATCTTCAGCAACCGCTGCCGCGCTTGATTTTTCATAAAACGGATGCATGCCGCGCCAGGCATAGTCGGACACCGTAAAGCGGCTCAAAATGTCAATCAACGCATCCGGTTGCGCGCGATCAAAAGCGTTCATATAGGCCAGCGCAAGCGCTTTTTGCGCCTGGACGTCCACACTGATTTTTGTATGTGTATTCATAAGACTTATGCGCAGTTTTTTAGCGGTTGTTTCAACCCAGCGTGCCAAACCAAATGAGCAGCGCGATGGTGAAGATGAAAAACCCGAGGAGTGGCCAGGCGGCTTTGTCGACCCGCCCTGGCAAGACATACCAACCTTGATCGTCGATGATAGCGCGGCCTTTTTCAGCAAATCGCAAACGCTGGCCAACCAGCGTTTGCGGGTGCCAGGCATCTTGCTTGCCATCAAGGGCAAGGCTCGCCGCCCAGCTGACCACGATATTTACGCCGCCGCCGATGACCACATACCATGGCCAGGCGATCGCTGCTGGCCCAATATCTGTGCCAGGGACCCCCTTAGCGACCAAAAACAGCGCCGCAAACCCAGCAACCACGCCCACGAGCAAGCCGCGCTCTGTGGTATTTTTTGAAAAGAAGCCGAGGCCAAACATCGCGAGCTTAGAGCCCACAAGATAAGAGCCGACGGCTGTCAACGTTTCCAAAATCGATCCCCCGGAAGACAGAAATGTCAGCGCGATGGGAATGATGCTGATGGCCCAAATGAAGGTGAAGATGCGCGACACGGTGAGATAATGCCCCTCGCTTTCGCCCGGTTTAAAATAGCGGCGATAGAGATCAATGACGCTTACCGTAGAAAGCGAGTTTAGTGCTGACGACATGGTTGACATGGAGGCCGACATTACTGCTGCCGTGATCACCCCCATAAGACCGGGAATTGCGAGGTTTTCGGCAAAAACCAGAATGATCTCATTGGTTTGCTCAAAGGGCTTGCCTTTAAAATGAACAAACAGGAGGGCACCAATGAAAAAGAAAAAGAAATAGATAAAGAACGCGCCATAGCCCATCATCAAGTAGCTTTTCTTCGCATCCCCAATAGTTTTTGCAGCGAGCGCACGCTGCACCATCATTTGATTGCCGCCGTAAACCGTGATGTGAAACAAGGTCATCGCAAACACGCCGGCCCATATCGTCGGCGCGACTGAGAAGTCCAGTTCGGTGCGGATGGGGTCCAGTTTTTCCGCCGCGGCCAGACTGTTAAAGGCGCCGCTTAAGGGTGCGGTGACATCGAGCAACTGCATAAAAATAACGCTCGCGCCGATGAACAAGATCACGCCTTGCAGCACGTCGGTCCAGATCACTGCATTCATGCCGCCAAGCAAGGTGTAGATGAGCACGATAACGGTAATAATCGCGATTGCTTGCAGCGCAGGCAGGCCGGTCACAAAACTGATCACGATCGCCGTAGCGGTTAAGATTGAGGCTGTGGTAATCGCTTGTGTAACGAGAAACAAAATGCTCATGACCAAGCGCGATGTCGTGCCAAACCGCCGCTCGAGATACTCATAGATTGAGGCAACACCACTATTATAAAAAAACGGCAGAAACACCGTTATAACGACGAGAATGACGATAGGATAGTTGATGTGTATGGCGAGAGCTGCCATACCATCGCCATACGCCCATGCTGGTGCGCCGAGAAACGAAAGCGCGCTGACATAGGTTGCAACCACCGAAATACCAATAGCCCACCAGGGAGCCGAGCGGTCACCAATGTAATAGTCCTTTGATGATTTTACGCGCCGGCTCATCAACCAGCCAAGGCCTAGGTTGCCAAACAGATACGCCAGCACGATTGCCCAATTTAGTGCGCCGAACTCTGCCATCGTCTCCCCAGCGTAAATGTGCAGCCCAAACGCGACCGTAGGGCCCTTTGACTTCGAATGCAAACGGCTATTGACTGCCCCGTGTCCACACGCAATATCGCAGCAGTGACGCTGCTTGAGGAGAGTATACAATGGCCCGCTATTTAAAAACTGCAAAGACCGCTGAAGTGCGGCGTGATGAGGCGCGCAAGGTGCGCGGCATTGTTGAAGATATCCTTGAAGATATCGAAGCACGCGGCGATGCGGCGGTGCGCGAGCTTTCAACAAAGTTCGATAACTGGGACCGCGAGAGCTATCTGCTGACGGACGCTGAGAAACAGGCGTGTCTCGATCAACTGACCGACCGCGAGCTCAAGGATATAGAATTTGCTCAGACCCAAGTGCGCAACTTCGCGCAGATCCAGCGCGATAGCATGCAAGACGTGGAAGTAGAGACGATGCCTGGCGTCGTGCTGGGGCACAAGAACGTGCCTGTCAACGCCGCGGGCTGTTATGTGCCTGGCGGGAAATATCCGCTGCTAGCGTCGGCGCATATGTCGGTCATCACCGCTAAAGTGGCGGGCGTGCCGCGCGTGATCACCTGCGCGCCGCCGTTTAACGGTGCGCCGGCACCAAAGATCGTAGCCGCGCAGGTTATGGCGGGCGCTGATGACATCTATTGCTTTGGCGGCGTGCAGGCGGTTGGCGCCATGGCACTTGGCACGCAGACGATTGATCCAGTGGATATTTTAGTCGGGCCAGGCAATGCCTATGTGGCCGAAGCGAAACGCCAGCTCTATGGCCGCGTCGGCATTGATCTCTTTGCTGGGCCAACCGAAACGCTGGTGATTGCCGATGACAGTGTGGATGGCGAAATGTGCGCGACGGACCTGCTTGGCCAAGCAGAGCATGGCCCGGACAGCCCCGCCGTGCTGCTGACCACGTCGGAAAAGCTGGCCCAGGACACCATGCGTGAGATTGAGCGGCTGCTTACCATTCTGCCAACGGCCGATCATGCCGGCGCCGCCTGGCGCGACTATGGCGAGGTGATCGTTGTTGATGATGTTGATGAAATGGTTGCCGTGGCCGATGACATTGCATCAGAACATGTGCAAGTGATGACCGAAGACCCGGACTATTTCCTCAATAACATGACGAATTATGGCGCGCTGTTCCTCGGCCCGCGCACCAATGTCAGCTATGGTGATAAAGTCATTGGCACCAACCATACGCTGCCCACCAAAAAGGCAGCGCGCTATACAGGCGGGCTCTGGGTCGGCAAATTCCTTAAGACATGCACCTATCAGAAAGTGCTCACGGACGAAGCCACAACCTTGGTTGGTAGCTATTGCTCACGGTTATGCGCCATGGAAGGCTTTGCCGGGCATGGTGAACAAGCCAATGTGCGCGTGCGCCGCTATGGCCGCCAGAACGTGCCCTATGCCGGCACGGCCGAGCCGATGGAAGAAGTGGTGTAGCCAAATGATGGAGCGCTTGTCAGGCTGCGATTTGCTTGATAAGCGCGCGTTCCTGATGGCTTTCTGCTGCGATCAGCACCAACAGCAACAGGTTAAATCCTATAACCTCCAGCACGAAATAATACAGTGGCTGGCCTAGCAAGGCGAAAACAAAGATCAAAAACGTTCGGTTGTTGGCATTTAGCAGCCCCCATGCGCGCACCATCAATGCTGTTTTTGAGACCAGCGCTTCGGCCTGATCCGCGCCATCCGATCCCGAGGCACGCAGGTTGCTGAGGTGCTGGGATAAGCCCGTTTGACCGCCCGAGACGATGCGCTGCATCCCTTCATAAAACATCGCCCAAAAAGAACGTTTGCCGTCGACAACGAGCAGCTTGCTTTGCGTGTCGGCCCGGTCTTGCCCACGCATTCGGCGCTGGTATTTTTGCCGCCGCTCTTCATAGCCGGCCGCTTGCACTGCATGCGATAGAGCAGCAGCAACAATGAGAAGCCAGATAGACTGTGGATCGCCTGCCTCGACGAGCTTAAGTCCAAGAACAATATAAACCGCGCCAAATACGAGATGGTCGCAAATGCCATCAATGATGCGACCGAAAGCGCTGGTTTGGCCGGTCAGGCGGGCCAGGCGGCCATCCGCCCCATCCAAAATATGCCAGCCGAGCATGCATGCGAAGCCGGCAATCATCAGATCTGTTTGGGGTAAGTGGCTGTAAAAATATGCTGCCGCGCCGCCGCACAATAGGCCGCCGAGCGAAACCATATTCGGGCTCAGCTTGAGCGCAACGCCCAGCTTGACCACAAGGTCAGACAGTGGGTGGATGAAGAACCGGTTGGACGCTTCTTCGATCGCCAAGGGCCGGCCATAGTGGGAGGCCTGCGCGGTCCCTGTGCTGGATATCTGTGTATGACTGCTAGACATAAGCAGCACGTAAACGCTTAAGGCAGCGTCGTTTTAAAGACGCACGTCCAAGGCCAGTGTTGGCGCACATTGCAAGCCTCTCTTTGAACTTTGAAACCTGCGCCGTGCGCCCCGTCATCGCCGCATCACTCAGCAGCGCCTATCGCTATGCGGCTAACGCACCACCGACATTTTATTGACGCCTTT
>JBCCLR010000143.1:0-9739 GCA_039026755.1 Pseudomonadota bacterium | reverse complement strand
AGAGCCTCACGCCAGATGAATTTGCTTCGGCCATGAGCTTATTGGTGACCGGCAATCCGGAGGTTGAACCGGCCTCTATCTACGACCGCATGGCGTCCTTCTATCGCTGGTATAATGCGCAGCCGCAATCGCCGCTGGTGATTGACCCTGAGCCTGTGGCCAAACAATTCGGCGTGACACTGACGCCGCTGGCAACCTGGGCCGCGCGGCAGGACTGGACAGACCCCTCCGACCCCGCGCTCGCCACGCGCATGGCGGGCCTAGCCGCGCAAGCAGGTTAGCACGCGGACAATGTCTATTTCAGCAGAAACACTGGTAGATCGTGCGCTTATCAGTGACGTGATTTACAGCTACTGCCAAGGCGTGGACCGCCAGAATTGGGCACAAGTTGAAGACTGCTTTACGCCCGATGCGCAGCATGACCACGGCAGCTTTGTGGGTGATACAGACACGTTCATTGGCTTTGCTAGCGCAGTTCTGCAGCAGATGGCTGGAACGCTGCATCACATCGGCAATATCCGCATCGATATCAGCGGCAACACCGCAACGAGTGAAGCCAGTTTCGTCGCCTATCACCGGATCCGCGCAAACAGCGATGGACCGCTTGACACTGAAGCTGCAGATATCGACTGGATCGTTGCTGGACGGTACCGCGACAGCTGGCTCAAAACCGGTGTTGGTTGGCGCATTAAAGAGCGTCAGGCCATTCACGATTGGACCAGACGTGAGCTTGCGAACACCTAAATACGGCTAAAAACCGATGTCAAAGTCGACATTTTTGTCGCACCTCCTATAGGAAAAGATAGGAAAGCAGCAATTAACAGATGTTTCACCTAGCCAAGTCCGAAACGATACGGCAAACCAAGGCACGCTTTTAAACAGCGCTATAAACAGCCGCGCAATAAACGTGGCGAAATAAAAACGACACGATCAATTGGGGAGATGTCATGACGACACTACGGAACCTTTGTATTTCGGCGACAGCTTTGACCGCTGTTCAAGCGGGCCTGATGAGCCCCGCCCAAGCGCAGATTGAAGAGATTTTGGTCGAAGCGCGGAAACGCACGGAGAGCCTTCAGGACGTCCCGCTTGCGGTGACGGCCTTTAACCAGCGCAACATCCAGGTCGCCTATTCCAACACGATTGACGAACTTGATCGCTTTATTCCAAACGTCGAATTCTCGGATATTCAGTTTTCCGGGCAATCTCTCGGCGCATCAATTCGCGGCATCAGCTTTGCCGATCTTGAAAAAACATTCGAACCTGCGATCGGCGTTTCCATTGATGGCGTGTTCCTCGCCACCAACACTGGCGGCGCCTTTGATCTATTCGACCTAGAATCGATTGAAGTGTTGCGCGGCCCACAAGGCACGCTGTTCGGTCGCAACACCGTTGGCGGTGTTATTCAAGCGCGGCGCAGCAGACCAACCGGCGAGCTTGGCCTTAAAGCAGGCATGCGGATCGCACGCCACTCTGACCGTGAATATCGCTTCATCGGTAACCTGCCGCAGATGGCCGATCAGCTATCGGTAAAATTCTATTTCTTCCGGGATACATCGAAGACATTCGCAAAGAACATTGCGACCGGAGAGAAAGAGGATTTCACAGACAATATGTCCGGCGGTGTTTCGCTACTCTGGGAGCCGTCTGAAAACTTTGATATGCAATTTACGTTTGACATCTTCGATGATGATTCAAGCGCGCAGCCGATTTACAACTTAACTGAAGCAACCAACGGTCCAGGCGATAATTTCTTCATTACGGGTGCAGGTAACTTCTGCGACGCAACGCGAGACGCTGCGGCGATCGGACTTTTGCCGATGGATCAAGCCAATAACGGCTGCCGAGCAACATCTCTTGGACTTGCCGAAGACACGAATTTTGAGTTCTTTGTTCGCGATTTCCCATTCCTGAATAACATTGAAGGCATCGCATTAACCAATGAGATCAATTGGGACCTCGACAACGGTTGGACGCTGACTTCTATCACCGGCTTCCGCGATACCGACGAGCAGCTGACTGAAGAGAACCTAGGTGCACCAAATATTCAAGGTCCGTTAACCGGCGGTGCGTCCGTGCCGATCTTCGTGGCGAACCGGTTCCAAAACTTTAGCCAATTCAGCCAAGAATTCCGCGCTGCCGGCGACGTTACAGACGACTTAACCGTTGTCGCAGGGGTCTATTACCTCAATACGGACTATGACATCCAAGGCGGGCCAAACCCGGTTCCTGGGACAGCAGGCCAAGGCGTGGTCGGAACAGCCTTCCTCGGCTTTGCAGGCCCAATCGCTAACTTTACCGCTGAACAGCAGCTGAATGCGTTCGCGGTGTTTGCCGACGGTACATATGACATTACAGAACAACTGTCTCTGTCCGCTGGTGTCCGCTACACGCGTGAGAAAAAAGAGTTTGGTATTGACTTCATTATTCCAGACCTGGGCGAAGTTGATCTTGAGGAGACCTTCAATGCGGTCACCGGTCGGGCGATCTTACAGTATCAATTTACGCCTGACGTGATGGCATTTGGTGGTTGGTCTCGCGGCTATCGCTCCGGCGGCTTTAATGGACGTGGTACAACACCGACATCGCTTGGCCCCTATGATCAGGAATTCGTCGACAGCTTTGAAGTTGGCTTTCGCTCCGAATTCTTTGACAACCGCATCCGCTTTAACCCAACCGCGTTTTATGCGTCCTATACAGACAGTCAGCAGGAAATTATCCGTGCCTCACCTGTCACTGCTGGACAAACAGAAACGGTTGTGGAAAACGCGGCTGACTTGACCATTTGGGGTATTGAGATCGAGGGTGTTGCGCAAGTGACCGACGATTTCAATATTCGGTTCTCAGCTGGTTACCTGAATGCTCAATTCGATGAGTTCTTGGTGCCGGGCGATCCAACCGACCCAACATCAGCATTGGTTGACGTATCAGACACCCGGGCCGTCCGCCGCGCGCCGGAGTTTAGCTACTCCATCGCCGGTGACTATAGTAAGCCGCTCAACGACGATTATCTTATGCGGTTTGCTGCAGCCTACAGCTGGCAAGACGAATTTGCCGCCAGCCCCGTGATTGATACCACGGGCGCGGAGCGTCACATCATCCTTGCGGATGGATCAGCGGACTTCTCTGTCACACTGGAGAGCACCTATGAAGGCCGGTCCAACTTCCAAGTCACAGCGTTCATCAACGATGCATTCCATGGCGCGCCTGGGCGTTTGACCAACGGACTGGATGCAGGCGTCTTCTTCTTTGGAAATGGGTCGCCAACCACGGTCTATGGCCTGGAAGCAACCTTCGAGTTCCAGTAAAATCTTACGGCCAGCTGCTTCACGCGGCTGGCCGCCTCTCTTCCTATTTTTAGTGAAAACATGACTGACGCAGACACCAAAATAACCGTCGTCACACTGCTCAAAAAGCGGCCCGATATGACGCTGCGGGACTTCATCGACTATTATGAGACCCACCATAAGGTGATTGGTGAAAAGTATCTGTCAGACCATGCCTGCGGCTATCGCCGGACGTTTTTGACGCCGTTTCCTGGCAAAGATGTTCCGTCGCCTGACTATGATGTCGTGATGGAAATCGACTTTCCGAACCAGCCCGCTTTGGAGGCGACCTTTGCGCGTCTGCAAACGCCTGAGGCCCAGGCGGAAATCGTGGCCGATGAAGAAAAGCTTTTTGACCGCAGTAAGACGTGCAGCTTCATCGCAGAACGCTACACGTCTTTCTAATCGGGCAAGGTCCTCTTCCCTTACTTTTCCGCGCCTTCGCTTAAATAGCGATCGAGCGTCATACGCATCTGGCGGATGCGTACTTCTTGGTAATTGCCGAGCGTTTGGCCCCGCTTGCGGCTCGCCTTAATGCCGCGCGTCTGCTGCAGCAGATTGTCGACATCTTGGTCGTAGATATAGGCAAGTCCTGGGGCAAGTTCCGGCACATCGACAAATTTCTTATCGAGACCGATGCGGATGGGGTCGGGCGCCTTTGGCGGCGCCTCGCCTTTCGGCGTTGGCTGCAGGAACATCAGGTCGAAAATACACGTATCAACATCATCGCCATTGGGCCTGAAACGGTACACCATCGGCAAAGATACGCCCGGGAAAACAAAGAAATTTGGAAAGCAATAATATTCAATCGAATCAATCATTTCTGATATGGAGACCGCGGATAAATCAACCCGCATTTGCTTTCCTAATGTGCCGCGCAGGTGCTCTGCATAGACTTCGCGCGCGGTTTGCCCTTCTTTTAACGTCAAGCCAAGCTCATCTCCGCCAAGCGCTTTAAGCAATGCTGGTTCAGAGCGCTTGCGGTTCAGATGTGGGCTGGGAAAGCCGATAGTATGCACAAAGCGCGATACATTCTCGCCATAGACATCATATTGCGCATTGGCATCGCCAGCCGTCGGTAGGCCTTCAGGATGGGTTGTAACCACGTGATAAGCCTCAAGAAAGGCCTCCATGGCCAATTTCCAATTGGCGGGCAGGATCTTTTCAACATGCAATGTTAAATGCCGCTTCTCCAGCGACCACGCTTGAAAGTGCTCTGGCATCACTTCCAAATACTCAAGGAGCGGCGTTGGGTTTTCCGCTTCATCCAGGTTGATGAAAATAAAACCGCCCCAGCTATCCACATGAACTTCATCAAGACCGTAGTCGCCCCGATCCACATGAGGAAAGTCCCATTCACAAGGAACTTTCATCAGCTCGCCACTGGTTTTGAAGGTAAAACCATGGAACGGGCAGATAAAGGCCTTGTTGTTTTCTCGTGATCCGGCGGGCAGCAGCTGCATACCGCGATGTGGGCAGGAATTAATGAACGCTTTAAGGCTCATGTCGCGCTGGCGAATGACAATGACAGAATGCCGACCGACATCATAAACGATGGAATCATTAGCGTTCGGGATGCTTTCTTCGCGGCACACCATTTGCCATGTGCGTGACCACATATGGTCAATTTCAGCATCATGCACAGCCGGGTCGATATAGGCATCAAAAGAGACATCTTTATCGCCCAAGAACCGATAGTTTTCTTCCGTGATTGCCGCTGGTGTCGGCGTGGGATCGTCTAAAATAATATCCCGGGTTGATGGTCCTGGGCACCGGGCACCACCTGGTGCGATTTTTTCAAGCTTTCCCATCGGTTTTACAAAGTCCTTAACTTCTCACGGTGTGCGGAAAGGTCTTCCGCGCCGCGATAACCGCGCAGCGCTTCCGGCGTTTCCTTTAACCAAATGTCATTGGCCGGGTCTGTTCGGCACGCATCATTGAGTTCTGTTCTATGCGCAATTTTCCAAACCCCTCCTCTGCGTTCGTAGCGATCAACATACCGGCCCCAGACGAAAAAATCACGTTCTAAACCGTGCTCGACCGTCCTATGAAAGGCTTGGAAATAGATTTCACCAAAGGCGACATCGCCTTCGACATCAATATGCATCTGGCCCAGCATATGATGGTTTGCATGGTGTTCGCCGAGCATAGTAATCGCTAGGTTGCAAAACTCATCGGGCCCACCGGTAAAGAAACCACGGTGGTCGGTCGCATCATCGTGGTACACCGAGCGCAGCAACGCATGGTCAAGCCGATCAAGGCCGCGCATGTAGCACTTGCACAAATCTTCAATCTCTTGCTTATCAAGCAACACCTGCAGTTTATCTTGGTCCACAACGGCGTCCTTTCACGGCTTGGTATGTCCTAGAGTGGGCTGGCTTAAAACCCTAAAGGGTGCGCTATGACGTAGCAGTTATAGTCTCTCACGCACATTAACCGCCAACGGGGCCAGACACCGCGCGCGGTGCCCAATCTTGTTGTTTCGCCCAATCTTCAAGCCGCGTAAGCTTGACCGGGATGCGCTCGAGAATGGGCGCCATATCCACCACCATAGGTTTGCTGTTGGCCGCATTATTAAATCGATAGAATTCAGCGAGACCAGCCATTTGAACGTCTTTTGGAATGTCTAAAACATCAGCGAATATGCCATTGAGAAGCTCAGCAAATTCCTCCGGCGTTGAATGGCGGTAGTCAATTGGCCGCCCAAGCACACGGCCCAAAGTTTCAGCCACATCCGCGGGCCGCAGCGTTTCTGGACCGCCAATCACCAATCGTTCACCAACCAGGCTTTCATCAGCCAGTGCAGCGGCCATGAATTTGCCGACGTCATCTAGGCTGATCCAATTGGCCTCCATATGCGGGCCATGTGGATAGATGAACGCATTCTCGCTATTCAACTTGGGGCGCACCCAATCCGTCAACAAATTGTCCATGAAGAGCACCGGGCGAAACACCGTCAAAGGCACGCCGGTCGCTTCAATCGCATTTTCAAGGGCGAGGCGGCCATCATATATAGGCTGGCCCATCGGTTCGTCGGGCACAAACATGGACGTGTTCAGCACCAACCGTTTGACACCCATGCGCGCCGCCACGCTAGCCACCCGCACAGCATTATCAAAGCCTTGGCTCACATCGGTAAAGCTCGGCGGGGTAAGAAACACTGCGTCCGCATTGGTCAGCGCGGCTTCAAGACTGTGTTCATCTCTATAATCAGCCGCCATCAAGGCCAAACCAGCGGGAATAGGAAACGGATAAGCATCGACACTGCGGGTCAACCCGCGCGGCCAATAGCCTTCAGCGAGAAGCGCGTTGATTTGGGCATAGCCTTGCCGGCCGCTGGCCCCAAATACGGCGACGGTACGGATGTCACTCATGATTAAGCGTTAACGCTCCCTGCCATCGCTGCATCGACGGCAGCATTGTCCTCCGGCACAAACTCAATATGCAGGCTTTTCAAAGCGCGCAGCAAATAGTGCGGATGATACTCCGGCGTGCCTTGTTCAGGTGCATAGCGGACCTCAGCAATATGGTCAGTAAACGCTTTAAAACCCCAATACAGTTCGCGCCGCGCGAGCGGCGCCCCGAGGCAATGATGCGCGCCCATGCCAAAGGCTAAATGCGCACCGGCTTTTTTGCGATCCAGATTAATCTTGTCTGGTTCCTCAAAAACGCTTTCATCGCGATTGCCAGCAGCATAGCGCACGTTGAGTGTTGAGCCTTTTGGAATGTGCACGCCATGCAGTGTCACATCCTCCCGCGCAAACCGGTAAAGACCTTGTACCGGGCTTTCCAAGCGCAAGACTTCCTCAATAAATGTGCGCAGGTATTTGTCCGGATCTGATTTGAGCTGCTCCCAAACATCTGGGTTCTCAATCAATAGCATGACGCCGGCGCCAAGCGCGTTGGTGGTGGTTTCACTGCCGCCAACAAATGTATCGGCCATCATTTCTGTATGCAGTTCATTGTCATTGAGCGTGCGGCCCCAACCTTCAACCACCGTGTTGACTAAGTCGCTCAGCAGCGTCTCATTTGGGTTCTTGCGAAGCTCCTCGAAAATGGGCTGAAAATAGTGCTGCGCTTCCAATTCTTTTTCGATGGCCGCTAAATCTTCTTCCTCTGGCAGCATGAGGCCAATGCGGTGGAAGAAAGCTTCCGTCCATTCCTTGATGCGCCAAATGTCTTCCGGCCGTGCGCCCATCTGCTTGCCAATGATGAGCAATGGCATCGGCACGGCAAATGCGCGCACCCAATCAGCCTTATTGCCACCGGCCAGCATTTCGTGGATCAGCCGGTACGAGGTTTCCTCCACCACCGGGTCGAGCTCTTTGATTTTGCCCGCCCGGAATGCGTCATCAAACATTTTGCGCATTTGCTTATGCTCAACGCCATCGCGGAACAGCAAGTTTGGCGCTGGGGCCCAGCCGCGTTCTTCAAAAATACTGACCGCTTTGGCCGTGCGCGCGCCCATAGCAAAGAACTCAGCGCTCTCAGGTAATGGCGCGCTTGTGTAGTTCTCGCTGTCCTTCAAAATACGCCGTACATCATCAAACCGAGTGATGACGTAATAGCCGGTGTCTGGATCTTTGTAGACCGGCGCGTTCTCGCGCAGATCCCTATAGGCCTCATAGGGGCAACTTTGCGTCTCGTGATCTAGAAAGTGTATGCCGCGTGTAGCGGGGCAGCTACTCATGTCTAAATGACCCTCCCAAAGTCTGTTATGTTATTAAAAGTATCTGGGTCAGCGCGTACGTCAAACCAGTCTTTTTTAGAGGTATTTGCATCTTTGGCACCGCTTAGCCCTGGTTGATCGATAAGGGCCTCTCGGCGCGGACCCTAAACTACATCATTTGCTGAGATCGGCCCGTAGCTGCGCTCTTCGCGCGCGCCTGAGAGGATCATAAGCAAAAGCTCTTCAAATCACCGGGACCGTTCAGCCAATATAGTCTTTTCGCAATATTGCGATATGTCTGACATCACGGCCCGGCCAAAAACAGGAACCGCTCATCATGACTCAAGACAATAGCGCAGCGCCAAAGGATGCGCCGTGTCCGCGGACACTCGAGGAGGTCGACCTGTTTTGCCCTGGCGCGCAAGCGCATTGGTATGACGCTTATAAGATCATGCATAAACAAGCACCTGTCCATATGCTACCCGGAGAGGGTATTACGCCAGGAACGGATGCCTATATTCTGACGAAACACGCCGACATCAGGCGCGTAGTTCGCGACCCTGAAGCATTTCCGCCCTTGCTCACGCTCCTCGTGCAGCAGATCCAAGACACCGGCGAATTGCCGACGGCAATGCCGGACATTGATGCCATGGTTGCGTCAATCGTGACCCTGCGGCCGAATGAAAAGCTGTGGCGGCAACATCGCCGAGATTTAACCGATCCTTGGGTTGGACCGGGGGCCAAGCGGCATGCCGCAATGATCACCGGGCATGTGAATGACCTCATTGCCAGTTGGATCGACCGGGCGGGCGATGGCGAGCCTATCGACTTTGTGGCTGACTTCGCCCGGCCATTGCCACAGCGCACGATGGCCAGCGTGCTCGGCCTGCCGCAAGAAGATGTGCCGCGTTTGGAAAAATGGGGCAATGCCCAGGTCATGTCTTACGTCTATGGCACCACACACCGGAACATTTTGACGCCCGAGCAGACCGAAGAAAAATTCCGCATTCTTGGTGGCTTTAAAGACTATGTTGCCGAAAAAGTTCGCGAAAAGCGCGCGCGCCCAGATGAGGCAATGATTAGCTTCCTGTGTACTGTGGAGTACGAGCCCCTTGGCCGCAAGCTCACGGATGATGAAATCAACGGCATCGTTTATGCGATGGTGATTGGGGGGCTAGAGACCACCCAATATGCCCTGGCCGAACAAGCCCAGATTATCTGTGATGGGCGTGCCCGTGAGGCCGGGGCACATGGCCACCAGGACCTCTTTAGCCGGCTGAAAGAAGACCGCAAGGCCATCCCCACGTTTATTGAAGAAGGGCTGCGGCTGAGATCGCCAACGCAAGGGCTATCGACCCGCATTTGCGCCAATGATGAAGTCTTTCAAGGGGTTAAAGTGCCCGCAGGCTCGCACCTTCATTTGCGCTGGGCTGCAGCAAACATTGATGCCGATGAATTTGATGACCCGCTCACGATTAAACTCGACCGCAAGGCCGCCAACCGCCATCTTGCCTTTTCGCAAGGCGTGCGATCTTGCCCTGGTGCCAGTTTAAGCCGGCTTGAACAGATGATCGCTTGGAACCACGTTTTCGACAACTTCGATGGCGCGTAAGCCATGCCATCGAAGTTGTCGAAAACGTGGTTCCAAGCGATCATCTGTTCAAGCCGGCTTAAACTGGCACCAGGGCAAGATCGCACGCCTTGCGAAAAGGCAAGATGGCGGTTGGCGGCCTTGCGGTCGAGT
>JBCCLR010000142.1:0-9756 GCA_039026755.1 Pseudomonadota bacterium | reverse complement strand
GCGCATGCAGCGTCTTGGGATGAAAAGCCCCCAGCGTCAGTGCAATAGCGTCTAAAAACGGTCGATCAGATCCTGAAGAGCCCTGACTAATGACATGATAGGGCCAATAGGCTGGGTACCGGTCGGCAGTGTCATAATCGCGATGTTCAGGATAAACATAAAGATGATTGTGGCGATACAGCCAGGCGCTCGATTGGGCAAGGCCACCAGTCGTCATGGCGAGGCGGCTTAAACTGCGCCCTTTTTTGCCGACTATTGCGCTAGAGGAGTTGCCAAATACTACGCCGGGAAACGCAATAGTACCTGCAAGACCAAAATGCAGACCTTTTGATTTTAGCAGTTCGCTATAGCCAATGTGGCGCAATCGCGGGAAACGATACTGCGGCAGCGCAGAATGCTGACCATCACGATTATCATACAAAACGTTGGCAAATCCGCTGGCAAGACCGCGTTCATCAAGGTGGCGAAGAAGTAACGAGGCCGGGTCTTTGGCACTCAACTGAACAACCGCGCGAGAGAGGTCAACAGGTGGCAATCGAAGGCCGCCCGCATACCAGTTGCCGCCCACGCGCCGCTTGAGGTCGCTGGCGCGCATAACAACTTCTTTTTGCCCCTGTGCTGAAGCGTTCGCACCGGAAAACAATGCACACAGGGCTAAGAGCAATACTTGCAGGGTTCGACCGATTTTCATGCGCCGCTTAATCTAAGTGCGTATTATGCTATGGGCAACCACAAGCGCCAGATCTCGCGCCTGACTTATCGGCGGTCCCTATTTTTTTACGCCAGCGGCTATACGCGGAAAAAAATCGGCCCCATCGATGATGACCAGGCGTCTTTCACGCGTGTCGGAAGCCTCTATGAGTGACATTGCCGCGCCCGAGGATGTGCTTTGAAAACTCTTTGCTTTTCCGCAACGGTCCGAGGTACCCGCTATAGTGCCAAGGTTTTTATATAGGGGCTTTTATGTTTAAATATTTTGTAACGGCGCTTGCACTCTTAACAGCACCAGCTCAAGCATCGAGTTTCTCCTTTACCGGCATCGATACGATCTTGCTTGAGGATCCGTTCACGCCAGCACAAGCCGCGCGTGTCGACGGGACATTTTCCTTTGGCGTCCCACAAACCTTTGGTGTTGGACTGTTCGGAAACACTTTCGGGCGCTTCATCGATCTCAACCTAACTGTTTTCGACGCAACAAATATAGTCATCGGAAACATTACGGCAATGAACGGTAGCGCTGCTATTCAGACCGGGGTTTCTAAAAATACCATCAGAATAGATGGATTCACGAACTATTCAGGCCTACCTGGCCCATATAATTTAGGGCCTTTAACGTTTGAAATGGACAACCAACCTTCTTATTTGTCTTGGAACCCAGCGCGTTTATTCTCGCTGATCTTTCGGGTCTCGATACCCTTAGCGGTGCTTTTTACCGCGAGGGCTCTTTACAGTTTCGCGATGGGTTGACGATATTAGATACGTTCGAGCTTACCCCAGTCACTGCTATACCGCTTCCGGCAAGCACCTGGCTGTTCATGAGTGTCGTGTTAGGGTCGATTGCAGTGCGGTATCAGCGCTCACGTTCGTGATAGATTTGCCCTCAGGCACGCAAAAAAGAATGAATCAATAGCCGCGCTACTGATTCATCGCTGTAAAGAAGTCTTCATTGCTGGTCGAATCTTTCATTTTGTCCAGCAAAAACTCCATGGCATCGACCGTACCCATTTGCATCAGAATACGGCGCAGCACCCACATCTTTGACAAGGTGGCTTTATCGACCAGAAGTTCCTCTTTGCGCGTGCCAGATTTGCCAACATCGATAGATGGAAAAATGCGTTTATCCGCAACTTTACGATCGAGTACGATCTCAGAGTTGCCAGTGCCTTTAAACTCTTCAAAAATCACTTCATCCATCCGGCTGCCGGTATCAATAAGCGCCGTGGCAATGATAGAGAGCGAGCCACCTTCTTCTATATTGCGTGCCGCGCCGAAAAAACGTTTGGGTCGCTGCAATGCATTGGCATCAACACCGCCAGTCAAAACCTTACCGGACGACGGCACAACCGTGTTATATGCGCGCGCCAAGCGGGTGATCGAATCAAGCAAGATCACCACATCGCGCTTATGCTCAACCAGCCGTTTGGCTTTTTCCAGCACCATATCCGTCACGGCAACGTGGCGCGTTGCTGGTTCATCAAAGGTTGAAGAGACCACTTCACCTTTCACCGAGCGCTGCATATCCGTAACTTCTTCGGGTCGTTCATCAATCAGGAGAACAATGAGATACACATCGGGGTGATTATGGGTGATAGCGTGCGCGATGTTTTGCAAAAGAACTGTTTTACCGGTCCGCGGCGGCGCAACAATCAACGCGCGCTGGCCTTTGCCCTGCGGGGCGATGATATCAATGACCCGTGCAGATTTGTCTTTCTTTGTTGGATCGCCCACATCCAAGATAAACTTATCCTCAGGATAGAGCGGCGTTAAATTATCGAAGTTGACCCGGTGACGCACTTGTTCCGGCGCGTCAAAATTAATGCTCGAGACTTTAAGCAGGGCAAAATACCGCTCGTTGTCGCGTGGCGCACGAATTTCGCCTTCTACCGTATCACCGGTTCGCAGTCCAAAGCGCCGAATTTGGCTTGGACTCACATAAATATCATCCGGCCCCGGCAAATAGTTTGCCTCGGGAGAACGCAAAAATCCAAATCCATCCGATAAGATCTCAATCACGCCATTGCCGGTGATCTCATTTCCATGATCAGCAGACGCTTTTAAAATAGCAAACAGCATATCCTGCTTGCGCATCGTAGATGCATTTTCAACGCCAACCTCTTCTGCCAAGGACAAAAGTTCAGCCGGACTTTTTTCTTTTAAGTCTTGTAGATTCATAAAGCGAAAGCGATCGGGTTAGGGGAATTTGGAATGCATTTGCGACGCGTAAATGGTGTGAGGACTATGCCAATCACATCTGCAACACGCCGCCGCGCCCAAAGAACGAGGGCGTTTTTGATGATAATCACACACGGAGGTGACACGAAGTGGTCACATCGTCAAGCCTAAAGTCCAAATTGTGGCTTAAACACCACCATCACCACAATAATGACCATTAAAAGCGTTGGGCCTTCATTTAAGACACGGAAGAATTTCTCAGTTTTCGGCCGTTCATCAGCAGCAAATTCACGAATATATTTAAGATACATCATATGCACATAAGTCATGGCAAGGACCGACAGCAACTTAATAGCCATCCATGGATTCCCCGCCAAGTCGATCCCTTGAACATAAAGCAGCGACAAACCCGCAATCCACGTGACCAGCATGGCCGGACGCATGATTAATTTGGCAAGTTTATGCTCCATGACCTTGAAGGTTTCTGACGCATCACCGCCCACATTCACTTTATGATGATAGACGAACAGGCGTGGCATATAAAGCATGCCAGCCATCCAAGACATCACTGCAATCAAATGCAGGCTTTTTAAGCTGTAATACAGCATGCAAAAACACAGTTACCGATGACTATGCGGCTTTAGCCGTGAGTTTACTAAAGGGCATGCGCACCGCATCTACGAGAAGATGAACCAAATCGATATCTGCCGTCTGCGGGATACCATGCCCTAAATTGAAGATATAGGGACGCCCCCGCAAAGCGCTGCGAATGTTGTGAACGGCCTTTAGTAGCGTATCAGAGTCAGACATCAATAACGCCGGATCGAGATTGCCTTGCACTGGCATATTGGCCGGTAAATTGCGCGTGACCCAATGCAAATCAGCCGCTGTGTCAAGCCCAATGGCATCCACCAGCGCCCCTGCTGCATAATCAGTCAAGCCTGTTCCCGCCCCTTTTGGGAAGCCAATGATGGGAATATGCGGTGCCCGCGCGCGCAGCCTGGTGGCGATTTGCGCCATCGGCTCGATACACCACTGCCTAAACCCTTCTGATGTGAGCGCACCGGACCAACTGTCAAACACCTGGACAACTTCTGCACCTGCCGCAATTTGCGCTGCCAAATGTTCAACACTCGCATCAACAAGCACATCAATGAGGTGCGCGAACGCTTTTGGATTTTGGTAGGCAAAGGCCCGTGTCATCACATGATCTTTAGACCCGCCGCCTTCGATCATGTAGGTTGCCACCGTCCATGGCGCACCGCAAAAGCCAATCAGAGTAACGTCTTCCGGCAATTGCGCACGCAGACGCGATACCGTCTCGTACACTGGTGCAAGTTTGTTCTGCATTGCGCCAATATCAAGTGCTGCTATCTCGCTTTCATGCTGAATAGGTTCAAGGCGCGGGCCTTCGCCTGTTTCAAACCACAGTTTGCGGCCCAATCCATCTGGCACGACCAGGATGTCGGAAAACAAAATAGACGCATCAAAGCCAAAACTTCGAATGGGCTGTAATGTCACCTCCGTGGCGTAGTCAGGGGTATAGCACAGCGTTAGAAAATCGCCCGCTTTTGCTCGCACAGCGCGGTATTCAGCCATGTAACGCCCAGCTTGGCGCATGAGCCATATGGGCGGTGTATCAAGTGCCTCCCCGCGCAACACCTGTAACATCTTTTTTTGCGCCATAGATATGGTCCTACATGACTGACCGGTAAACCCGGAATGCCCATAAGATACTAAAAAATATATTTTATTTTAAAGGATTATTTTTGCTGTAAGGCAGCTGTTTTTATGTGGAAAAGCTCATCATCCACACCCTTTTCAATCCATCAAACACGCTCTACTCTTCCGCTTAAAACGTTATCAAGTCCCTGCCTTAAGCGTTTATAATCTAAATGTTAATTGGTGCTGTGAGGGCGTTTACGACTCTGTGCAGAACAGCATGTATGATGTGTTTAAATGGAAAACTGTCCACAGTGTGCAAAACATAGCGTGTAACCTGCGGTTTTATGGGCTCGTTTTTCCCAGATGTGATGCTGCGATAGAATTTTCCTCAAAGCGGTCTATTGCTTTGCAGATTCGTACCCGCATTTTTCCACACCCTCTTCCAATTGCCTTGTTTTTGCGCACAATGGCGCGATGACGTACCGCGTTCATCTTCATCTCGTCTCCGATGCCACTGGCGAAACACTAGAATCCGTTGTCAAGGCCGCACTTGCGCAATTTGAAGGTGTGGATGTCGCCAAACATTATTGGCCGATGATCCGCAGCCCCAAACAAATGCAGCGCGTGATGGAAGACATTGCCGAACGACCGGGCTTGGTCCTCTATACGTTGGTCAATGATAAAATCCGGCATGTGCTGCAGGATACCTGCCGCGAGCTTGGCCTGGTCAGTGTGTCGGTTCTCGACCCGGTCATTCAAGCGCTGCAGCCCTTTTTAGGTTTAAAGGCGCATGGCCGGCCCGGTCAGCAGCACGCCATGAATGCTGAATATTTCAAACGTATCGAAGCCATGCAGTTTACGCTAGCGCATGATGATGGGCATTTGCCGCTTAATTTGGATGACGCCGATATCGTCA
Organism: Pseudomonadota bacterium; assembly: GCA_039026755.1. Lineage (GTDB taxonomy): Bacteria > Pseudomonadota > Alphaproteobacteria > Sphingomonadales > CAKZYD01 > CAKZYD01. Next base: position 4,283 of record JBCCLR010000142.1, on the reverse strand, counting down.
TCGCGGGCGTATCGCGAACTTCAAAGACGCCCACCTCAATGTATTTGGCAAATCGCGGTTATAAGACAACCAATATTCCGCTGGTGCCGCAGGCGCCTATTCCCGAACGTCTCTTTAAGCCCACCAAGGCGTTTGTAGTTGGCCTTACCACGTCACCGGAGCGGCTGGTGCAAGTGCGTAAAAACCGGCTGCTTGCGCTCAATGAAGAAAAGTCGACCGCCTATATCGATGCGGACAAAGTGCGTGAGGAAATCACCAATGCCCGGCGCCTGTTTTCAAAGCATGGCTGGCCGGTTATTGATGTGACGCGGCGCTCCATCGAAGAAACCGCAGCGGCGATTTTAACGCTGCGCATGCAAGCGCTCGAAGCATAACGAGAATGCAGAACGTGATTATTTTAGCGTCAGCCTCGCCGGCGCGCCGCACCTTGCTCGAGCAAGCCGGCGTAGCATTTGAGGTGGTTCGGTCGGATGTGGATGAAGCAGAGATTAAAGACGAACTGACGCAAAAAAATGAATCCGCTGAAGCGATTGCGGCCGCCCTCGCTGATGCGAAAGCTCTTGAGGTCTCTCGTCAATATCCTAAACGTCTCGTTTTGGGCGGAGATCAAATTCTGACTTGTAATGGCGCAGTGTTTGACAAACCAGCCGATCGCGCTGGAGCTGCTGTCCATTTGCGTACGTTAAGCGGAACATGGCATAGCCTTGAGACGGCGCTTGCAATTGCCGAGGCGGGCAATGTTACATGGCGCTTCCAGACGGCTGCGAACCTGAAGATGCGGACACTTTCACCCAGTTTTATCGAGAGATATTTATCGACCGTTGGCGACGCCGTGCTCTCAAGCGTTGGTGCCTATCAACTCGAAGGATACGGCGCGCAATTGTTTGACCGTATTGAAGGTGATTTTTTCACCATTTTAGGGCTGCCGTTGTTGCCGGTATTAGAGCAGCTGAGACTTCGGAAATTAATGCCAGAATGACTGCGCTCGATGATCATCATGTGATCCCCTTAGCCGGCGTTCTAGGCTGGCCGGCATCGCATTCTCTAAGCCCACTTTTGCATGGGCACTGGCTTCAAACGCTGAACATCAGGGGGCATTACGTCCCACTCGAATGCGCCCCGCAGGACCTGAGCGACGTTGTTCCCGCGCTCCTTAAAACGGGATTTTGCGGTTTTAACGTCACCGTGCCCCATAAAGAAGCGGCTTTTTTCTTGGCAGATCATGTTACGGATCGGGCGCGCCATATGGGCGCTGTGAACACCCTATGGATGGAAGACGGCTGCCTCTTTGCAGACAGTACCGATGGCGACGGCTTTTTGAGTAGTCTACCGGTCAATGCTGATACCACAACATGTGTTTTATTAGGTGCTGGCGGCGCTGCTAAATCCATCGCTTATACGCTTTGTGCTGATGCGAAGACGCAGTCGCTGCACATTATCAATCGTTCGCGTGGTCGGGCTGAAAGCCTGGTGCGCGATCTGACTGAAATTTGTCCTGGGACCGCGATGTCGAGCGCCGACTTCAGCGGCTTGCCAGAGGCACTTGAAGCGGCAAGCTTGGTCATTAATTCAACCTCACTTGGCATGGTCGGGCAAGATTCGCTTGCGGTGGATTTAACTCCATGCCGACCGCATTGCGATGTTTATGACATTGTTTATACCCCTGCGAAAACAGAATTTTTAAAGCATGCTGAGGCGCATGGCCTACGCGCAACCAACGGCCTTGGCATGTTGATTGAACAAGCCCGGCCTGGTTTTGCCAGATGGTTCGGGGCTGCTGCACCTCAGACCGGTCAGGAGCATATGCTGCTCGAAGCTGCGCTGAAAAGCTGACCACAAGATGATTGTCATCGGCCTTACGGGATCTATTGCCATGGGTAAGTCGACAGCAGCAGATATGCTGCGCCGCTTGGGGTTACCTGTTTTTGATGCGGATGCGAGCGTGCACCAGCTCACAGGTCCCAGCGGCGCAGCCTTGCCGCAGCTCAAACAGCTGTTTCCAGAGGCCGTAAGTGACGCTGGCATGGACCGGCAGAAGGTGGGCGCGGAAGTGTTTAAAAACCCGGAAAAAAAAGCGTCGCTCGAAGCGATTTTACATCCGCGTGTCCAAGCTATCCAGAAATCCTGGAAACAGCAACACCGTCGGGCGCGGCGAAAATTTGTGGTTCTTGATATTCCGCTGTTGTTTGAAACAGGAGGCGAGCGGCGCTGTGATATTGTTTTTGTTATCTCTGCGCCCGCGTCTCTGCAGCGTCGCCGCGCTCTTGCCCGTCCAGGTATGACGCCGCAAAAATTTGCTGGCATTTTAGCAGCGCAGATGCCCGATGCTCAAAAGCGTCGCCGCGCTGATGTCGTCATTCCATCAGGTCGCGGCAAGGCGGCTATGTTGCGCTCGCTAAAAGCCGCGCTGCGCACCCTTGCTGCTTAACGGCTGCTGCGCCGAACCGAACGGCATATTAGCTTTTCGCGATCGCGCTTAGCGCCGCCGCGCAGCGATCCATATCCGCCATTGTGTTATAGAGCGCTGGGGTGATGCGCACCGCATCACCGGCTGTGATACCGCTGCGCTTTACAGTAAAAATACCATGCTCATCGCGCAAACGCTTGGCCACAGCCTGCGCCGATAGCCCGTCTATGCGGATAGATGTGATTGCGCCAGACAAACGGCGGTCTTCAACCGGGGTGAGCACCTTGATACGCTCTATACCGCGCACAGCGTCCACCCAACGCCTGCGAAGAGCAGCGAGCCGGTCTGCCTTACGCTGCGGGCCAACGGCCATATGGTAATCCAAGGCATCACCAATCGTTAGTGCAGCTGCATAATTAAACGTGCCTAAGTGTACCCGCCCGCGTGTCTCCGATGCTTCATCCCGCGTCGCAAGCGAATGCGCTCTAATGGTCTTAAGCCGGCTGCGTTTTATGTAGAGGATGCCCACGCCAAGCGGCGCTCCGATCCATTTATGGCAATTGAGTCCTACAAAATCTGCATCCAGTGCAGGAATCGTCATATCAATTTGGCCCCAGCTATGCGCCGCATCGACAATCACATCAATCCCACGCGCGCGTGCCTGTCTGCTTATCTCTTGCACTGGCAAGCATAAGCCCGTGCGATGGCTGATATGTGTGAGTAAAATAAGTTTGGTGCGTGGCTGCGCCTCCATCGCACTGACATAAAAATCAACCAGCTTTGGATATGTTGCAGGCTCCGGGATGGATAATGTTTGCGTTCGTGCACCGGCGCGCTGAGCAGCGGCCTCCATTGCCCGCTGCATTGCGCCATAATCAAGATCTGCATATAGCACGCTGTCGCCAGGTTCGAGACCGTCATATTGCAAAATCAACGCAGCAAGCGCTTCAGTGGCATTGCGCGTGAGCGTGATTTCATCGGCATCAACACCCAAAACTTGCGATGCCTTTTTCAGCATGGCGCTAAAATCTTGCCAATAGCGACCGCGTGTATAGACCGATCCCGCGCGGTTTATTCTTTCAATATGGTCTACATAGGCACGCTGGACGGGCTGCGCCATAACGCCCCAATTGCCATTTTCCAAATTCAAAACGTCGCTTGAAATGCGGTAATCCTGTACGATGCGCTGCCAGGATGCGTCGCCAAAAGATCCCAAAACAGCCGCTGGTGCGGCGGCTAATACATCGCGGCGGTCCAGCTTCGTCTCCATTTTGGTGTGTTTAGCCGATACTGTCTGATTTTAGCTGACGCGGCGAGATTAGCGTGAAATATTAACCCTGCCAACCAATCCGCCAATGGAGAACATTATGGGCCGGCTCGACGTCGTCTTCGATACCGAAACAACCGGCGTGGATCCGGAGGAGGGTCACCGTGTGGTCGAAATTGGCTGTGTTGAACTTGATAATCTCATTCCCACTGGGCGCACCTATCATACCTATTTGAACCCCGAGCGAGACATGCCGATCGGCGCCTATCAAGTCCATAATTTGTCCGCCGAATTTCTATCAGACAAACCGTTGTTCGCGACGATTGCCGATGATTTCTTAACGTTTATAGGCGAGGCGAACTTGGTGGCGCACAATGCCGATTTTGATTTCAAGTTTATCAATACCGAGCTCGATAACATTGGGCGCCCGCCGCTGCCGCAAAACCGTAAGGTTGATACCTGGCGGCTGGCGAAACGCTTATATCCCGGCCAAGCGTCTAGCCTCGATGCACTGTGTCGACGTTTTGAAATTGATTTAAGCGCGCGCACCAAGCACGGCGCCCTCCTTGATGCAGAGTTGTTGGCGGAGGTCTATCTCAATTTAAAAGG
>JBCCLR010000141.1:0-9887 GCA_039026755.1 Pseudomonadota bacterium | reverse complement strand
GCGCAGCGGCGGCAGGGTGAGGACTTCAAAGCTGAGCCGGTCGAGCAGGTCCGCGCGAAACCGGCCCGCGGCGACTTCGCTGGGCAAATCGACATTTGTCGCGCCAATGAGCCTGACATTCACTTGCCGAACTTGATTAGAGCCCAGCCGCTGAAATTCGCCATACTCGATGATCCGCAGCAGCCGCTCTTGCGCTGGCAGCGATAACGTACCGATCTCATCGAGGAACAGCGTGCCGCCGTCGGCTGCTTCAAAGCGCCCTGCCCGCGCTTTTGCAGCGCCAGTAAACGCGCCGGGTTCATAGCCGAACAACTCCGCATCAAGCAGCGTTTCTGGGAGCGCCGCGCAGTTCATCTGCACATAGGGGCCATCCCAAGCCTGGCTGAGATAATGGAGGCGCCCAGCCACCAGCTCTTTGCCCGTGCCACGTTCACCAATGACCAGAACAGGGCGCTCGAGCGGCGCGACCAAGCTGATGTGATCGATAATATCGAGCAGCGCTGGCGACGACCCAAAGATATCACTTTGTTGAGACATTTCTTCATAATATAGTATTTTCTTTTATTTTATATAAATATTTTCAATACAGTCGTTTTCTAAAAAGTTTGTAAGTTCAGTCTCTTAGATAAATTTCCGCGTTTGGCACGGCCTTTGCTATATCGATTGGCAATTCCGTTAACCGAACCGCAGAACGCGATAGGAGAGAGACATGACTTTGCTGCAACACGCCGCTGAAACAGCCACTGGCACTGAGGCCTTGCTGAACCATCCCGCAGCAGCTCTGCAGCCGCAAAGCCGCGCCAGTATGCCGCTTCATGTAGCGCAGCGGCGCGCGCGCCGCCGCAGCCGCCTCAATCGCACATAACGCTATAAGCTCCCCGAAAGGACATTCGCCATGGGTATTTTTTCCCGCCTGACTGACATTATCAATTCCAACATCACCGACGTGCTTGACCGTGCGGAGGATCCTAAAAAAATGATCCGCATGGTCATTCAAGAGATGGAGGACACACTGGTTGAAGTGCGCACCTCTGCAGCGCGCACCATTGCTGACCGCAAGGACATTGAGCGCCAATTGCGCCGCATGGACGATGCGCAGGTCAGTTGGACGGAAAAAGCAGAACTCGCCTTGCGCAAAGGCCGCGAAGACCTGGCCAAAGGCGCGCTGATCGAAAAAGCGCAAGTGGCCGACATGGCTGCGGCCCTCACCGAAGAGCTACAGCTGATCAGCGACGGTTTAGAGCGCCATGAAGAAGACATTTATAAGCTTGAGAGTAAACTGAAAGAAGCCAAAGCCAAGCAGCAAAGTCTGCTCACGCGGCAACAAACAGCAACCAATCAGATAAAAATGCGCAAGCAATTTACCTCCAGCCGCGTTGATGATGCCTTTGCCCGCTTTGAAAGCCTGGAGCGCCGCGTTGACAGCGCCGAAGGCGTCGTAGAAAGTTATGACCTCGCCAAAGCGCCTGGCAAAACACTGGACCAAGAGCTTGCCGAACTGGCTGCGGAAGACAGCGTGCAAGACGAGCTGGAGGCGCTGAAGCGCAAACTCAGCGGTACTTCCGCAAAACCGAAAAAAGCAAAGCAATAGTGCGCCCATCCACTGCCCCCTACTGCCCCTTATAGGAACAAGACATGGTAGAAATTTTTGGCATTTTGGCGCTCACGGTGGTGGTGCCGACATGGATTGTGTTTCACTACATCACCGAATGGAAAAAGCACCGCGGCATTTCCAATGAAGATGAGAAAATGCTCGATGAGGTCTATGACGTAATGGACCGGCTTGACCAACGGCTGCAGTCACTGGAACGCATTTTAGATGCGGAAAACGCCGATTGGCGTAAGGACGACCCATATGGCGAGCAGCCCTATTCAGATGACACATATGCCGGACGGCCCGAAAAGCCCGGCGACTACCCAAGAGAGGTGAGCTGATATGAAGCGCACGCGAAAAAATCTAAAACGCATGAAACGCCACATGCGCCGCGCCAGCCGCGATTTTCAAAACGATGTGCATGAGGAGTTTGGCACCTGGAATAAAGCAAAGCGCAAAGCGGGGCACCCAAGCCGCTCCAGCTTTTATCTCGACAAGCGTAATGGCCGGTTCCTCGGTGTGTGTGCCGGGATCGCCGATTATACCGGCATCAGCACACTTTGGGTCAGGGTGGCTTTTCTGGTTGCGGTCCTGTTTGGCATGCCGTTTGTCATCATCGGGTACTTCATCGTTGGCTTTATTGCCGACACCAAGCCGCGCGCGTTTGAAGACAGCGAGCCGCAGGAGCAAGAGTTCTGGCGCAACGTACGCACCCGGCCGCACACCACCGTGCGCGAAGTGCGCCTGCGCTTTAAAGACATGGAGCGGCGCCTGCAAAGCATGGAACGCTATGTCACTTCAAATGGCCGCCGGCTAAGCCAAGAGATCAATGCGCTGCGCGATTAGCCGGCATACCAAACCGTCTCTGGTTTGAATTTGGGCCATTCCGGGCGCTTCCATTTGTAAGATTACAGCCTAGCGTTCACACCGGCATTGACACAGAGCGGTTGGGTGAAACCCGCTTCATATCATGGCCTTACGCCCAAGCGCCTACGCAGGACGGTAAAATTTGCGAAAACCCTATTTGGGGATTTAGTACACTGTCACCGTATTTTCCGTATTTTCCTGTCACCGTATTTTCCAGCCACAGGCGGTCGCCGGACTTCCATTCGTCGGGGCGCAGCCGGGCGCCGGTGCCTGCGCCGGCGATGAGCTTTTGGAAAAAGGCCATGCTGAAGACACCAAATGATTCAGGGATTGATGCAACTGTCACCGTAATTCCTGTCACCGTAATTCCCGATCCACAGCGGCACATATCCGCGAAGACTAATGCGGTCTTGCAGCAAATAGTCCATGACTGGAGCACCTTGCTCAAGCCCAACAAAGGTATCAAAATCTCTAAACGGAGATATTTGGAACTGGATTTCAGTCATGCGATGTCGTCCCTGATGAGTCTTATTCCAATCATGTAGTCAAAAGGATGGTCTGGCTTTCCAAAACCAAAATAACTAATTCGCGCCGCAGCGGCGCGAATAATATTGTTGGATCCCCGAAGAACTCGTCTGTCGCACGCGCTGTTGCGTATCGAATCTAGTTCACCCGCGGCCTGGGCTAATTTAAGCTGGCGATCACCACGGCAATTGAGAGTCCATTCGGACACATTGCCAATCATATCGTAGAGCCCAAATGGATTAGGCTGATAGCCGCCAACAGGCTCAACCCCACTGAAAGGAAACATTTTTGGCCTTTTCGGATCTGGTTGGCAGCCGAAACAGTTCTCTTTATTGGGGATCATCGTGTTGCCCCACCAATAGAGCGTATCTGTGCCACCGCGCGCGGCATATTCCCATTCGATCTCAGTCGGAAGGCGGTACGAATGCCCAGTCTTTTCAGACAGCCAAGCCGCGTAACCCATGGCCTCTTCCCAGCTAATCCCCGAGATAGGAATATTAGGTATGCTATTATAAGCCTTTTTTGCCCGCCCTTTCGGAGCGTTACACGCCCCAGCGGAGACACATTCGGCATATTCCTGATTGGTGACTTCATAGACGCTGATGGCGAAGGCCTGGGGAATCTCGACTAGCGTCTGCTCGCCTTCTCGTGGCTGCGCGTCTTTATCGCCAGGAATTGGTCCAAACTCGAATGATCCTGGCGGCAAAGTGGTCATGAGCGGACAGGTTTCGCAATCTTGAAATGTCGGCAGATCTAAAGCCTTGGCCTGAACACTATCAGCAGCCCCAAAGGAATCGCACCCTTGAAATAACAAACACAGAGATAAAGCGATGCGTAACTTCATCCGCCAAGCACCACCACATCGCGCTTGCCCGTATCTGGATCTGTCCGATGAAACTTCAGTTTCTTCCCCTTCAGCGGCCCTTGCAGCAGGTCGGCAAGGCAGGCTTCGGCGAGTTTGTTTTCTGGATTGGCCGTGGGCACGACCATATCCACCAGCCACAGCCGGTCGCCGGACTTCCATTCATCCGGGCGTAGGCGCGCGCCGGTTCCTGTGTCAGCCCCGGATATGAGCTTTTGTTCGGCTGCCTCGCTTACGTAGGCCCAGGTGGCATAGCCTGCTGGCTGTTTTTCACCTCTAAACACCCGGTACTGCTCCAGCATGAGCGGCGGCAGGATCATCCATTCCATGTCGGCGAAGGTGAAATGCTTGTGCGTGGTGCTTTGGGTGAGCAGCCAGGTTAGCTCGCCCAGCATGTGGCTGACGGTATGTTGTGGGCTTGGGTGTTGCAAAATTGGCTGCCGCGCATTGGGGTGTTGCCCCGCGGCACTGGGCTGTTGCGGCGCAGCGCTTGGCGCGCCGGCTTTGGCGGTGTTGGTCATGGCGATGGTTGAGAGCCCCCACTCACATGTTAAACGCAGCAGGGGCGCAGGCGGGATGCATGCCGCATCCACGCCGGTTTGATCCCCCTTGTTCACCACACTCTATACGGGAACATGCGCAGCGCAAGGCAGAATGTTACATTCTCATAACTTTAACGCGAGGCTTTGGGCGTTCCTATCAAAAGCACGCCTTTCCCTATGGCAGACCGCGGCCTGACGTAGCGGCTATTGCGCTGCAGCACCAAGCGCTGCAAGCCGCGCGGCGGCGTTTTGGCGTAACGTGCGCACCCGGCCGCACCCAGCCGCACACGGCGCTGCGCGATGAGGTGCAGCGTAAATTGGCTCTTTCATGATGTATGTCAAAGTTATTTGACAAAATTTCTGTCTAACTTTTTGGACTATTCATCCGCTCTATCGCTCTAGAGCTGTGCCGTGAGGGTCCAATGCGCATCGTTCTTATTCACCCAAACTATCATTCGGGCGGCGCTGAAATCGCTGGCAATTGGCCGCCGGCTTGGGTGTCCTATTTGGCGGGTCATCTTAAAAACGATGGCTACAAGGACATCCACTTCATTGATGCGATGACCAATCATTTAGAGGATGATGCGGTTGCAGGACGCTTAAAAGAGCTGCAGCCAGATGTCGTTGGCACGACAGCCATAACACCTTCGATTTATGTGGCGGAGCAGACGCTTAAAGTTGCGCAAGAGGCATGCCCAAACGCCGTAACAGTGCTTGGCGGGGTGCATGCCACATTCATGTATAAGCAGGTGTTCTCTGAAGCGCCGTGGATTGATGTGATTGTGCGCGGTGAGGGCGAAGAAATCTTCCGCGATTTGATTAGCTGTATTGCTGAGAAACGCTGGCCGCAAGAGCGCAGCAAGATCAAGGGTATCGCCTATATGGAGGGCGAGGAGATCATCGCCACACAAGCTGCGCCAACGGTAAAAGACTTAGAAGCCATTCAGCCGGACTGGAGCCTGCTGGAGTGGGATAAGTATACCTATGTGCCGCTTGGTGTGCGCGTTGCCATCCCCAATTTAGCGCGCGGCTGCCCGTTTACATGCTCGTTTTGCTCACAGTGGAAATTCTGGCGCGATTACCGGGTCCGCGACCCGAAAAAGGTGGTCGATGAAATTGAAACCTTGGTGAATGACCATGATGTCGGCTTCTTTATCCTGGCCGATGAGGAACCCACCATCAACCGCAAGAAGTTCATCCAATTTTGCGAAGAGCTCATCGCCCGGGGCCTGCCCGATAAAGTCAAATGGGGTATTAACACGCGCGTCACCGACATCATGCGCGATAAAGCGCTGTTGCCGCTGTATCGCAAGGCGGGCCTGGTTCATGTGTCCCTGGGCACCGAAGCCGCAGCGCAATTGAAGCTGGACCAATTTAACAAAGAAACCAAAGTCAACGACAATAAAGAAGCCATCAAGCTGCTGCGTGAAGCGGATATTTTTGTTGAAGCCCAGTTTATCGTTGGGCTGGATAATGAAACGCCAGAAACGCTCGAAGAAACCTTCCAAATGGCCTGGGACTGGCAGCCCGATCTCGCCAACTGGTCGATGTATACACCCTGGCCATTCACCCCGCTGTTCCAGGACTTGAAAGACCAAGTCGAGGTCTTTGACTTTTCGAAATATAATTTCGTAACGCCCATCATGGCGCCTAAAGCCATGGACCGGGCCACCTTGCTGGACCGAGTGATGCACAATTACCGCCGGTTTTATTCGCGCAAGGCGCTGTTTCATTATCCCTGGCGCGGCACAGGCTTTCGCCGGCGCTACCTGCTCGGCTGTCTCAAAGCGTTTTTAAAGGCCGGCTTCCAGCGCACCTTCTATGACTTGGGCAAAGCCAATTATTGGGGGCCGCAATCGAAGAAAAATGTGGTGTTTGATTTCGATGAGACACGGCAGATCGCAGAAGCGCAAATGGAAGATTGGCAAGCCTCTGCCGATCTTGCAGCCAAAGCCGCCGAACGCCGTGCGGCGCTGAAAAAGCAGGGCAAGGCGCGCGCCGCAGAGCGTGAAAAAGAACGCCAACAAGACCGCGAAGAAGGGCGTCCAAAAGAACGCGAAGTTGTCATGGCCTGCGGCGGCGGTGATGAGCAGCTCGAAGACAGCATCGCCAAACCCAAACGAAGCATCCTCCATGACCAGCGTCGCGCTTAATCGCTTCGCCGAGGCCACAGCCCAAACCGCAAGGCCCACACTGGCAAAACGCGGTAAAATTGGGCCAAATGCCATTATTCAGTTGGGCGAGACACTGCGGAGCCAGTTTGGCTGGGCCACTGCGTTTGAATTTTTCGCTGCCGCGGGCATTTCGCATATGCTCGATAGCCCGCCTCAGCAGATGACGGATGAGGCCATACCAGCGCATTTATACGCGGCGCTTTGGCGGGCGTTTCCGCAGAGCGCGCCGGCACTAGCCAAGGAGGCCGGCATGCGCACCGCAGACTATGTGATTGCCAATCGCATCCCTAAATTCGTGCAGGTGTTACTTGGACTGTGCCCTAAGCCACTGGCAGCCCGGCTCCTCCTCAAGGCAATTAAAAAAAACGCTTGGACGTTTGTCGGCTCGGGTCAGTGCACGACGCGTTATGGCACACCGTGTCTGATTGACGTCGCAGACAATCCCCTCGCCATGCCGGACTGCGTTTGGCACAGCGCCGTGTTTCAGCGCATGTTTGATCGCCTCGTTACGCCAGGCACACTGGTCACGCACCGCTCCATTGGCAGCAATGACGCCCCCGTTTGCCGCTTTGAAATTCGCTTTCCAAACGCCGAGACGAAACACCAATCATGACACCGACACTCAGCGCTTATGCAACGCGCGCTGTACCGCGCTATACCAGCTATCCGACGGTACCGCATTTTACCGATGCCGTCGGCCCAGCAGACCATAGCGCATGGCTCGCCCAGGTGCCGGCAGATCAGCCGATATCGCTCTATCTGCATGTACCATTTTGCCGCCAGATGTGCTGGTATTGCGGCTGCAATATGAAGCTGGCCGCGCGCGATGCGCCCATCGCGCAATATGCAGCGACGCTATTGCGCGAGATTGACTTGATTGCCGCGCGGCTGCCCACGCGCATGACGGTCAGCCACTTGCATTGGGGTGGCGGCACGCCAACCGCGCTAAGCCCGGACGACCTCGCGCGGCTGATGGACCGCGTTCGCATGCACTTTGATTTTACCAGCGATGCCGAGCTGGCCATTGAAAGTGACCCGCGCACCTTGAAGCTGGACATGATCCGCCGCATCGGCACCCTTGGCTTTAATCGCGCAAGTTTCGGCGTGCAGGAATTTGACCCCCAGGTGCAGCTTGCCATCAACCGTATTCAACCGCCAGATATGGTGCGCGCGTCCGTCGATGGATTGCGCGATAACGGTATCAGCGACATCAACTTCGACTTGATCTACGGACTGCCACATCAAACGGTGAAGACCTTGATCAACACCATTGAGATCTGCGCTGCCATGCAGCCCAATCGAATAGCCCTGTTTGGCTATGCCCATGTGCCGTGGATGGCCAAGGCCCAGCGGCTTATTGATGCGAGCGCTTTGCCGGGCGCGGCGGAACGGCTGCAGCAGGCCAAGCTGGCCGCACAGGTTTTAGTCGATATCGGCTACCGCGCGGTTGGGCTCGATCATTTTGCGCTGCCGGGCGACCCGCTGGCCATTGCTGCGCAGCGCGGCAAGCTCAGGCGCAATTTTCAAGGTTATACCAACGATACCACCGAAACCTTGCTTGGCCTTGGCGCCACATCGATTGGGCGCACGCCGTTTAGCTATACGCAAAATGTTGCGGAAACACGGGGCTGGTCACGGGCCGTAGCGGCGGGCCGGCCACCCATCGCTAAAGGCCGCGCCTTGACGCGCGATGATAAAATGCGCGCGGCAGTGATTGAAGCGTTGATGTGCCAAGGGGCCGTGGACCTTGCCGCTATTTCACAACAGTTTGACACAGCGCCAGACTGGCATGCCGACAGCGCGGCAGAGTTAGCCCAAATGGAAACAGACGGCCTGATCGTGCGCGAGGGTGAAAATATTGTCCAGATGACGCAGGCTGGCGCACCGCTTGTGCGGACCGTTGCGGCGGTGTTTGATGCGTATTTAAAGCCCAGCGCGGCGGTACATTCGGTGGCCGTTTAAACCTGGGCAAGCAGCATCAAGCGACGCTTTTATTTTTTGTGTTTTCATTCGCTGCGTGAGGGTCGGTCGCATTTTGCGCATCGCGCATCGCTCTTACTCGATCTTGCACTGTGCGCCGCGTTTGGATTGACGTTTCGCGAATAGCCTCTGCCACGCTGCAATTCACAGTGGAAATATCACGAAGCTGTTCGCTGAGAACGTAAAGGCTTTCTAAGCTGCGATCTTTGCGCACCATTTGCCGCGCGATCGCAAGCTGCTGACGCATCGCCGCATGGCGTTCAAATACATTTCGAGAGTCGCACGACATAATTTACCACTCATATTCAATCTGTTAACGAATATGCTGTGGCGGAATTAGTCACATATAGTTAACAAAAGCTTTTGTTTGTAGTAGATTAGAACTAGTAAAAAAATAATGAGCGAACCTGGAACAAAACAGAGGCCGCAAATGGACACAATACAAAAACACTCAATCATAAGGCAACGAGTGCGCTGAAACCTGTCACGCCAGTCCTTATTGTTGCAATCGGAGCGAGTACCGGTGGTCTCGAACCGTGTGAACGCTTCTTGGATGCAATGCCGCTTAGCAATGGGTTGGCCTTTGTTGTCACCCAGCATTTGTCGGACAAATTGCGCTGCCAAGCGGCGACTGGGCTGGCATGAGCATTAGAATAGAAGCAACGCCCGATAACACCTTGAACGATCATGAACCGCTCGAGCCGGCGTTGAACGAGGCCTTTACCCGTGCGTAAGGACGGCGAAGCAACATCAGTCTTAAAAGTGCGCATCGCTGACCTTGAGCGCGATTTGAGATCCACACAACAACGCTTGCAAACAACCATTGAGGCACTTGAAACTAGCTATGAAGACCTGCACGCCACCAATGAAAAACTTATAGCGTCCAACGAAGAACTGCAGAGCACCAATGAAGCCCTGCAATCGGTTAATGAGGAGCTGTACACTGTCAGTGCTGAGCATCAGAGTAAGATAGAAGAACTAACCGAGCTGACCAACGATATGGATCAGCTGCTCAAAAGCACCAAAATTGGGACCGTATTTTTAGATTCTGAGTTGTGTGTGCGGCGCTTTACGCCAGCAGCAACGCGCACGTTTAACTTGATCGCGCAAGACATTAGCCGTCCACTTGACCACATCACACACCGCTTTGATACGGATATGCTGAGCCAAATGATTGCCGATGTACGGCAAACAGACGAAGTGGCCGAGCGAGAGGTGGTGGCAGATGGGCGATCTTATCTGCTGCGTATTCTGCCCTTTACACCCATGGTCGACGGGCCCATGGAATTCGTCATTACCGTCATTGACATTGAAGAGCTGAAACAAGCCAATGCCAGAGCATC
>JBCCLR010000140.1:0-9908 GCA_039026755.1 Pseudomonadota bacterium | reverse complement strand
TATTGCATTCGCGTTGATGCTGGTTATTGAAGGACTGCTTTATAGCCTATTTCCCGGCATGATGCGCAAAGCACTGCAAGCCGCGCTTGACGCCTCTGTCGATGCGCTGCGCATCGGTGGGCTTATTGCCATCATCGTTGGTGTTCTCATTGTTTGGATCGTGAAAGCGTGATTTCGACCCAAAGAGCCTTAGAAAAATCAGCCGTTGCGGAAATTTTACGGCACATTCACACTTCATACGCCTTTTTTCGCCACAAATGGGTATACATATACACGGGGCTTTACGTTCAGCGGCAGCGAAGGATCTTTCCCTCTTGATACACCTCACTCTCTCAAAGTCATTCCAGTCTTTGGCCATCGCCAGTGTTACAGCCGGCGCACTGGTCTTTAGCAGCGCAGCATCTCCGGCTGCCGCAGCACCCTCTAGCTTTGCAGATCTGGCTGAGGATCTCTCCCCAGCAGTGGTCAACATTTCGACGATTAGCCGGGTTGAAGTGCGCCGACCAAGTATGCCGCAATTTGGCCCTGGTTCACCATTTGAAGATTTCTTTGAACGCTTTCAAGACCGCGACGAACAGGAAGAGCCGCGCGAACGTGAAGCGCGGTCGCTGGGTTCTGGCTTTGTGATTGATCCTACGGGTTATATTGTCACCAACAACCATGTCATCAAAGATGCGGAAGAGATCTCCGTTAAATTCGCCGACAATGGTGAATTTGACGCGGTGGTCATCGGCACCGATCCCGAAGGCGATTTGGCACTCCTTAAAATTGATGCGGGCAAAAAACTCCCCTACGTCAAATGGGGTAACAGCGATAACATCCGCGTCGGGGACTGGGTTGTGGCGATCGGCAACCCATTTGGCCTTGGCGGCACAGTCACAGCGGGCATTTTGTCAGCGCGGCATCGCAATATTAACGCTGGCCCCTTCGATGACTATTTGCAAACCGATGCTTCGATCAACCGCGGCAACTCAGGCGGGCCGATGTTCAACACAAAAGGTCAAGTCATTGGTGTCAATACCGCGATTTTATCGCCAACCGGCGGTAATGTCGGGATCGGCCTTGCAATTCCGTCCAACCAGGCGGAGTACATCATCTCCCAGTTGCGTGAGAAAGGGAAAGTTGAGCGTGGATATTTAGGCATCGGCGCACAAAATCTGACGCCTGATATTGCAGAGAGCATGGGCCTGGCGAGCGCCGAAGGTGCGTTGGTGTCCTCGGTGAATGAAGGCGGCCCTGCGGAAAAAGCAGGCTTTCAGCCTGGCGATGTCATTGTCGAATTGGGCGGCAAAGAAGTGGAGAGCTTGAATAAACTCCTCCTGATGCTTGGGCGCTCAAAAGTTGGTGCGAAGGTTCCGGTCAAAATCTTCCGTGATGGTAAGCCAAAGACCTTGAAGGTCACGCTGGCTGAACGGCCTGGCCAAGACATCATGGCGGCTGCGTCAACGGGCCGGGGATCAAAATCTAAAGCGCAAACATCCAGCGTTTTGGGTATGGACCTCAAGACTTTGACAAGTGAGGAGGTTGAGAATTTAGGGCTGGGCGAAAAAACGCTTGGTGTGCTGGTCACGCGGGTCAAGTCTGGCAGCGATGCGGCGCGCAAGGGTCTTCTTCCAGGGGACGTGATCAATCAAGCCAACAATATGACCGTGGCCTCTATTTCCGAGCTCAAAGGCCAAATTGAGAAAGTGGCGCAAGACCGCGATAAAATTCTGCTGCGCATCTATCGGCAAGCGTCCGACACGTTTTTGCACTTTGCCGTCGATGTGGGCTCTGAAAGCTAGTCCGGCCGGCTAGAGCGAGGCATGACCGGCCTGCGTGATCCCTTGGAAATAGAGCAGACTGGTCAAGTCTGTTTTGTCTATCGCGCAGTCGGCCGCAGCTTTAGTATTGGGTTTTGCGCGATAGGCAACACCAAGGCCGGCTGCTTCGAGCATCGGAATGTCATTTGCGCCGTCGCCGACAGCTAGACTTTGGTCCGGCGAAATCTCTAGCCGCGCGCTGTGCGTCTCCAAAGCGCTGAGCTTTGTGTTGGCATTGCTAATCGGCGGGATCACCTTGCCGGTCAAATGCCCATCCTTTTCCTCAAGTCTATTGGCCCGCTGCTCGTGAAAGCCGAGGCCGTCCGCGACCCGCTCGGTAAAGAATGTAAAACCCCCAGAGACTAGCGCGCAATACGTTCCATGTGCGCGCATCGTCTGTACGGCGATTCTAGCGCCATCGCTGAAGTGGACCTTGTCTCGATAGCACTCTTCTAAAACGCTGGTCTTGAGCCCTTTCAGCAAGGCGACGCGGCTCTTTAAGGCTGCTTCAAAATCAAGTTCACCGCGCATAGCCGCCTCCGTCACGGCTGACACTTCGGCCTTTATGCCCGCAAAGCCGGCCAGTTCGTCAATGCACTCAGCCGTGATCATTGTGCTGTCCATATCGGCAAGAAATAGCTTTGCAGGTTTCGGTGCGCGCGGTGTCAGCAGCCAATCGAGCGCGTGTTCAGGCAGCAGGTCTTTTAGGCCTTGCGCTGCGCTGGCAGGCACTTCAGTGATGCACGCTGTTTCTTGCGCCAGCCAAACTGGACCACTACACGCCAGCGCGAGATCAGTTATAACAGCCTTCGTAATGGAGCCAGGCTGGCCAACCAGGACGAGATAGAGCGAAGACACGTCTTTGACTTCCACCTTTGACACCACAGCACTGCGTAACGAGCGCTGCCCGGTGCTGCTTATCGCAGGCGCGACAGCGGTCGGCAAGTCGGCTTTCGCCCTTGAATGCGCAGCCCAGCAGCCTTCTGTTATCGTCAACGCTGATAGCATGCAGGTTTATGACGCCTTGCCTATCCTAACCGCTCAACCCGCAGGACTGGATCGACAAGCCTGCCCGCATAAGCTGTATGGCGTTTTTGATCCATCTGATGTGAGTTCTGCCGCACGCTGGGCGGAGTGCGCGTTGGCAGAGATAAAGGCGGCTTGGTCTGCTGAGCAGCTGCCCATCGTGGTGGGTGGAACTGGGCTTTATCTCCGTACACTGGTGGACGGGATATCGCCTATTCCCGATATTGATCCACAGATTAGGCGACAGGTTCGTACACTTGCCGAGGCACGCGGCGTTGGCGCTGTCCATGAGGCCGTGTTGCAGCGCGACCCAGAGTTAGCTCAGCGGCTTAAAACCAGCGATGTACAGCGGCTGTGCCGGGCACTTGAAGTGGCGCTGTCGACCGGCACGCCGCTCAGCGATTGGCAGCGCGTGCCGCGTGTGGGCGGGCTCGAAGCAATACCTGACATAACCCTGACATGCCTGGTACTCGAAATGGATCGCCCAACGTTATATGCACGGTGCAACAAGCGACTTGAATTGATGATTGAGATGGGGGCTTTAAGCGAACTCGAGCAGCTCTTGGCGCGCAAACTGAGCGGGGATTTGTCGATCATGCGTGCGGTCGGGGTGCCGCCGCTTATCGACTATTTGATAGGGCGCTGCTCAAAGGGAGAGGCGCTGGCGCGTGCCCAGCAAGACACCCGACGCTTTGCAAAACGGCAGCTCACCTGGAATCGTAATCAATTTGGAAAGTGGACGTCTGTTTTCGTATAATAAAATTTCATAATTTAAATGGTAAATAAACATATATTGCGCAAATAAACTTGACGGCACTGCGGCGAAGTGCTCTAAGGCGTTAGGTTTGCAAGGTGTTGTGTTATTTGTATAACGCACTTCGCGAGACACCTGCTCGTTTTCATTCTCTAGATTAAAGATCGTAGGACCAATGGCTACCTCATTTTCCACTCCGCCAACCTCAGATGCCGGCCGCTTTAGTGCGCGCCGTGCGGCGTCGACACATACGGAAATTATGAGCGGTGCAGAAGTGATTGTGCGGGCCCTGCAGGATATGGGCGTGGATACAATCTTTGGCTATCCAGGCGGCGCCGTGCTGCCGATCTATGATGCGCTGTTTAAGCAAGAAGGGATCAACCACATCCTTGTGCGCCATGAACAAGGTGCTGCGCATGCAGCGGAAGGCTATGCGCGCTCCACCGGCAAGCCAGGTGTTGTTTTGGTGACGTCTGGCCCTGGGGCAACCAATACGGTAACCGGTATCGCCGACGCTATGCTGGATTCAATCCCGATTGTCGTTTTGACCGGGCAGGTGGCGAGCCATTTGGTTGGCACGGATGCCTTTCAAGAAGCTGATACGGTGGGTATCACGCGGCACTGCACGAAGCACAATTACTTCGTGTCGGACTCTGAGAAGCTGTGCGATATCATGTACGAAGCATTTTATATTGCCACGACGGGTCGCCCAGGCCCCGTGGTGATTGATCTGCCAAAAGACATTCAAGTGGCCGATGCACCCTACCGCAAGCCTTTGGGCGAGGTAGAGCATCGGACGTATAAACCGCAGATCAAAGGCGATCGCGCGAAGATTGAAGCGGCGCTGGAACTGATGGCCAGTGCCAAAAGACCGATCTTGTATACCGGCGGCGGAGTGATCAATTCTGGTCCGTCAGCAAGCCAATTGCTGCGTGAATTTGCGCATGCAACGGGTTTCCCGGTGACATCGACATTGATGGGACTGGGCGCGTTTGCGCATGACGATAAGCAGTTTCTGGGCATGCTTGGCATGCACGGAACGTATGAAGCGAATATGGCCATGCATGACTGCGATGTCATGGTGTGCCTCGGCGCGCGTTTTGATGATCGGGTGACCGGACGTATTGATAAATTTTCGCCTGGCTCGAAGAAAATCCACGTTGATATTGATCGCTCATCCATCAACAAGGTCGTGCAAGTGGATATCGGCATTGTTGCTGATGTCGGCCATGTCTTAGAAGACATGCTAAAGATTTGGCGCGCCAAGGCCTACCGGGCAGATGCGCAGGCGCTTAAGCAGTGGTGGGGACAGATTGACACCTGGCGCGCGCGCGATTGCCTTGCGTTTGACCAGCAAGGCGAAGGCATTCTTCCGCAATATGCGGTGCAGCGGTTGTTTGATTTGACCCATAAAAAATCGCCCATCATCACCACGGAAGTTGGCCAACATCAAATGTGGGCAGCGCAGTATTTCGGTTTTGATGCACCCAATAAGTGGCTGACGTCCGGTGGGCTTGGCACCATGGGCTATGGCTTGCCGGCGGCCATTGGCGCGCAGCTGGCCAATCCGGACGCGCTGGTCATTGATATCGCGGGCGAAGCCTCCGTCCAGATGAATATTCAAGAGCTGGGCACCGCCACGCAATATCGTTTGCCGGTGAAGGTCTTTACGCTCAACAATGAATATATGGGCATGGTGCGCCAGTGGCAGCATTTGACCTATGAAGGCCGGTATTCAAGCAGCTATTCCGACGCGCTGCCGGATTTTGTGAAGTTAGCAGAGAGCTATGGCTGGACTGGCATTCGTATTGAGAAAGCAAGCGATCTCGATGCTGGGATCATGCAGATGCTGGAGGCAGATGGCCCCGTTTTTGTTGATTGCTGTGTGGAAAAGCTCGAGAATTGCTATCCCATGGTGCCTTCAGGTGCGGCACATAATGAGATGATCCTCGGTCCTGAATCCGCCCCAAGCACGATTTCAAAAGAGGGCCAAGCGCTCGTTTAACACGCCGCTGGGCAGCGGATTTTCAGACAATATGAAGTGGAGAAGCGCATGACGCTTGGCGACCATGGCGAAAGCGCGCGTCATACAATGTCGGTCTTGGTCGACAATGAGGTGGGTGTTTTAGCCCGCGTGATCGGCCTGTTTTCGGGCCGCGGCTATAATATTGAAAGCCTCACCGTGGCGGAAGTGGCGGAAGAAGACCAGGATGAGACGGTCAGCCGGATTACGGTAGTGACGTCTGGGACGCCGATGGTGATTGAGCAGATTACCGCGCAGCTTGAGCGCCTCGTGCCTGTGCGCGCGGTGCATGATTTGACGGTTGATGGCCCATCGGTTGAGCGCGAAATGGCGCTGATCAAGGTGCGCGGTACGGGTGATGGGCGTGTTGAAGCGCTGCGTATTGCCGATATCTTTCGTGCCCGTGTGGTCGATACATCAACGCAGAGCTTTATCTTTGAAATCACCGGCCCCACTGAAAAGATCGATGCCTTCATTGACCTCATGGTGCCACTTGGCCTGGTAGAAATATCGCGAACCGGCGTCGCAGCCATTGCACGCGGCGCAGAAGCGCTCTAGACAAGCGCCAATTTCTAACACTTTTTGATTGAAGCGAATAAGAAAGGCCCCGCACATGCGCGTCTATTATGACAGTGATGCAGACGTAAACCTCATCAAGACCAAGAAAGTAGCCATCATTGGCTATGGCAGTCAGGGCCATGCGCATGCGGCCAACTTGCGCGACAGCGGCGTGAAAGACGTTGCCATTGCACTGCGTGAGGGTTCGGCGACGCGCAAAAAGGCTGAAGCGGCTGGCTTTCAAGTGATGGCGAATGCTGAAGCCGCCGCCTGGGCGGATGTGGTGATGATCCTGGCGCCTGATGAGCATCAGGCCGCAATCTACGCGAATGACGTGGAACCAAATATCAAAGACGGTGCGGCGCTCGCCTTTGCGCACGGCCTAAACATTCACTTCGGCCTGATAGAGCCGCGCGCCGACCTTGACGTGTTTATGGTCGCGCCAAAAGGCCCAGGCCATACGGTCCGCTCTGAATATCAGCGCGGCGGCGGCGTGCCGTGCCTGCTTGCCATCGCGCAAGATGCATCCGGCAACACCCATGATATTGGGCTCAGCTATGCTGCCGGCGTTGGCGGCGGCAGGGCCGGCACCATTGAAACCAGTTTTAAAGAAGAGTGCGAAACTGACCTGTTTGGCGAACAGGCCGTGCTCTGCGGCGGTCTAAGCCAGCTTATCATGGCCGGTTTTGAGACGCTCACCGAGGCCGGCTACGCGCCAGAAATGGCATATTTTGAGTGCTTGCATGAGGTGAAATTGATCGTCGACCTGATGTATGAGGGCGGCATTGCAAACATGCGCTATTCGATCTCAAATACCGCCGAGTTTGGTGACTATGCGACAGGGCCGCGCATCGTTACGGATGAAACCAAAGCGGAAATGAAGCGCGTGCTTGAAGACATTCAGCAAGGCCGGTTTGTGAAGGATTTTATCACCGACAATCGCGCTGGAAACCCGATCTTAAAAGCGCAGCGCAAGCTGCAGGGTGCGCACTCTATTGAGGAAACCGGCGCGAAACTGCGCGCAATGATGCCGTGGCTGAAGGAAAATCAGCTGGTCGACAAAGCGAAGAACTAAAGACGGTATTAGTGTTTAAGCCGTTTTTAGACGGCTCACATTGTTTGCAAGAGATCTCCAAGGAGCATCTTGCAAACCGGTGATGCCGGGGTTCATCAAAGGCCGTTAGGCGGTCGCTACATGCCGCCATCTTCGACAGGCAAGATCTTCTGAGCGTGCTTCGTCAAAGCTAAAACGGATTGATGGTCGATTTCTTGGTGAATTTTACATAGCCGAGGTTGGCCGTGTAGCGAAGGCCAATACCCAGCCGCACATTGGCGATCTTAACGGCTTGCTTCTGGAGGTAGTTTACGCCGAGACCGCCCACAAAATAGCCTTGCCCCTCAAGCGCCGGGTAGCGGGCATAAATGTCCTCCGTGTCATATAAATTGTAAACGAGCATGAAGCTTTTGGACGCATTGCCGCCCAGTTCAAGCCCCACCGACGGTCCGGTCCAGTGAATGGCGCGCTGGCCTTCTATTTTATGATACAGTTGGCCGCCACCATAACGCACGGCGGCAATCAGACCGCCGCCGGCTTCTTCGCCTGTCACGTAAGCGTTGGGCCTGCCATTTTCAGCGAATAAGCGTTCAATCAGGCTCGCAATGCCTTCCGCACCACTCCCAAATGTGTTGCGTGCAGCGTCAAGCACGGTGTCTTCATCATAAGTGCCGTCTGGTCCAAGCGGGTCACCCGGCGCCGGGTTGCCGCGCGGCGCTTGACTTGGCGCTTGCGATTGGCCGCCGGCGCACGCGGCTAGACCAATGAGGCTTGTTGCGCCAAGTGATTGTACAACGGTGCGCCGTGTTTTTCGCTCCATAGGTGACCCCAGCAGTTGTGTGTATTTACCTTACAAGCACAATATATTGCATAGTTTTAAAAAGCTAGCGCGCGAAAGCGGCAGAAAAAAGATCGCCTAAATTCGCCTAATTTTTATCTCATTAGGGCTGGAAGAGGACCGGCTTTCCCGGTTACCTTGCCACAATAAAAACTGGTCCTAAAGATTTGGGGAAGATGACTATGTTTGGTCAGATGCAAGACTATCCGTTGCTGATTTCAACGATGCTCAGGCACTGCGAAATCAATCATGGCGGCGTGCCCGTCATCTCCGTCTTGCCAGAAGGCGGAGAACATCGGGGCACCTATGGCGATAGCATTCTGCGCGCGAAAAAATTGGCCCAGGCGCTCGAAGCAAAAGGCGTCGTGCGAGGAGACCGGGTCGGCACGCTCGCTTGGAACACCCATCGCCATCTTGAATGCTGGTATGCGGTTGCCGGCATGGGGGCGGTGGTTCACACCGTCAATCCGCGATTGTTTGATGATCAAATCACCTACATCATCAATCACGCGGAAGATAAGGTGCTGTTCTTTGACATTCATTTCGCGCCGCTGCTTGAGCGCGTGCTTAAGGATTTTGCCATTACGCCTGTGCTTGTCGCGCTGACGGACGAGGCGCATTGCCCGAGCATAGAGGGGTATGAGGTCATTGCGTATGAGAGCCTGATTGCTGGGCATGATAGCGCTTATGACTGGGCGCAGGATTTGGATGAAAATGCAGCCTGCGGGCTGTGTTATACCTCGGGCACGACAGGCAATCCAAAAGGCGTTCTGTATTCGCATCGGTCGACGGTGCTGCATACCTTTGCCGCTTGCATGGGGGATACGCTGAACATCGGTGCCAGAGATACCGTGCTGCCAGTGGTGCCGATGTTCCACGCAAACGCTTGGGGCGTGCCGTATTCTACATCCATTGTGGGCGCAAAGCTGGTGCTAAATGGTCATAAATTTGATGGCGAGAGCCTCCTGACCATGCTGAATGAGGAGCGCGTGACGCTGACCGCGGCGGTGCCGACCGTCTGGCTTGGCCTATTGCAGCACCTCGAAGCGACACACGCTGAGCTCCCGCACCTTAAGACCGTAACCATCGGCGGGTCGGCCGCGCCACGCTCGATGATAGAGATCTTTGAAAAGAAATATGATGTTCAGGTATGCCACGCTTGGGGCATGACCGAGATGAGCCCGCTCGGAAGCATCGGCACCATGAACGCGCATGTCAAAGAGCTGAATCGGGACGCGCAGATTGATATCAAGTGCAAACAAGGACGCTCCATCTACGGTGTTGAGATGAAAATCACCGACGATGATGGCAATGAATTGCCGCGCGACGGCGTTGCCTTTGGCCATTTGATGGTGCGCGGGCCGTGGATCGCCAAAGCCTATTTCAAAGGCGAAGGCGGCGATATCTTGGATGACGAGGGCTGGTTCGACACCGGCGATGTGGCGACGATCGACCCGCTCGGCTTCATGCAGATCACCGACCGCGCCAAGGACGTGATCAAGTCGGGCGGGGAGTGGATTTCTTCCATTGATCTCGAAAACGAAGCCGTCGGCCACCCGGACGTGGCCGAAGCCGCCGTCATCGGCGTCGCCCATCCAAAATGGGATGAACGGCCACTCATGGTCATCATCAAAAAGCCCGGCGCGGAACTCGGCAAGGACGATGTGCTCAGCTATCTTTCAGACAAAATCGCCAAATGGTGGATGCCTGACGACGTCGTCTTCGTCGACGAAATCCCGCACACGGCCACGGGCAAGATCCAGAAATTGGCGCTGCGGGAGCGGTTTAAGGATTATACGCTGCCGACGGTTTGAAGGGGCTTACGGGGCGATGGGAAAGCGGCGTTTGATTCT
>JBCCLR010000139.1:0-9933 GCA_039026755.1 Pseudomonadota bacterium | reverse complement strand
TGGCGTGCCCGGCATTTTACGGGTGACAAAGCCAGCGCCAGGCTCTTGCGGGTCAGGATCATCGATCGCAAAAATCTTAATATAGGTTGCAAGGTTGCCTGCTTTGATGATGAGTTGATTGCTGCCCGGGTCGTAGGCCGCACCGCCCCAGTTGCCGCCTCCAAGTGCCGATGGGAACAACAGTGAGCCGCCAGCTGACGCAGGGGTGAACACGCCGTCATAGCGCAGGCTGTCAAATTTCTTTTCACACGCACGGCGATCGAATGGTGTAAGCCCAAACAGGTCTTCACGCGCTAAGGATGTTTGCGCAAAGCGCTCTGGCAGCACCGGTATCGGCTGCGTCGCGGCGGTCTGTTCGCCGGCGACATCAGATTGGGGGATGGCCACCTCTTCAACCGGCCACACGTTTTCCCCAGTGTCGCGATCAAGCACAAACATCCAGCCCATCTTGGTCTGCTGAATAGCCACGTCGTGGCGCGTGCCGTCCTTTTGGATCGTCACGCTTAATGTATGGCCTGGTAAATCATAGTCATAAACGTCGTGCCGAACGGTTTGATAGGACCAGACCACCTCACCCGTCGCAGCATCGAGCGCCACAGTCGCGTCGGTAAGCGGCAGCGGCGCCGTGCGCGCGCCGCCAAAATGATCTGGCGACGGGCTACTTGTCGGCACAAAAATCAGACCGCGCTCAACGTCTGCGCTCATGGGGGTCCATACATTGGCCGCCCCGGTTATATTGCGCATGGGTTCCGGAATGGGGTTAAAAGACCACACGCGCGCGCCCGTGCGGGCATCAAACGCACGGACAATGCCGTCCACCGCGTTGGGCAAGGCATCATAAGCGCCCATGCCGGTTACGACGAGATCATTGATGACCAGCGGCGGTGATGACATCCCGACCACAGGCGCGCCAAAATTTTCAAAATCATGATGGCTGACAAAGCCAGGGTGCCCGGCCGCTGCGCCAAAGTCTTGGCAGGTCTGCCCCGTGAGTGCATCAAGGGCGTAAACCCGGGCGGTTCTGCTGCTTACGAAAATCCGGCTGCTACACGTGGTTTGCGCGTCGGCCTTTTGAGCGTCTTGCCAATAAGATACGCCGCGGCAATGGAAAGGCTGCATCTCCGCATTATCTAGGGCTTGCCCGGTGCTGACCTTCGGCGCATAGGGATCAAAACTCCAAATTTCCTGTCCCGTGCGCGCATTCACTGCCAGCACGCGGTGATAGGGCGTGCAAAAATAAAGGGTGTCTCCAGCCTTGATGGGGGTCACTAGGAGCCGAGTGCCGCCTTTGCCAAAAGGCAAGTCGTTATAGTCGCCAGAGCGATGGGTCCAAGCAACCTCAAGGTTAGAGACTGTGCCACGATTGATGGTGTCGAGCGGAGAATACTGGCTGCCGCCAATGTCATTGCCGAAATGGTGCCAATCCGTATCTGCTGGCGCATCGCCGGCGGTTGCAAGATGATCCCAACTGCCGGCGACGACCATCGCCACAACGATGGCCGCGTAGAACAGGATTGTTTGAATCACTTTACCGTTTTGACATATGTGAAGCACGTTCGGCCTCCTCGCCGTGCGCATCGGGCTATTGCTAAAATACCTCTGCGTCACATCGCGGCCAAAAGATGACGCAAGATGCGAGCGCGGTGTGACAGATATGACTTCCCTGCTGTGCTTTAAAGTCGTGCAAAACTGAGTGTTGTCAACGCTTTGCGCAGCGTGATGTCTGCGCTCCATGTGTGCACTGGCCCAAGTCGCAGGCCAGTAGGATGCCTGTTTTACTGCAAGAAGTATGCTATGAGCACGCGCAGGCAGGCTAAGGGGCCACTTCAAACATGATTAATGAGGGCGACTATTTATCGATCAGCCTGGCCATTGCCGCACTGGTTTGGCTTGGCCTGTGGATTGATACACGGCCGCTGCGCAAGTTTCTGCCCGGTCCCGTTGTGGTGATTGTGGGTGCGGGCGTTTTATCGAATGCCGGCGTTATACCAATCAAATCCAGCCTGTATGCGGGCGTGAGCGCGTATTTGGTGCCACTTGCCATTCCTTTGCTGCTTTTCAAAGCCAATTTGCGCACCTTATTTCACGAAGCAGGCGGCGTGTTAGGTATCTTTCTGCTCGCAAGCGTTGCAACCATTGTTGGCGTTTGTATCGCCTATGTGCTGGTTGACTTAGGCGATGAAGCGGCAAAGCTGGCCGGTGTCTACACGGGCGCTTGGATTGGCGGCACCATGAATATGGTGGCTGTATCAGAAGCTGTTGAGATGACAAAAGCAACATCTGCCGTTGCGATTTCCGTCGGTGGCCCGCTCAGCGTTGTCGGCCTTCTCACGTTGATGACCCTATCAACAGTGCCTATGGTGCGCCGCTTCTGCCGCAGCGACAGTGTCACGCCGCTGCCAACCGAGCCTATTGCCAACACGGCATCGGACCAAGCATCACAATGGCCGCCATTTCAGCCGACGCACATCTTTGGCGCGCTTGTGGCTGCGCTAGCCCTTTGCGTCGCATCAAAACTCATCGCGCATAGTGTTGGGGCTGATAAGTTTGCAATTTTGCTGATCACCTTGCTGACGGTGGCGAGTGTTAACATTAGGCCATCTTTTTTTGCAGACCTGCGCGGTGCGTTTGAGCTTGGCATGCTGTTTATGTATATATTTTTCGCCGCCATTGGTGCGTCCACCGATATGGAGGTGTTTATCAAATACGCATCGACCCTCGCGGTGTTCGGCAGCTTTGCCATCGCCTCACATATCGTGTTGATGCTGCTGGCAACGCGGTTTCTGAAACTACGGCTTGAAGAGGTTGTGATCGCATCCAGTGCCGCCATTGTTGGCCCTGCCGCCACAGCGGCGATGGCGAGCGCACGCGGTTGGCGCCATCTGGTCACGCCTGGCGTGCTGTGCGGTGTGTTTGGCTATGTCATCGCAAATTTTGCCGGGGTTTTGATTGCAAATCTTTTGCCATAAATGGGATGAAACAATTTGCTGTTTCGGCTGAAAAGGCGGTTTGAAGAAAGATTCTGCGCCTTTGAATACGCATGTTTTGGGAGAGACAAATGACACAGCGCACGATTGTAATACTCGGCGCCTGTGGCGGAATTGGTCAAGCGCTCGTCAGCGCGTGTTTGGCGCAGGGCTATGCGGTCATCGCGCTTGATTTAGAGGCCTCTTTTAAGCGCCATGCGTTGGGCAGTTCAGTCACCTGTATTGCGGTGGATGCCACACGCCAAGACAGTTTAGAAGATGCGGCACAGACCATTAGATCCAGCCATGGCGCTATCGACGGATTTGTCAATTTGTGCGGGTTTGCCGATGAAGATGCCGATTTAATGGACCGAAGCGAAGCATCCTGGCGGGCTATTTTAGATGTAAACCTGAATGCTGCGTTTTTCAGTGCCATAGCGTTGGCGCCTTTAATACAGCCAGGTGGCAGCATCGTGCAAATGGGGTCTGACCTTGGCCTTTTGCCGCGGCCAGGATATGGCCCTTATGCGATCTCCAAGGCAGGCATCAGTATGCTTACGCGGCAACTGGCCAGCGAACTTGCACCCGGCATTCGGGTGAATTGCGTATCATCAACAGCAGTTGATACGGAATTTTTGCGCGGTGGGACGGGGCATGCGAAAGGCGATGAGCCTCTGCGCCTCGATGTGGAGGCCTATGCGCAGCAAATCCCGCTGAAGCGCATTGCAAAACCGGCCGACATATCAGGCCCGATACTTTTTCTATTATCAGATGCGGCGGCTTATATGACCGGGCAGACGCTGCATGTAAACGGTGGTCGCTTCATGGCGGTCTAAGTGCATGAGACCGCGCGTTTAAGAGACCGTTTGCCTATGTTGGTTCCAGTGATCAATCGCGTTGGTCTTGCTTTTCAATGAGCGTGCTGCGCGCGCTTCTATCAATTTCAAGGCGCAAAACATCGGGGCGCGCATAGTGCCCGGTCGTATCGGCCCACAATTTGGTGTCGGAGATATCTTCTAAGTTGATCTCAGCGCTCAGCAAGTGCTCGTCTGTTCCAGTAATAGGTCCGGCGACGAGCCCTCCAAATGGGTGCACAATGGCCGTCCAACCGCCGCCCGTGGTCATCAGCTTCTGGGGGCCAAGCTGTTCGTGCATGATGGCTAGCATTTCAGTTGTCACCGGGCTTGAAGCACTGATTACAAACGTCTGGCCGGTTAGCGCATGGTTGCGCATCATCGCTTCAATCTGGATGTTGGCTACTGCGTCAAAGCCCGCCATTGTCGAGAGAGAAGGCCATAAGGCGGCGTGAATTTGCTCGCCATCTTCAATCAGTGCCTGGCGCGCGAGGTTCATCATATGCTCCCAGCAGGCAAGCCCGCCGACGCGTGCTGGCGGCATATCGGTCACGATGAGAGACGAGCCATCCCCCTCCCCCCAAATATAGCGTTCTGCATATGTTGGCTTGAGTTTGCGATGGACACCGAGAACGGCGCCATCACTGCCGATGAAAACGACGCTGTTAAAACAGGTGCGCGAGCCCTTTGGCCGCTCACTGATGCCGAGGATAACAGCGACATTGTGCTCCGCCGCTGCATTGCAGACGTGCGCTATTTCCGGGCCATCGACGCTTACGGATTGGTCTTGATAGGCACGATTGACCCCGGCTTGAATGAGCGGCGCATAGCAATTGATCCAATGGGGGAAGCCTGGAATAAAAACCTCCGGGAAGACCAGAAGTTCAATGTGCTCACGCGCTGCCCGCGCGATCCATTCGGCTGCTTTTTGCCCAGATTTCTCTGCATCGAGTAAGCAAGGCGCAAGGTGCGCCGCCGCGACTTTCATTGTTTTCGACATGCTACCCATTCGGCGGCCCGCTCTCGTTTAAGATCATAATTCAAAGCTGCATAGAAGCTAGAGGTACGCACACACCTACTTCGCCATCAGTTCTTTTGACAAACCATATTCGTGTCTTAAAGTGATAATCATATCAAAAGCGTCTGCGTATGCACAAACGCCATAGCCCGCGTAAAAAGGACGACGAGCAATGATTGAGAATACAGAACAATATCCTCACGCTGCCCTACCACAGACAAGTAGTGAAGAGTTTTCCCGCCAGGAATTTGTTAAAAGCCTGAAATTGCATCTCGCCAATAAAGTGTCGCTCGGCAATAAAAGCGCCTATGAAGGCCGCGCGCGCGATCGCTTTAAAGCGGCAAAAGGCCGCCCGCCAGAAACCTATACAGACATTCGAAAGGCGATGGAGGCTGAGCCCTATTTTAACTTTTGGAGCGCCATGCAGCGCAACAGTCAGGAGATGATGTGGAAGGCCTGCCAGGTGCCGGTGGAGCGACAACTGCCGGCGCTTATCGAAACCGCCAAGTCTAATGGTGACGTCAAAGGCAGCCTGCGTCTCAACCCAGATATGGACATTCCGCGCTATCACAGGGCGGTGGATATCCACTGCATGCCAGGTGGTTATCATACGGAGTTTGCGGCGGACGATGTTGCTAATGGCGCGCTTTATGATCGCGCGGTTTATATCTATGCCATGGGCCGTATGGGCCCTTTAAACTCCGATATTGGTGACACCACCATTGCTTATTTGAAAGAGAACTTTCCAGATTTAAAGCCGGCGCGCATTCTCGATATGGGCTGCACGGTTGGCCATTCCACAGTGCCTTATTGTGATGCTTACCCCGACGCGGACGTGCATGCCATTGATGTCGGCGCACCGGTATTGCGCTATGCCCATGCGCGCGCGGAGTCACTCAATAAGCCAATTCATTTTAGCCAGCAAAACGCCGAAGCGACAGATTTTGAAGGTGGGAGCTTTGATCTCATTGTCAGCCACATTCTCGTGCATGAGACGTCTGGAAAAGCGATCCGCACGATTATGAAAGAAGCGCACCGCTTGCTGCGTCCCGGCGGTGTGATCATCCATGCAGAAACGCCGCCTTATCGCGATCTTGAGCCCTATGATGCGTTCATGCTGGATTGGGATACGCGCAATAACAACGAGCCTTTTTGGGGTGCGAGCCACGAAATCAAAGCCGCCGAAATGGCTGAAGATACGGGCTTTGATCCAGAAAAAGCCTTTGAAGGGTACCAGCCAAGTGCATTTGAGGTCGATAAGGCAAAGCGCGCAAAGGTCTTTCAGGGCGGTGACTTCGGCGGTGGCGGTGCTTGGTGGGTCTGGGGCGTCCAAAAGTAGTCTGCCGCAAAAAGTCAGAGCTGCTTGATCTTAGATCAACTGCCCGGCAGCGCTCTAAAATGAGATCGTCGACTGAAATGAGAGGGAAGTTTCACACGTGACGGACAAAATCGAGCTCCAAAAGAAGGCGCGTGGCCAGCGCCCGGAATATTTCAATGATCCTGCAATTGATAAAGTGCTGTCCATCACGATGGCCCTCGCCGGCGAAATGGCTGTCATGCGTGATCGGCTGGATACGATAGAGCGTCTTATGGAGGCCGGTACACCGGTCACCCGTAGCGCCATAAACACCTACCAGCCTGATGCTGACGTCCGCAGCCAACGCGATGCTTGGCGAGAGACCTTTCTAGACGTCGTTTTGCGGCGTATTCACCAAGAGCGTGAAGAGCTAGAAGGCGAAGCCACCACGGCGAAAACCTATGCCGAAGCCATCAATCTGGTGGAAAACCAATAGCAGCTTGCACGCGCGGTATCCGCCCAGCCGTATCATTCCCACTCGATTGTCCCGGGCGGCTTTGATGTAATGTCGTAGGTCACGCGGTTGATGCCGCGCACTTCGTTGATGATGCGGGTGGAGACGCGGGCTAAGAACTGCATGTCATAGGGGTAGAAATCTGCCGTCATCCCATCCGTCGAGGTGACAGCGCGCAGTGCAAGCACATAATCATAGGTGCGGCCATCGCCCATGACACCCACTGAACGGACGGGCAAAAGCACGGCAAAGGCTTGCCAAATCGCATCATAAAGACCGGCACTACGGATCTCGTCTAGGTAAATACTGTCTGCCTGCCGCAGGATGTCGGCCTTGTCTTTTGTTACATCTCCTGGAATGCGAATGGCTAGGCCCGGCCCAGGAAATGGATGCCGGCCCACAAAAACGTCAGGCAGGCCGAGTTCGCGGCCAAGCGCGCGCACTTCGTCTTTAAACAGTTCGCGCAAGGGTTCAACCAGCTGCATATTCATGCGCTCCGGCAAGCCGCCAACATTATGATGCGACTTTATCGTCACGCTTGGACCGCCTGTGAACGATACGCTTTCAATCACGTCCGGATAGAGCGTGCCTTGCGCTAGAAAATCTGCCCCGCCGATCTTCTTAGCTTCCGCTTCAAACACGTCAATAAACGTCGCACCGATGATTTTGCGTTTTTTTTCAGGGTCCGAGACGTCCTTCAATTTGCCAAGAAAGAGCTGTTCAGCGTCGACGTGCACCAGCGGAATATTGTAATGCCCCTTAAACAGAGAGACGACTTCATCGGCTTCGCCTGCTCGCATCAGGCCATGGTCGACAAACACGCAGGTGAGCTGACTACCAATGGCTTCATGGATCAAGACCGCCGCAACCGCGGAATCTACGCCGCCTGACAAGCCGCAAATCACGCGTCCATTGCCAACTTGTGCGCGTATTTCAGCAATTTTGACATCGCGGAAGCGCGCCATGCTCCAGTCATGCGTGCAGCCGCAGACGTCTCTGACAAAGCGTTCAAGTAGCTTTGCGCCATCGGGCGTATGCACCACTTCAGGGTGAAATTGCAGGCCATAATAGCCCCGATTAACATCGGCAACGGCGGCGAATGGTGCGTTTTCACTGGTGGCAATCACTTGGAAACCTGGCGGCAGCGCGGTTACTCGATCTCCATGGCTCATCCACACTTGATGGCGCTCACTTTGCGCCCAGACGCCATCAAACAACGGTGCATCTGCTGTAACGTCAAGCATGGCGCGGCCAAACTCTTGATGATCGGATGTGTCCACCTGGCCACCAAGCTGCGCGGCCATGGTTTGCAGCCCATAGCAGATGCCAAGTACGGGGAGCGTGCTTTCAAATACCTGTTTCGGGGCGCGCGGCGTTTCTTCCGCAACCACGCTTGCGGGCCCACCAGACAGGATTATGCCTTTGAGCCCTTTCGTGCGGTCTAACGCTGCGGCACCCTCGTGAAACGGCACCACTTCGCAATAGACCCCCGCCTCGCGCACCCGTCGGGCAATCAATTGTGTGACTTGACTGCCAAAATCAAGAATGAGGATGTGTTCGACCGGATCCATACATATCGCCTGTAGAAGTGCGCAAGCCAGAACCGGCCAAGACGCGAGAGAGATTTAAAACAAACGTTTGGCGATGCGGTCCGCGCGATTTAGCTCTTTGTCCAGCGCCGACATGGTTTTGGACATATCTTCGCTATCATCCTTGCCCCAGACGGTTGAAACGCGCAGCCAGAGCAAAGTGAGCCCAGCCACCTGCAGCCGCTTTTTGCGGCCCTCAACTGCCGTGTTTGACACACTGAGCAAGACGGACATGGAATTTGGGAGCAATGAGGACACAACCAGGGTACTGAGCTTTGGATCGCGGCGTAGTGCGACACCCAGCTCTTGAACCGCAGCCTTATAGGGCAAAAGCGCATCAAAGCGCGCCATTATAACGTCAAATAAACGGTCACGTGCCGGCTCGTCGCTATCGGCGAATTCATCTCCCTTTTCGCGCAGCACCGCGCCATCAATAAACCGGCCAAAGCTGGCGGAGAAGCTATACAGATCATTAAACAACGGTTGCAGCATGTCGGGCGTGACGTTGAGGCTTTCAGCGATTTCATTTACCGAAAAGTGCTGTGCCCCAACAGCGGCTATATGATCGGCGGCGGCGAGAAAAATGGCTTCAAATTCAGGCAAGGTTTTTCGTGTATTCATAGCGCGACCTTACAATCAAAAATGTGGGACGCCAAGAGCGTTACTTAAGACTGTTTAAACGCACCGTACGATACCTCTAATCCATAAGCGCAGTATAACCAACTTGCCCTACGAATTGCCGCTGGACCGGCATCTGTATCCCTGTATAAATCGAGGCAAGCGTATTTTCCGCATTAATAAGAGTTAAGTCTATGCCAAAGCTTGTTTTATTGCGTCATGGCCAAAGCCAATGGAACCTGGAAAATCGGTTCACCGGCTGGTGGGATGTGGCGCTGTCCCCCAAAGGATTAGAAGAGGCCGCAGCAGCGGGCGCGTTAATGAAACAGCATGGCCTGTCCTTTGATGTCGCGTTCACCTCTTACCTCACTCGCGCCATAAAAACCCTCAATTTAGCGCTTGAAGCGATGGATATGCTATGGCTAGACGTGAACAAGGCTTGGGAGCTTAATGAGAGGCACTACGGCGGCTTAACGGGGTATAATAAGCAAGAAATGGCTGAGAAGGTCGGCGATGACCAGGTCTTTGTTTGGCGCCGCAGCTTTGACATTCCGCCGCCTGAGCAAGACAAAGACAGCCCCTACCGGATTGATAGTGACGTCCGATATGCACGCCTTGATCAAGCCAATGTGCCGGAAACCGAAAGCTTGAAAGACACGATTGAGCGCTGTTTACCGTATTTCGACGCTGCCATAAAACCGCGACTTATGAGCGGCGAGAACGTGATCATTTCGGCGCATGGTAACTCGTTAAGGGCCTTGGTGAAGCATCTGGATCAGCTTACCGACGACGAAATCCCTAGTGTTGAGATCCCCACCGGTCAGCCGCTTGTTTATGAACTGACTGACACACTAAGCGTTTCCGAGCGATATTATTTGAAAGACAGATGATCAACAAAAGCGCGAGCGTTCGATGAAGGTCGATCTTGACGGCAAACGCGCTCTGATTACCGGCGCAAGCGGCGGGATCGGATTTGAGGTTGCTAAAGGATTGCTCAGTTTAGGCGCTGAGGTGTTGATCACGGGACGCGATGAAAAAAAATTGACGCTTGCCGCTGACTATCTGCGCAAGGATACC
>JBCCLR010000138.1:0-9952 GCA_039026755.1 Pseudomonadota bacterium | reverse complement strand
GGGCTGAAGCGCCCCATTTTGATCAAATTGGGAGAGCGCAGCGTCGATTTCGAGAGAGTTGTGCGCACCCTCAAGCGACCATTGCCACGTGCCGCCAAATGCGCCAAGGGTGTATTCGGAGCGGGCCACGGCTTCGGCCTCATCAGCACTGCGGCTGAACTGAGTGCCTTCAGGCGGCCTGCCGTCTTGAAACGTGAACTCCACCGTATCCGTTGTCGGGCTGATTTCGAAGCGATAGAGGCCAATAAGCTTTAAGCGACCGCCCAAAACGGCGAATTCGTAGTCACCGCCTAGTTCAAAGTTGAATTCATCTTCAGTGAGGCGCAAAGACCGCGTGAGCGGTTCGTTTGTTGCATTGCGCTCCGACACCTCGGTCTCGCGATAGAGATATCCACCAACCGCACCCGTCAGGTTTAAAACATTGCCATTGCGCGCCGTTCGCGCATAGGACCCAGACAACACGGGCGTATCGTAGTTTTCATTGCGCCGCTCAAAGCGGGTATCGGTGAGCGCGCCAAGCCCATCAAAGACGAACTCCGGCCCACTGTCGCCAAAGCGGCGCTGTTCATTTGTAAAACTTAAAGTCCATTCGCTGCGCACGCCGCCGCCCGATAGGGAAATCTCGCCATCGCCCCAGCGAAACGGCACGTCATCGGTGCGCACGGTGGGTGAATACCGGTAGCGGCCGGTGATCCCTCCCGCCTTATCGGTGACAATGTTGAGCACTTGGCCGGACAAACCCGCAATATCGAGGCTGGCGCCATCGAGGATCTCCAGGCGAACCACCTTGTCAGCAGGGATCCTGCCGAGTGCTTCCAGTGGACCATTGGACTTGCCGGAAATACGGCGCAGGTTAACCAGGACATTCACATCCGCCTGGCCAAAGCCCCGGTCCGCATTCGCGTTAGGCAATACAAAACCAGGAACTTGTTGCGCCATATCAAGCGCTGTGCGCGGCACAAACCGATTAAACGCAGCAGGCAGAAAGACCTGACGCACCGATACTGCTGGCGCGGTTGAGGTGTCCGCTAACACCGGCATAGCCATATGCATTGCGGAGACTGCTATGACGACTGCGCTACACGCGCTCGGCAGTAAACACGATTGAGGCAAAAGGATAGAACCGGTGCAATGATCACTGAGATGCTGGTGTTGAATTCGGGTACGTATACGTGACTCCTTGCGGTCACGTCACAGCTATTCGTTTTTTTTACACATCAATTTCATATCTTTGAAAACAACGGCACGCGCCGCAGCCAGATCATATCCACGCGGGCGAGTTCATATCCACTCGGCTTCACATGGCAGAGTTGGACACGTCGATACATTCTCTGCGCAGCGGCATGTCATTTTTATATCGATGCGTTCAGGGAACATCATATTAAGGTATTCGTCACAACAGCAACGCTTCGGAGGGCTCGCACCCGATGACGACACACGATAACGCACCCGAAAGCCCTCTTGGCCCGCTCCGAGCAGTGACGTTTGCCGTTGCCGATACGCAGGCCTGGGCGGAGCACTATCGCGAGCACCTTGGCTATCAAACCCGTGCTGAGCGATCCGTGACCGAGGAAGAGGCCATTGGATGGGGCACGCCAGGCGTTGCGGGACGCAAAATGGTAATCTTGCAGGCGCAAAGCGGGCAAGGCCCGGTTTTGCGCAGTGTTGAGCAGGCCGATTATGAGCCACCTGCGCCGTTTCGCACGCTTGGCTGGAACGCGGCGGAGCTTATCGTGGAGGATATCTATGCCTTGGCTGACACACTGGCAGGCTCGCCCTTTAAAATCATTGGCCCACCACAGGTGCTCGACTTTGACTTCACCGATAAGATTTCCGCAATGCAGGTGGTGGGGCCGGATCAAGAGGTCCTCTATCTCACATCGGTCGCGGGCGACGTGCCGGGCTTTGATCTGCCGCAAGCGCAAAGTTTTGTGGGCCACGCTTTCATTACGATTTTAGGCGGCGAGAGCCTGGACAGCTTAGGGGCGTTTTTCTTGCAGCGGTTTGGCCGCTCTGCGGGACCAGCCATAACGACGAAAATTGGCGTGCTGGCAAACGCCTACGGCCATGACCCCGCGCAAACCTACGACATTTCAACAGTCGCCCTGCCCGGCTCTTGTGTTGTGGAAATTGATGCTTTTCCGCCCGAAGCAACGCTGCGCAGTCCGCCGCCGGGTCTGCTGCCCGGGCCGATGGCGCTGGTCAGTTACCTGGTCGATGATTTAAGCCCTTATGAAACGGAAGCCATCGGCCCTGTCTATCCCAATGACCACGGCAAGGCCCTCACCCTCAGCGGCCCAGCAGGTGCATTATTCGAGTTGGTACAGGGTCACATCGATTGATCACGCAGAGGTCTTTTTGCCGTCCGAGAACCCACGCGGCTGCTTAAAATACGTCGCAAGATACCCAACGCCGGCCCGCTTGGCTTCTGCTAGCATATGCGGCGTTATTGTGTGGTGCTTGATGACCGACAGAGAAAAAAATAAGTCAGTGAGCTCGATAAAATAAAAGAAGACCCGCTGCATCTCATCGGTATCGGGAATATCAAAATAGCGGCTGAACACGTTATGCATAACGCGCCCAACGGCCTCGTCATTCACCCGGTCCGCTAACTTTATTTCAGGCGGCGTTTTGCTGCCAAGGAAGAGCTGGCGGGCTGGCGGGCTGGCAGCATAAACGGCTGCGCCGACGTCTACGAGATATGCCGCCAAGTCTTGCCAGGTTTTACGCTTTGCGGCAGGCACGGGCCTTTGGTGCGCAGCAATAAAGTCCTCGCTGAGCGTCTTTGCTAGCGCGGTAAACACATCAAACCGATTGGCAAAGAAATGATACGCAGAGCCTTCCGGCACGTCTGCCTGTGCAGCAATATCGCGGAACGAAATATCCTCAATCTCGCGCGCGCACAGAAGGTCATAGGCTGCCTTGACCATCTTTTCGCGGCGCTCTCGCCCGCGCTTGCGCTGCGTAACCTTTGGTTTGCGCAGCCCGATGACCTGGCGGTTCGCCATATTATGTTAACGCTGAAGGCTGCTGCTGCGTAATGCAGTGAATGCCGCCGCCGCCAATGGCGATGTTGTTGATCGGCACTTGCACGATCTGCCTGTCGGGATAGAGCTTTGCGTAGGTTTCAACCGCTGCAGCATCGCGGTCGTACCCATAGCCGGGGACGATCACGGCGCCGTTGGCGAGATAAGAATTAATGTAAGAGCTGCAGCCGCCGTTCCACAAATCCTCGTGGTAAATGCCTTCATCCAGAAACTCCAGCTGAAGCGTTCGGCCCTTGGCATCGGTTTGGTTTTTCAGCGCGTTCATATTCTCAATGCCAACGGCGTAATGCGGGTCGGTCTTATCTGGATTGACCTCAACGAGCACGCGGCCCGGTTCGATAAAGGCGGCGATGCCGTCAATGTGGCCGTCGGTTTCCGTTTCCTGCGGATCGCCGGGGATCCAAATCACCTTCTCTCCGCCAAGTGTGCGGCAAAGCTCAGCGTCTATTTCTGCGCGGGTCCAGCCGGGATTACGATTTTTATTTAAAAAACAGGACTCGGTCGTGATGATCGTCCCCTCTCCATCAACAGTAATCCCGCCCCCTTCTGCCACAAGCGTTGATTGAAAGCGCGCAGCGCCTGCCTGCTCAAGGATGAAGGCACCCATTTTTGCATCTTGATCATAGGGTTCGTATTTGCCGCCCCAAGCATTGAACGTCCAGGTCGATCCCGCAAGAGCGCCATCGTTATTCACCAGAAAATTTGGCCCGGAATCACGCGCCCAGGAATCATCAATACCTGCTTCGATGATCGTCACTGCTGAGTCCAAAAGGGTGCGCGCTGCGTCGATAAATCGCCCTGGCGTCAGCATTTTTACTGGTTCAAAGCGCGCGATAGCATTGGCCACGGCAGCATAGTCAGCTTGCGTGGCTGCAAAATCCTGCCACAGAGTATCGCGGCACGGCCACGCCATCCAACAGGCATCATGGGCAGCCCACTCCGCTGGCATGTAAAATCCCTCGCCGCGTGGATCTTCGTTTGGAATGTCTTGGCTCATGTGGTCACCATGGTTTTAGCCGCTGCGCTCGCGCGCGTGCGCGAAACAAGGAAAGCAGCGAAAGAAAGCACAAAAAGAAAGATCGCAACTGCAAACACTGCGCGGTAGTTGCCCTCACCAAGCACAGCGGCTGCGAGGCCCGGCCCGATTGCCGCGCCGAGCATAGATGCAGTCGACCCAGCGGCAAGAACGCTGCCTTCACGGTCCAGCCCGGCAAGCAAGGATTGAATAAATGGCAAACAAAACGCCCAAGAAAAGCCAAGGCAGCAACTGCCGATAAAGTAACCGCTATAAGATGGCCCAAGTGAAAGGAAGACCAGCCCAAGAACGCCCATGCCAATCCCAAAGCCGAGTGGTACGACTGTGCCAAACCGGTCGCCCAGAAGCACGATGGCAAAAGCACCTGGGATGCCCACAAGCGAGCCGATAAGCAGGGAAAAGCCGATTTCCTCGCCGACCAAGCCAATCGATACGCCGTAACGTTCGACGTAGGTAAACTGAACGTTGTTCGCCATTTCAAAGATGCCGAAGCCGAGGATTGCGGCCAGCGTTGCCAAAGACAGCAAAAAGCGCAGTTCGCTCTTTGGGTTTTCAGCGGCTTGCGGCTTAGCACTGCCGGTGCTTGGCAAGGCGGCAGCGAGCGCGAAGGCGCCAGCGTTGCATGCTGCCAGAATGAGGTACATGCCCTTGGCGCCCATGTTGCTGGAAAAAACCGGCAGCAGATATAGACCGATGCCGCTAACGAGAAATTGCAACGTCACAAACATGCCATAGCCGCGTTCATATTGCTCAAAGCGAGCAAAGGCGGCGATGACGATTACATATGCAGCGGTTGTGGCCAGACCCGATAAGATACGGACGCCATAAAATGCAGCATCCGGCCCAACGATAAATGCTGAAATGCCGTCAAGTCCCGTCGCCAGCAGCAGCATGATCGCTGCAAGTCGGCGCGGCTGGATGCAATGCATACGCAGCGCCATCATGAAACTGACCCCTGCCCCCCCGAGTGCGCCTACTGCGGACAGCCACCCGGCCTGCGTTTCAGTCAACCCGCCATCATCGACCAGCACACCGACCATCGCCGGCAGCAGCAACAGCGGCAACAATGCAATGGTGCCGATTGTAGCGATGGCAAAAAAACGAGAATAGAGCCGCATAGGACGGATCAACGTGCAGGCATGGTTTGCCCATCCAAGGTGAGCAAGGGTCCATACAGGTCTGGGCGGCGATCTCGAAACACACCCCAGTCGCGGCGTTGTTGACGGATATCGTCCAAGTTAAACCGATGTAGCAGCACGCTTTGTGTGGTGCGGTCCGCCTCTTGAACAATCTCACCGATTTGATTGGCAATGAAGGATGATCCGTAAAACTCCATCTCAATGCCGCTCTCACTGTGTTCTATTCCAATCCGGTTTGACGCAACAACAGGCATGATATTGGCCGCAGCGTGCCCGCGCATGACCATCTGCCAATGGTCTTTGCTGTCAAGTTCTGGATCGGTAATCTCACTGCCAATCGCAGTGGGGTAAAACAACAGCTCAGCACCTTGCAGCGCCATAGCGCGCGCTGCTTCAGGGAACCACTGGTCCCAGCAAATGCCCACTCCAATGCGCCCATAGCGGGTATCGATGGCCTTAAAGCCGGTGTCGCCCGGACTGAAATAGAATTTCTCTTCGTACGCTGGAAAGTCAGGGATATGGCTCTTGCGGTAATGCCCGGCAATGCTGCCGTCGGCATCAATCACAGCAACGGAGTTGTAATAAGCGAGCCCAGCTTTTTCAAAAAACGAGACCGGTAGGACCACAGATCGCGCGTTGGCGAGCGTACGCAAACGCTTGATGGCAGGCTGATCTTCGAGCGTGTGTGCCAGGTCGAAATGTTTGCTTTGTTCATCAATGCAGAAATACGGCGTTTCAAACAGTTCCTGCAGCAAGATGATATGTGCGCCCTTATCGGCCGCGTTCACCACCAGCGCTTCCGCCCGGTCCATCGTTTCTTGCGTGTCCCAGCTACACGGCATCTGCGTGCAGGCAACCGTCACATCCATATGCCCTCCTTGAATATTAATCAAGTTAACTCGAGTTTTATAAACTGGTCAATACGCTTTGCTTAGAGACGCGTCGGAATAGGTCAAAAAAACGCTCTGCACCTCGCTTTTCGAGCCAAATCGCATGCACGTCATTTCAAATTTCAAACGGATAAGACAGCGATAGAAGGTGAAGCCGCCGACTGACCTTGCAAGGTCGCGCAAAACCGCCTGGGTTTAACGAAAAGTCCCGGATCAAAGGCGTCTTTAGCTTTTTGAGCGCCTCGATTAGGCCGTAAGCCACCATAGAGACAAGCAGTCCAACCAGCGCCTTGGCCACATTTTCAGGTGCTACAAATGTAACCCCCGCCCCAATGGCATAAGCGACAAACGCACTTGGGTTCCAAATCGGCACTGCTCCGTCATAGTCCGGTGCGTATTTGGCGCGGTTCAGCAGATAATAGTCAACCAGCAGCGGCCCAACGAGCGGCGGAGCAATGCTGGCGAGAAGATCGATCCAGAACAGAAACTGTTGATATATACCCAGGCCAAGAACCGTGCCCGCCAAACCACAAAGCACAGTCATAACCCGCTGCGGGCGCTTAAACACACTGGCCGTCTGCACGGCTGGCAAATAGAGGTTTGCATCGCCCGTGGTCCATAGCGCAAAGCTCATGGCCATCACACCAATACCGCCGATAACAGCGCCTTGAGCGAGCATGTAGGTGGTAAAATCATGCGTACCTGACACGACACCGCCCATGGCCCCGATCAGTTGCAAAAACCACTGCGAGATCATCAACACAATAAAGGGTATAGCAACGGCGACCCACGCTTTTTTAGCGAAGCGCGTATATTCAGGCATGACAATCGCGCCAACGATCCAAGAGCCAATAACGAGGTTCACCGCGCCAACCATGCTAAGCGGCTGCTTCTTCGCCGTTTCTTCAGACAGCGCCAGGAAGCCACCCCAGCCGCCTGCTGCCGAGATGTTGAGATACGCAGCAAACACGCCGACAAGCACCAAAATGATGGTGGCTGGAATGCTGACCAATTCCAAGCCACGCACGCCAAAATAGGTTGTCACGGTAAACAACAGCCCAGCAAATACCGCGACGGCATAGAACGCGCCGCTGTCAAAGCTTTGCGTCCATGCAAAGCCAAAAGCGCCAACGATAATGCCTTGCCAACCAATGGTCAGCAAAGCAACGAACAACGCCGGCCCTTTCGCACCCTGTGTTCCGTAGAGCCGGCGATAGAGCAAGCCGCTGTTGCACGCTGTTTTATACCCTACGTAGCCGACCAGAGCGCCGATACCAAAATTGATGCTGTTGCCGAGAAAAGACGCTTTTATGATGTTTGGGAAAGACAGCCCATTGCCGAGCGCGCCACCGACGATGAGGCCAGTAATTAAAAAGCCCCAGCCAAAGGCCAGCGTTAACAATGGAAAAGCATCTCGCCGCTGCGTGTCACTGAGCGGCGCATGCGGATTGTCAGCAGAGGACGCCTCACTATCAGGGTTATAGCGCCACCACTCCCTTAGCCACTCCATCACGTCGTTCCCACTTTCATAATCACGGCACCGGCCCATACAAACATGATATAAATTCACGCAACGCTCCATGGCTCCCGCAGCGCGGGATCACCGTTGATCAGGGTATCATTCGGCGCGTGCTTCAACGGCAACTGCAAGCGCATACCGTCTCATTCTCAGCAGGCAATCATTTGTGCACACAGCACGCCGCAATTTACGATTCTATGAAACACTGAGACATCACCCAGGACATTGAGACTTATGACATTTGACAATCCAGACCTTTCGCAGCGCGGCCGCGCTTCCATTGACTTTTTAGGACAGCTTCTGCTCGCGCGTGCGCCCATTCGCAAGCAAATGGAGGAAGATTTGGCGACGGCTGGGGTCACAGCTGAAACGCTGCCAGATGACATCGATGAGGGTATTGCACAATACGAAGCGGCATTGGATAGCTCAAACGCATCGAATGCGATGGACCTGATTGCCGATTGGCACTTCCGTACGTACGGCGCAATCGTGACCGAAGCGTTTGAGGACATTCGCCTAGATCTGGAACCTGAGCTGCAGGCGCTTACGCAAGGATCAGCCAAACTCTTTCTTGATCCCGAGTTCACTGCGCCAACCTATTGGCAGGGTGTGGATTTCCACCGGACGGAGGGCGGCTGGGATGGCCATGATCATATGGGATATATTCATGGCGAATTGGTCCATAAAAAGCTTTTCAGCGCAATCGGCATGAATAGCATTTTTAAACAACGCGCGGCCGCTGCGGGGCGTGCGCCTAAACAACGCTATGCGCGTATTTTGGACATGGGCTGCTCCAGCGGGCACTACACCAGCATGTTGGCGCAAACCTATCCCGATGCGAAAATCACCGGCATTGAGCTGTCCGCACGCATGCTTGAGCATGCGCTGCGCACGGCCAACCTAAAAGGCTATGACTGGCAGCTGTATCAAGGCGCAGCGGAAGCGACGATGTTTGCCGATGAGAGTTTCGACCTGGTCACATCCTATATTTTACTGCACGAAATGCCGGCGGACGCTATCGAGGCAATGTTTGCCGAAGCCTATCGATTATTGGAACCGGGCGGCGATATGGTGATGACGGATGTTCCGCGCTATGCGGATATGGATCAGCTGGCCATCGTCAAAGCTGATCGCGATGCACGCGATGGCGGCGAACCCCATTGGCGCTCAGCTGCACAGCTGGACGTTGCGGCCGTTGCTGAGCGGCTTGGATTTTGCAATGTGTCGACAACCGCCGGCTATCCCTTCACTATCATAGCAACAAAGCCAATTTGAGTGCAGTTATGGACCTGGATCAAATTAACAAACCGGACCGCGAACACTTAAAACCGGCGCATGTCGATCACGTCGCACGTGCGTTAATATCCCTGACCCGAGAAGTCTGCGTGCTGACCGATCGGGTCGCGGTTCTGGAGCAAGTGCTGGACGACAAAGGCATCAATGTTTCGCAGGCAATCGAAAACCATCAGCCAAACGAGGCCCAAACAGCACGAATAAAAGAGCGTACACAGCGCACTATCAACGCCGTCACATCAGCGCTTTACGATACATAACCCAGGCGCTTACGATCAGGTCGGTCGCAAGCATTGGCAGATGTGTTTGTCGTTCGATCGTGATAAAGCCCTGCAATAACGCAGTTATTCCATAGAGGTGGCGCTTTGGTGGGCCCAGCGCTACCGCGTCAGTTGCTAAGCTTGCATTCTACCAAGCCGCGCATCCACACTGCAGCGAAAAGCCTGACCATAAAGGAGACGCATTGAATGCCCGACGTGCAAGCGATTGATATCGTTGTCAACGCATTTACACCGCAAGAAATGCAAAACGGCCAAACGGGATTTGACCAGGATTTTATGGCGCAAGTGCGCATGCCGGAAGACATGTGGGGCGGCGTGTCCATCGAGGACTATCTGCGCCGGATGGATAAGGCCGGCATTGAGCGCAGTCTCCTGATCGCCGTGCGCGCGGGCGAGCGCAATTGGAAGGGCAGCTTTGAAATCCCCTACGACCAGATCGCGGTCTACTGCGATCAGTACCCAGATCGCTTTTCTGGCCTTGCAGGCGTTGACCCCATGCGCGGCGTTGAGCAGCTGAAAGATCTTGACTACGCCGTCAACCAGCTCGGTTTTGTCGGCGCACATTTCTACCCGCACTGGTTTCGCATGGCGCCCAATGCAGCTTTATGCTATCCGATTTATGCGCGCTGTGTTGAGCTCGACATTCCAATCATGATGCAGGTGGGGCAAAATCTGATTTATCAGAAAGATGTGCGGTTGCCGTCCGTGGCGAAACCAATTTTGCTAGACCAAATTGCCATCGATTTT
>JBCCLR010000137.1:0-9980 GCA_039026755.1 Pseudomonadota bacterium | reverse complement strand
TGCAAGTCATCAAGCGGCGCGGGATTAGCTAGACTTTTTTCAAGGCCCGCAATTTCCTCCTTAACCGCGATGATGTCTGGCCAATCATCC
This sequence comes from Pseudomonadota bacterium, assembly GCA_039026755.1. Taxonomy (GTDB): domain Bacteria; phylum Pseudomonadota; class Alphaproteobacteria; order Sphingomonadales; family CAKZYD01; genus CAKZYD01. The sequence continues at coordinate 9,890 of JBCCLR010000137.1, read as the reverse complement.
AGATACCGCGCCTGTAACGCAACAAGTCGCGAGCGTGCTGCTGCCAGCTGCTGTGCTGGACTCTGGGCTGACGATTTTGGTCCTGAAGAACCAATGCCAGACTTTGTTCCGGTCAGTTCAATTTGCAAAAAGCGAAGATTTTCTTCGGTCGCTTTTTTGTCTGCGTTGATACGCTTCAGCTCATTTTCATTCGTTTGGAGCATGCTCAGATGCATAGCCAATTGCTCAGGAAGAGCATTTGCGTTTTCGGCCTTGAAGGACGCGATTTGAGTCTCTAACGCTTCCAACGAACGGCGCAATTTGTCGGCTTCATTTTCTAAAAAGTCCGTGGTTTCAGACGCCCGCGCGGTCCGGGTGCGGACGTTTTCATCCAAAAACAATGTAATGAGTTCGTTGGTGACGCGAAGGGCTTGCTTTGGGTTACGGTCTTCGTAGGACAGGTCAAAGGCAATCGTAGACTGCTGTGCACGATTCCGCACACCACCGGAAACGAGTTCCAACCCAATACGATCGCGCATTTCATCGATCTGTTCCGATACAGAAAGCCGTGGGCCATCCTTTGGGAACACGTCAAATTTATCAATCACGCGCGACAAGTTTGCTCGGGTCATCACGCGTTGGCGAATAATCTGAATACGCTCAGCCGCCTGCCCGGTTACCGTTGATCTAATCAAATCCGTCGGAATCTGCTGCGATTCAACAAGAATTTTACCAGTCGATTGGTAAATTGCTGGTAACAGAAGCGCGACGCCGATGGTAATAACACCAAGCGCAACAAATGGGATTATGAAATACCAAACACGCCGCTTTATGATGGCAATGTAGTCTTGTAGTGAAAGTTCGTACTGCATAAAAACCTCTATTCCGACAATCCCTGAGGTGGATAACTAAACGTCAATGAAATCCCGACGCGATGACTAGACCCCGACGTTTCGCGCAATTCTTGATCAGTAAAGGTATAGCGTAAATTTAGCTCTAAGTTTTTCGCAAATCGCCAATTAGCGGATGAAAACAACGAATACAGCGTTAAATCTTGATCAGCAGCGCCTTCTAAGCTGCTTTCTCTATACCTACCCCCGGCGCTCACCGTCACACGTTTTGCCACATCATAATTGACTTCCATACTTCCGGTGAGCGTATCCCTGAGAGTACCGTTGATGCTGGGTTGAAAATCCCGAGCGGCATTAAGCCGAACCCTCAAACGTTCGAAGTCGTACAACAGGCCTGCACCGCCCGAAATGGCCGATCGAGAAACGAAGTCGCTGTCAATATAAACGGCGCCAACCCGTCCATTGACGGACCAATATTCCGTAAATTGATATCGGGTTGTAAGCGATAGATTTCCACTCGTAGTGCCGCCAAAAAAATCGGTATCCGGATTTTGTCGCCGCGCTGTTGCTAAGACACCGACCGTCCAGCGCGTACTGAGTACTCTGTTTAATCCTAAGCTTGCGCTATAATTGGTTGATCGTGTCCGCAAGCCAGGCGCGATGACGCCCTCTTCGACATCACTGGGATCAATGAAGGATACACCGGCTGACGCATTTATTGACGTCAACTGAGACAGTGATTTGGACCACTGGCCGGAGGCTCCATACGTCCATATTAAACTATCAGTGCCGTCCACGCCCGCATCTTCACGCTGCGCGTCAAGCAAATTGCGGCGCCTTATATTTCCAGCCAGTCCCCACTGCCCCGTGGGCAAGCGCCGATTGTAAGAAAGCTCAGAATTAAAATCGACACGATCCTGCTCAACATCATCGTCCAACGACTGGAATATGGACGCTGAATTGCGGAAATCAATTTGTGTAACGCTATCGAGCCAACGCTGTGTCCAGGTGGGTGAAAGGACAAAACGGGTCACCTCCGCATTATCCGATAGGCCCAAGAACCGGTTACTGTCGTAGTCGGCTCCGGCATTCACTTGAATTGCTGTCCGGTAGTCCAGTGCTTGTGTAGGCCCTCCCAACAGAAGGCCCAACACAAACACAGACGCGCAATAAACCTTCACCCAGCCGCTGCCAAATGCATTGCCTGCACGAAAGAAGTAACGACGCACAAGGCGAATACTCATGAATAGGCCCCTATGCGCTGCCGGCATCTTCCAGATATCGTTCCAGACGTATTTGACATTGTATCCATATTTTATGACTTCCAAAGTCTGCGCCCGGAATCCAATCCCACGGGATGTCATCAAACTCTTAACGACCGATAATAGAGCGGTCGTATTTCTTGAGAGCGGAGCGCCCATCGGCTTTCTGTCAATAGCGCTTAGGGAACAACGATGACGTCGCCTGCTTGCAGACTAAAGTCTGCTACACGCTCGTCTAACTCCCCTTTGAGGAGGCGTCCCAGGTCAAAACCTATGCGGCTCGTTCCTCCATCTGTGCGACGCAGAACTGCAATCCGGTTTTCTTTCGCAAACTCCGCAAAGCCCCCAGCCAAACTGATGAGCTGCGGGAGGGTCGTGTCGGCCTGTAATACGTAACCACCAGGCGAGCCGATACGGCCAATGATATAAACTCTATTTCCGGCGACTGAGTTAACCACGACGGTGGTGCGTGGCGCGCGGATGGTTGCACTCAGCTTATCATTCAACAACTTTTCAGCCTGGGCAACTGTGAGCCCAGCTAGCTTAACAGTCCCAACAAGCGGAAAGCCGATCGTCCCATCAGGCAAAATAACGAGATTGCGAGACAGCGTTTCTTCACGCCAAACGGATACCTGCAACTGATCGCCCGGGTTGAGCGTATAATCGGGTAAAGCCTGTGCAGATGCTTGAAATGGGGTCGCCAGCATCATCATCGCGGCGGCAAGAACAATAATTCGAGGTAAAGACATTCGCAACCTACCTTGCAAGGGTTAGTGGGGGTTAAGAGTACCTGCGGTAGAGCCTAGGTTAAGACGTCGGCTACTAGCCTTTAACGATCAACCTAATAGGTAAACGTAACGCAAACAATAACAAAAAATAAAATAGGGGCACACAGACCCCTATTTCAAACACTTAAATGCAAGTTCAACTTAAGCAGGAATACCCAGCTTGTGCCGAACATTCCGGCGACGAATTACAGCCGCACCGACCAAAACTGACCCGAACAGAGCGCCAGCAGCGGGGGTCGGAACTTGACGTAAAGCTTCAAAACGAACGGTGAAGTTCCGTCCAGTACCCAACTCACCAAAACCGTAGACATCCAACTGCTCCTGGATTGTGCCTTTGATAAGCACAAACGTGAACTGCAGCGTATCCAAACCGAAGGCGGTGTCAAACACAACGCCGGACGGTCCATCCACAGCGAGACGCAAATTCGTGAATGGGTTGTTGCCTGTTGGCAGCGAGTCAATACCAATTGTCGCACGGACGGACAGATTGTTAATCGTTGAACTTAGGCTGATGCCCTCGTTAATTGATTGCGGTACAACCTCATCGACAAAAACTTCGGAACTTCCACTTCCGACAATACCTTCACCGCCACCGCGTTTGTACACGATGTCAACGGAGTCTCCAATGGACGTCAACGAGATGTCAAAAAATGAGTTTGTCATCACCGCGGGTGCACCCAAATCCTGCACGGCCATGGGAGGAACAACATTTGATCCGACAGTCACTGTTGCTGCCGAAGCAACAGAAACCATGGCCGCTAGAGCAGCTGCCGTTGTAAGCAACAATTTCATAATCTTTCCTTTCAAACGCCAATAAGCATCAACTAGTGTCGCTGCATGCATCTAAGCAAGTCGCGTGCCAGTTCCTTTAAGGCCTTCATTTCGCTCATATTTTCATCTGGCTAATGTTACAGTTTGTAGCGGTTGTAAAAATAATCGACACAAAGCACTGCACCCCGCGTCTCTTTTTGTGACTGAAAGCCGTAGCAAACGCCCCCGCAGGCAACACGACCTCATTTTTTTAACTGTGCGCTTGGTTTGCGCTGCCACTGAAAAACGCCTTAGATGCATCAAATCAGCATTGGCAGGCCGTGCTCAAACAACAAGGGTGCATATCGTGAATGACCACCACGTCGCGTCTAAACGCGCGAGGTGCAATTCAGCACCCACTGGCGCAACGCTTGGTCTAACGATCGTGTTTAAAGAATGCAGCCGCGGCGTCATTGACAGCCGCAGCGGCTTCCATATGCGCCATATGCCCGACAGACAGACGCAGCTCTTCAACTGTGTCAGGCGTCGCCGCGACGGGTGGAATAACCTCATCCTGCTCGGCAATGACCGCAGCGACGCGGGCTGCAACCTCAGAAAGGTCAACGGGAGTGGCATTGCCATCGGCAATTGCACCATCACGCAACGCCTGAAGGGCTGCATCAACACCGTCAAGGCGCTTAAACTTCAGCAAATCATTGACCAAGTCGCGCGTCACGAGATCTTTATCGGAAAACAGCATGAGGGCTGCTTCTTTCATGCCCTTGCGCCGCTCAGCGGCAATAAAGGCGTCGATAAACCCATTGCCAACTTTTGCAGCGAGGCCAGCTGGGCACACCGTAAAGACGCGTGCCACACGTTCGCCCGCCATTTCAGCGGCTTTCAAACAAATTGCGCCGCCCATGGAATGGCCCATCAGGTTGAGCTGATCGACGCCTAAAGCGTCTGCAAACGCAAGTACAGTCTGCGCCATGCCGCTCAAACTTGCATCCTTGATATTTTTTGTTGAGCCACCATGGCCCGGTAAATCAAGCATGATGACGCGGCGGTCCGCACTTAAAGCGTCTAGATTAAACAGCCAATTGTTCCGATCACCCCCGAACCCGTGCACCAAGATCAGCGGCAGACCGTCGCCCTCGCCCTGCTCTTCATACATAATCAGCTGACCATCGACATCGATGGTCTCCGGTCCGGCGGCTTCTTCGGCTGTTTCTTGAGCCGTCTCAAAATTGGCCTGAAAGTCTGAAATAAACGCATCAATGTCGGCCGCGCTGTCGCTTTCGTCGGCAACGACGGCGATCAACGCGCCAACCGGCAGCGTCTCACCGACTTTTGCAACAAGCCGCGTGATGGGGCCAGTGTGCTGTGCCTCCACAACATTTGTTATCTTTGAGGTTTCAATCTCCACAATGTCATCGCCGGGGGCGATCATCTCGCCTTCCGCCTTGAGCCATTCCACAATGGTGCCCTCTTCCATCGCAAGACCCCATTTAGGCATTGAAATCGCAGAAATCGCCATGAATGTTCCCCCTCACCTGCGCCAGCACGCGGCGCCGACGCAATACAGCGTGTTTGTTATTTCAAAGTCTTTCGCACAGCCGCTTCAATGCGATCCGGGCTCGGTAAATATAGCTGCTCAAGTGCTGGCGTAAACGGTACGGGCGTGTGCGCGCAGGTCACCATTTCTATGCCGGCTTCTAGGCTGTCAAACGCCTGACTTGCAACCAGCGCCGCTATGTCTGTCGCCATGTTGCAGCGCGGCGGGCTTTCATCAACCACAACGAGCCTGCCTGTATTTTCAACACTTTCCAAAATCGTATCTTCATCGAGCGGAGATGTGGTGCGCGGATCGATTACTTCAACGGAAATGCCCTCACCTTTCAGCTTATCCGCAACCGTGATCGCATGGTTCACCATTTGTGAAAAAGCAACGATCGTCACGTCATCCCCCTCACGCGCAATGGCCGCTTCACCAAATGGTATCGTATAGGCCTCATCGGGGACCTCGCTGGTTACTTCGTAAACCAGCTTGTGCTCCATGAAAATAACCGGATCATCATCGCGGATTGCTTGGATCAGCAGGCCTTTTGCATCATAAGCATTCGAGGGGATCACAACCTTCAGGCCCGGCACCGCGGTAAACATGGGATACAGTGTTTGGCTATGTTGGGCGGCTGCTGAGACGCCGCCGCCCATCATGGTGCGAATAACCAGCGGCGTGCGCGCTTTACCGCCAAACATATACCGAAACTTGGCCGCCTGGTTGTAAATCTGGTCAAAGCAAACACCAAGAAAGTCAACAAACATTAGCTCTGCAACAGGCCGCAAACCTTGTAATGCCGCCCCCGCAGCTGCGCCCATGATGGCTGATTCTGTAATCGGCGTGTCGATCACGCGTTCTTCACCAAACTCACCAATCAGGCCTTTGGTAACGCCAAACACTCCGCCATAGGCATCACGCTGGCCTTCACTGCCGGCACCGCCAGCAACATCTTCACCGATCACGATAATGTCTTCATCGCGCGCCATTTCCTGCCGCAGCGCTTCGTTGATCGCTTCTCTAACCGTCTTTTTAGGCATGTTTAAACCCTATTTGTGGCGCCACGTTATGGCACCGTTGGCGTTACAGGTATTTAACGTAAACATCGGTTTCCAAGTCCGATTGCCCTGGGAAATCGGCTTTTGACGCCGTACCCACAGCAGCCTCCATGAGGTCCGCGACTTCTTTATCGATAGCATCCAAATCCGCATGCTCCAGCAGCTTTGCCTCGGTGACTTTGGTGCGGAATATCTTCAGACAATCGCGCTCGCTGCGTAGTGTTTCAAGCTCGCCGTCGCCGCGATACAGCTGTGCATCGCCCTCAAAATGGCCGTAAAACCGCACTGCATTCATGACGATGGTCATCGGGCCCTTGCCGCTGCGGCAATGCTCTACAGCGTCTTTGCAGGCATCATATACGGTGAAGAAGTCCGTGCCATCGATGGAAACGGCTGGCATGCCAAAACCTTGCGCGCGCACGGCAGGATCCTCTGCCCCAATTGCGTAGGACGCGGCAGTGCCTTCTCCATAGCCATTGTTTTCAATAACGAAGATGACCGGCAGCTGCAGCACCACGGCCATGTTCATTGCTTCAAACGTTGTGCCTTGGTTTGACGAGCCGTCGCCGGAAAAAGACACTGCTACAGTTCCGGTTTTTTTCGTTTTAGCAGCAAGTGCCGCGCCGACGGCAAGCGGCGGGTTGCCGCCAACAATGCCGTTTGCTCCCAACATACCGACATCAAGATCAGCAATATGCATGGACCCGCCCTTACCGCCGCACAGGCCGCTTTTTCGGCCGAAAATTTCGTGCATCATGCCTTCGACATCACAGCCTTTGGCAATGCAATGGCCATGGCCCCGGTGCGTTGATCCAATCACATCCTTATCGGTGAGGTTTTCGCACATGCCGACAGCACATGCCTCTTGGCCCGCGTAAAGATGCAAGAACCCTGGGATGTTTCCGCCAGCAAATTCTTCGGCAACACGCTCTTCAAAGTCTCTGATCGTGCGCATACGGCGATATGCTTTGGTGAGTTGCTCTCGGCTTAGCTGCACGATTTTTTCTCCTCAATAAAAAGGTATGCTGCAGGTGTCGCATAGATCCACACTTGCAATTTAAAGACGTACCCGTGCGAAGATGCGGATGCTTTCCCCACTTTTGACAGGTGCTCCCAGTAATCTTGTAAATTTTCTAAATACGCTCACAAGGCGCCATCCGGTCTGAGGGCTAGATATCCCTCAACGGCCATATCTGAGCCTGGCAAGTCCCGCGCGTCGCGCATGTCGCTCAAACGCAGCTTCAAATAAGTGAGCAGTTCATTCTCACGTCGGGCGTCCGGCTCAAACCAACTTTGCAGTGCCATACCCTCCATCAAATAGCGGGTCAGCATCATCACCAAATCAAACATCGGCCCCGTAGATGACCACTCAGGGAACAGCCGTGCAGCCTCGTTGCGCCACTGCGCCATAAATCGCTCGCGCTGGGGCTTCATGATCGCCGCAAGCGCCGGATTACTGCGCGCAGCCATCTGCAGTTCCTGAACTGCTACAAAATAAGGAGACTGGAGCTGCTCCCAATACACATCGAGCCCATGCGCTGCACGCGCTTCCATGGTCGGTAAATTTTCAATGGCAGCTCTAAATTCTTCTATGCGGCTTAGAAACACGTATTCCAAAGCCTTTTCAAAGAGTTGCCGCTTGTTAGCAAAGTGATGCACGATAGCACCGCGCGACAACCCCGCCTCTTCTGCGATGTCACGTGTGCGCACCCTGGCGAAGCCAAAGCGAACAATGCACGTGACCGTTGCTTCAAGCAACTGATGCTGCGTGAATTCGCTCTTGCGCTGCTGCCAACCGCCCTTGTCTTCGTGCAGTCGCTTCAACGATCCAAGTGCGTCACGCGAGAGATCTTTTGCGTAGTGCGGTTCCATATCGCCCCCTTCAACACCTGCGACAATACTGCGCCGACAGAGATGTGCACCTGGCGATTATTATAAGTCGTGACTTTTCCTCACGCTTTTGAGGGGGGTACGCAGCCATCCAGCTAAGCGATACTTGGCGCATAAATTCAGCCCCCGTAAGCAAGAGTAGCTCTATGACCGACACTGCAGTTCTCGAGCATCCCGCCCATCCTATTCTCACTGCAACCAGTGCAGTCGACCCACTTCGTGCCCAAGTCAACGCGTGGCCCGATAAAGTGGCGACGGAGTTCAATGGTCGGAAGCAAACCTATCAAGCGTTTTGGAAAGATGTCGAAAAGCTGGGGTCGGCGCTGGTGTCAGGCGGCATAGGACGGCAGCACAAAATCGCTTATCTGGGTCTCAATTCAGACCTTTATATGCAGCTGTTTTACGCTTGCGCTCTCACGTCTCGATTATTGGTTCCGATCAATTGGCGTCTCGCTGCGCCAGAGGTGGCGTACATTTTGAAAGACTGCGAAGCAGAGATCCTGTTTGTCGACCCGGCATTCGTAGAACTCGCGCTTAGCGTGAAAGATGATTGCCCTGCGCTTGAGCACATCAAGTTGATTGAAGGTACCCACCCTGACTTTGAAACCTTAGCCACATGGCGCGACAGGGCAGCGCTGGTTGATCTGTCGAACGAAGCAGCCGTAGGCGACGACGTGTTGGTGCAGATGTACACGTCTGGCACCACAGGATTTCCAAAAGGAGCGCTATTAACGCACCAATCGCTGCTGGCGGCCATTGCCAAAGGCAAGCTGGTCGAAGAAGACTGGTCGGAATGGGATGATAGCGATGTCTCACTCATGGCGATGCCGTGCTTTCATATTGGCGGCACAGCTTGGGGCTTTCAAAGCCTCAGCAATGGCGCCACCTGCATCATTTTAGACAAGCCAGACATTCCGCAGATTATCCGCACGATCTCAGAGCAGGGCATTACTAAAATGTTTGCGGTGCCCGCCGTTTTGCTGACGATATTGAACGATCCGCTGAGTGAGACCGCAAATTTCTCAAGCATGCAGGAAGTGTACTATGGGGCTTCGCCGATCCCGCCGGCGACACTCAAACGCGCTTTGGAGGCGTTTGGCTGCAGCTTTATTCAACTGTACGGCATGACAGAGGTTTCCGGCTCGATCACATACTTGCCGCCACAAGATCATGATGTAAATGGTGCGCCGCGCATGGCCAGTTGCGGCAAAGCCTTCCCGCAGGTAGACATCATCATCGGCGATGACACTGGTAAAGAGGTGGCGATCGGTGACGTGGGTGAAATTTTAATCCGCTGCGATTCCATTATGAAAGGCTATTGGAACCGCGAAGCAGACACCAAATCAGCGTTCTTTGGTGATTGGTACCGCTCTGGCGATGCCGGCTATATGGACGAAGACGGCTACATCTACCTGTTTGACCGGGTCAAAGACATGATCGTGTCGGGCGCTGAAAATATTTATCCCGCAGAGGTGGAAGCGGCATTAATGGATCATCCGGCCGTTAAGGACGTGGCGGTGATTGGCGTGCCCGATGAAAAATGGGGCGAAGCGGTGAAGGCAATCGTCGTCTCTGGCGGGCCGCTTGGAGAAGCAGAACTCATCGCCTTCGCAAAGACCAAGATTGCCGGGTATAAATCGCCCAAATCCGTCGACTTTACGGACGAATTGCCGCGCAATCCCTCCGGCAAGATCCTAAAAAAAGAGTTGCGCAAACCCTATTGGCCGGAAGACGGGCGCCGCGTCGGTTAAGCT
>JBCCLR010000136.1:0-10071 GCA_039026755.1 Pseudomonadota bacterium | reverse complement strand
TCCATATAGTGATAAATCTCACTGGTCCGCAGCAGCGCCTTAGTCGGAATGCACCCCCAATTCAGGCAAATCCCGCCCAAATGCTCGCGCTCCACAACGCAGGCTTTCATGCCCAATTGGGCAGCACGAATAGCGGCAACATAGCCGCCAGGGCCGCCGCCGATTACAATGAGATCGTATTTTTCATTCATACTTAGTTACCCATTTACACTTCGCAACCACCCCAAAAGTGGTTCCAAAAATCCTAGTAATGTAAAGACGGAGAACACTGAAAAGACCAAACAACAGCCCGATAAATACTCATAATAAGAGTTTGCTAGTTGTCTAATTCGGACGCGCTCGCCAGCGCCTTTGGGACTATCAAGGAATTCTTTGGTAGCTAGAAGTGTTTCAAACTTATCGCGGAGTTTGAAATTAAATTCGGTCGGATTTTGCTCGATACCTAAGGCAGTATCACTACACGCAACAAGGAGGCGCTGATACCCACTGTCAATGCGAGATATTACTCTGATACCCAATGCACAGATCACCGAAATTATAGCAGCTATGATGAGGAGAATATTCAAATCGACTTTAAATATTTTTTCGCCCGAAATTATGAATCCTACCACAGCAAAATTTGCTGCAAATACTGAAAAAGCAAGCTTTCGATATTCAACTTGAATCTTGTTGAAATGCATCTCGTATTCACCGAGATGCTTCAATAAATCTGCATGTGGTTGGGAATATTGCATAAAAATCTACAACAACATCGTCAGCGGATCTTGCACATAGCCCTTAAATGCGGCCAAGAACTCCGAGCCAATCGCCCCATCTAGCACCCGGTGATCTACCGAGAGCGTTACGCTCATCACGGTCGCAATAGCCAGCGCATCATCTTTCACCACTGCGCGCTTCTCCCCGGCAGCAACCGCCAAAATCGCGCCTTGGGGTGGGTTGATGACGGCGTCAAACTCTTTGATGCCGTACATGCCCAGGTTTGAGATGGAGAAGGTGCCGCCTTGATAGTCTTCCGGCATCAGCTTGCCATCGCGTGCTTTGGCAGCGAGGTCTTTCATCTCGGTGGAGATTTCGCGTAGGCCTTTTGAGCAGGCGCCTTTGATGACGGGGGTGATCAGCCCGCCTTCTATCGCCACGGCGACAGAGATGTCAGCGCGGCTGAAGCGATACATTTTATCGCCTGCAAACTGCGCGTTAGCGGCGGGGACTTTTTTAAGCGCAAGGCCGCAGGCGCGGATGACAAAGTCATTGACGCTGAGTTTCACGCCTTCATCGGCAAGCCGGTTATTAAGGTCTTTGCGCAGCGCCATGAGAGCATCGAGCTCGCAATCCACTGTCAGATAGAAATGCGGGACGGTGGATTTTGATTCCGTCATGCGCTTGGCGATGACCTTGCGCATGCCTGGCAGCTTGACTTCTTCATAAGGCACATCGGCTGGCGGTGCGTAGTCGCTTGGCGCAATGCTCGGCGCCGGGGTTGCCGCTTGTGGTGCAGGCGCGGCGATAGGTTGCGCGTCTATCACATCAGCTTTAACGATCCGCCCCTTTGGCCCGGTACCAACAATTTGCGCCAGGTCAAGGCCCTTCTGCAACGCAATGCGGCGCGCGAGGGGCGACGCTTTGATGCGATTGCCTGAGCCATCCACGGGCGCAGCGCCAGCTTTCACATCCGCAGACACCTGAACTGGTGCTGCTGCAACCGGAACTGGAGCGGCTTCGACTGGAGCAGGTCTTGGTGCTTCCGGTGCTACCTGAGACGGCTGTGCAACGGGTTGCGGTTCAGCTGCTACGGGCTCAGGCGCCTTCGGTTCAGATGCTTGCGGCTCAGCGGCAACGGCAGCCGATAGTGCACCAGCATCTTCACCCTCTTCCAGCAGTACAGCGATCAGCGTTCCCACTTTCACATTGTCGGTGCCAGCTTCAACTAGAATTTTGCCAACCGTGCCTTCATCGATGCTTTCGACTTCCATAGTGGCCTTATCGGTTTCGATTTCGGCGATCACATCACCGGGTGAAATCGTGTCACCTTCTTTGATAAGCCAGGTGGCAAGCGTGCCTTCTTCCATGGTGGGCGACAGCGCGGGCATGAAAATGTCGATGGCCATGAGCGTTCTCCCTTAATCCGCGTAGCAGACTTTGCGTGCGGCAACGACCACCTCTTCCGGCTTTATCAGCGCCAGTTTTTCAAGGTTGTCGGCATAAGGCAGCGGCACATCTGCGTTGGTCACGCGCAACACCGGCGCATCGAGATCATCAAAGCCGTCTTCCATACAAATCGCCATGATCTCCGAAGAGACCGAGAACTGCGGCCAGCCCTCTTCCACACAGACCAGGCGATTGGTTTTGGACAGCGAGGCCAGCAGCGTCTCACGATCAAGCGGGCGAATGGTTCGCAGATCAATGACTTCGGCGCTGATGCCCTGCCCCGCTAAGGTGTCAGCAGCCTCTTCAGCAATGCCAACGGCAATGGAATAGGCCACAAGCGTGACATCCGTGCCTTCTCGCACGACGCGCGCCTTGCCAATGGGCAGCACGTAATCGTCAAGGTCAGGAACGTCCATGCTGCGTCCATAGACCAGCTCATTTTCCAGGAAAATCACAGGGTCTTCGCTACGGATGGCAGCTTTTAACAGGCCTTTGCAATCCGCCGCCGAATAAGGCGCAATCACCTTCAGGCCCGGCACATGGCCATACCAGCTGGCATAGTTTTGACTGTGCTGCGCGGCAACGCGGCTGGCTGCGCCATTAGGCCCGCGAAACACGATGGGGCAGCGCATCTGGCCGCCGGACATGTAATTTGTCTTGGCGGCAGAATTGATAATCTGGTCAATCGCTTGCATGGCGAAGTTAAATGTCATGAATTCCACAACAGGCTTAAGGCCGCCCATGGCCGCGCCGACACCAAGGCCGGCAAAGCCATGTTCGGTAATGGGCGTATCGACCACGCGCTTGTCACCAAATTCCTCAAGCAGGCCTTGCGTGACTTTATAAGCACCTTGATATTCCGCAACTTCTTCGCCCATAACAAACACGCTGTCATCGCGGCGCATTTCTTCCGCCATGGCATCGCGCAAGGCTTCGCGGACGGTCATGGTGGTGAATGTCGTGCCTTCGGGCAGGTCGTTATCCGCCGGGACAGTGGTGTTTGGCGCGGCAGGCGCCGCTGCATAAGATGGCTCTGGTGTTGGCGCAGGCGTCGGTGCAGGAGCAACCTCCGGCGTTGCCGCCGCTGGTACTTGTTCAACAGCTGCTGCGTCCTCGCCCTCTTCGGCAAGCACAGCAATGACAGTCCCTACAGCAACATTCTCACTGCCCTCCGGCACAAGGATTTTGGCAATCGTGCCTTCATCCACCGCTTCCATTTCCATGGTGGCCTTGTCGGTCTCTATTTCAGCGAGGATATCGCCAGAGGCTACGCTGTCGCCTTCTGAGACGAGCCATTTGGCCAGTGTGCCCTCCTCCATGGTTGGGCTCATGGCAGGCATTTGTAGATCAATAGCCATAGGTCTTACGCCTCCACCACAACATCTGTGTAAAGTTCTTCTGGTGCCGGCTCAGGGCTATCTTGCGCGAAATCCGCAGCCTCCTGCACAGTCGCGCGGATTTCCTTATCGATATCTTTAATTTCAGCTTCGGTGACCTTGCCGGTTGCCAACAAGCGCTCCGCATTCTGATCGATCGGGTCAGAACTCTCGCGCATGGTCTTTACTTCTTCTTTTGTGCGATACTTTGCCGGGTCAGACATCGAGTGACCGCGATAGCGGTAGGTCTTCATTTCTAAGATTGATGGCCCGCTGCCTTTACGTGCGTCATTGATGGCCGCTTCACCCGCCGCGCGCACCTCAAGCACGTCCATACCATTGACTTGTTTGCCTGGAACGCGAAAGCTTTCGCCGCGCCGATACAGCTGATCTTCAGAGGAGGCGCGATTGACAGACGTGCCCATGGCATATTGGTTGTTTTCAATCACAAAGATGACCGGCAAACCCCAAAGCTCCGCCATGTTGAGGCTTTCATAAACTTGGCCTTGGTTGGCCGCGCCATCGCCAAAATAGGTCAGGCATACGTTGTCGGTGCCGCGGTATTTCATGGAATACGCCAAACCCGTGCCGATCGACACTTGCGCAGCAACAATGCCATGCCCACCATAAAATCCATGCTCAACCGAGAACATGTGCATGGACCCGCCCTTGCCGCGTGATATACCCGCTGCCTTGCCAGTCAGTTCGGCCATGACAATTTTAGGATCTATACCACAGGCCAGCATATGGCCGTGGTCTCGGTACCCGGTAATAACAGCGTCGCCTTTTTTATTTGCGCTTTGCAGGCCGACCACAACAGCTTCCTGCCCGATATAAAGGTGGCAAAACCCGCCAATCAGCCCCATGCCATACATCTGACCTGCACGCTCTTCAAAGCGGCGGATAAGCAGCATCTGGCGGTGGAAATCGAGAAGTTCGTCAAAGCTGGCATCGTAGATGTCGGGCTCTGACGACTTTTTGGTTGGACGTTTACGCGCTGCTGTCGATGTGCGCACGGCTTTTGCTTGTGTGGTCTTGCTGGCGGCGGCCTTAGCCATGGGTTTTGGCTCCCAACATACTTGCGATATTTGCAAGTTATACGGGGACACCAAGAAATTACAATGGCAAAGCCAGATATATACCGAACGTTCGGTTGGTTACTCGTCGAGCGGAATTAAAATGTCAGTAGGCTTTACATATCCCAGCTGTCGGCGCACCAATTCCTCGGCAATGTCCGGATCAAGTTCAGCAGGATTGAGCAAGGTAATTCGGTTTTCATAGTAGCGAATGTCACGTGCAAGCATTTCGGCTCGCGTCAACAATTCAGCTTTGTGATGCTGATATACCGGTAGGGCAAGCAGCCCATACTGCCCCGACAACGTGTGGTAGGTGAAATACGCAACACCGCACAGACACGCAACTGGCAGAGCCAGTTGCGCCAAGCGTCCTGACGATTTCACGGCAGCGTATTTCATAGCGCGAATCGAATCACATTCCGATTCGCGGGTCAAGCATCAACTCAGAGAGTGGCGCAAAACGCGTTTAGATTCAGCGCGCTAGAATGGACTTACCCGCGTACTGACCGATGTCGCCGAGTTCCTCTTCAATGCGGATCAGTTGGTTATATTTGGCCAGCCGGTCAGAACGTGCAAGTGAGCCTGTTTTGATTTGACCGCAATTGGTTGCAACGGCCAAGTCCGCAATCGTCGCGTCCTCAGTTTCGCCAGAGCGATGCGACATCACCGCCGTATAGCGGGCATTTTGCGCCATCGAGACCGCTTCTAACGTCTCCGTTAACGACCCAATTTGATTAACCTTTACCAGAATGGAATTGGCAACGCCCTTCTCTAGCCCTATCGAAAGTCGCTTTGGATTGGTGACAAACAGATCATCGCCCACCAACTGGACCTTATTTCCCACCGCCTGCGTTAGTGCTGCCCAACCGTCCCAGTCGTCCTCGTCCATACCGTCTTCGATGGAGAAAATCGGATAGCGCTGACACAGATCAGCGAGGTATTGCGCCATCTCATCTGACCCTAAAGACTTGCCCTCACCCGCCAATTGATATTTGCCATCGGAATAAAATTCCGTAGCGGCAGCATCAAGCGCCAGCATAACATCTTCGCCCGGTTTATAATCAGCGGCTTCGATTGAGGTCATGATGTAGTCAATGGCTTCGGCCGTTCCGCTAACGGCCGGCGCAAAACCGCCCTCATCGCCAACCGCTGTGCTGAGACCTGCGTCAGACAGCTTCTTCTTTAAGGTATGGAAAATTTCAGCGCCCCAACGCACCGCGTCGGCAAGCGTATCCGCGCCAACCGGCATAATCATAAATTCCTGAATATCGACAGGATTATCCGCATGTGCGCCGCCATTGATGATATTCATCATGGGCACGGGTAAAACTGAGGCACTCACCCCGCCGATATAGCGATAGAGCGGCAAGTCGCTGCTCGCTGCGGCCGCTTTTGCAACGGCAAGGCTGACGCCCAAGATCGCATTTGCGCCCAAATTGCTTTTATTCTCGGTGCCATCCAGCTCCAGCATAACACTGTCGATACCGCTCTGATCGCGGGCATCCATGCCTTCTAATGCGTCAAAAATCGCGCCGTTCACGCCAGCGACCGCACCGCGAACACCTTTGCCCATGTAATGGTCGTCACCGTCGCGTTTTTCAACCGCTTCATAGGCGCCAGTTGAGGCACCCGATGGCACCGCCGCCCGGCCAAATGCGCCGTCGTCCAGTTCTACATCCACTTCAACGGTGGGATTGCCGCGACTGTCGAGGATCTCTCGGGCGGTAATGTCATGAATGGTGCTCATATGCATGGTCCTTTAAGCGCGCACCGCGCTGCTTGATATTGCCTATTATGCGTGCGGTCTCATAAACGGGCGCTTGCGCGGATACAAGGTTTTGCTTTTGCCAGATAAGGCACTAAAGTATCGCTAATAAAGGAGACCGCGCATGTCCCTAACCCGACGCTCCGCCCTATCAACAATCAGTGTGCTTGCTTGCGCGCCCGCCTTGCCGAATAAGGTGAAGGCAAGTAACGGCAGTGCATACCACCTGAAAGCATCGGCATGCCGCATTCCGTGCAACCTCACTAGCGCAGCAAAACACAAGTGCGATCAACTCGTTGTTGGCGCAACACTAGAAGATTGCGCGAAACAGCTTGACCAATCAGCAGGTTTTGACCTGGGGCGCCGCTATACACCGCGTGCGCCGAAAGGTGGCTCATTTATTGCGGCTGCAGCACTGGCGCCCGAGCTGTTGACGCTTGGCGTTATACAGGGCGCGGCGAGCGCCAAGTTTACAGCGCCCTTCACGGACTATTCCAGCACTTTGGGCCATTCCGTGCAAAGCAGCGAGATCCTGATTGCGGAGCATGCGCTCGAGGCCGAAAACTCAAGTGCGGCGGCGCGCGCACGCTATTGTCGCGCTATTGAAAGGTCAGTCTCGCAAGCGCTGGGCAGTGTTAATGTGCTGGTGCAGCCAACATCCAAAATGGAAGGCTGGGCTCGCATTATAAAACACCCGTCCCTGCTTCTTCCAAGCGGTGTTCAGTTAACGACAGATTATGGCGGGGAAGACCTGTTGTTATCGCTCGCGGCACAACTTGATCATACCGCTTTAGCCTGAAAGGCTTTTAACCAAAAGCCAGGCGTACGGCCTAGCAAACACGCGGCTCAATGCTGCCCTATAATCGCGACAAGGGCTGTTTGAATTCAAGCCCTTGAGACTGTCAGCTGCGGGAATGGAATGGTCCAGCCGTTGCGCGTGCAGCTGTCCGTGGCAAATTTGGCCAGCGCGAATTTAACTTCTTCCCACTCCCAATCTGCCGCGCTGGTCATGTCGGCCTCGACCTCATAAATCAGTGCTGAATCGCCCGCCGTCATAAATTCCACAGCCACGTTTCGCACTTTTTCCGCGCCAAAGCGCGCTTCTAAATCCTTACGGACTTCGGCGGCCATGATGCGCGGAATGTCCGTAGTGGCGATAGCCTGATGTTTGTAGTCAATGCCAAATTCGCTTTCCGTGCGATAGCCGTTCGACATATTGCGCGGTGAAAGTGACAGAAAATCAGCGATCTCAAACGTGTTGTCTGAGCCGCCGTCATCTTGCATCACCACGGTTTCAGGCGAGATAAAAATCACCCTGCCCCAGCGCTCATCTGACAATATGACTACATCGCCCTCAGTGCAGGGAAACCACACCTCATCTTCAGCAACCGGGCGGGAATGATAGCCCTGCAGCTCCACAATCGGGATGACAAAATGACCGCCGCGCATCTTTGGGTTCACCAGATGCGTATAGAAATCAAGCTTTTGGACCAGAAACGGCACTCCTTTAAAAACCACCCGCTCACCTTCTTGCACAGCGCCAAGGTTGAGCAGCAATGCCGCCTGCTGCATCAGGCTAGGCAGCGCTTTAAGGACATACCAAAGCCCGGCGGCGAGCGCCAAAAGCCCTAAGCCAAACAGCAGCCAGTCATTAAACAGATCAAACACCAACAGCATAGCAACGAACGCAAAGATGATGCTGCCGACGTTAAAAATAAGCCCTGCAAAGCGCTGCAAAAAATTACGCTGCCGCTGCTTTCGGCGGACCTTCTTGATCGCCGTCGTAAGGCCGCTATTGGAAAAGCGCAGGCCAATAAAGACAACCAGAAATGCCGAAATTCCAAAGAACAGATTGCGGCCACGTGTGCGCACGAATTCGCCAATGGCCTTCCCACTCGCCGATGCTTGGTCTTGATGTTTGAGCGTCGCATCCAGTTGGCGCTGCGTTGAAACAGACAGGTCACGCGCCGTCTCCAATCGCTCCTGCCAGGTTTTTAACAGCGTCTCCAACCGCGCGCGCGGTACTGGCGCAGATGTTTGCGTGATGAGCGTTTCAATCTCTCCAATCGCGCGCCGCGCAATGATGATGTTGAGCTCTGTGGTCTGCTGTAGGCGGCGCAGGCGTTCAATTTGCCGGGCATCTTCAGTGGCACTCTTCATCATAGAGACAAATGGCTCGACAAGCTGCTGCAGCTCGGTCTCCAAATTAAACTCGGTGCGACCGTCGACAGTTAACTCATCAGGCGAAATGCCTGTGACCAATTCTTCAAGCCGCGCATTGACGCCGCGTAATTCTAAGCGTTTTGCCGCCAGCTCCGCTTCTAAGTCTTGCGTGTCTATATCGTCTTGGCCACTGCGCAATTGCACGCGAATAGCCGTCATTTCGGTGCGCAACTCTTCTTCTGCTTCAATCAGATTGGCAAGCGTATCTTGCAGCGCGGCTTGCTGGTTGAGCGTGTCTTGCGATGCTGGCGATGAATCTTGCCTATTTTGTTGCGCCGCCGCGGCAGCGCACCACAGGCACATTGCACATAAAATCAAAAGCAATCGCATAAACGTGTCCCGGCTGAACAATAACCGCCTTAGGTCACTCGACAACGCCCTGACCTGTCAAGGCCGAAGCTAAAACCTGCGAGAATCAATCGGTTGAAAACCCCGCGTGCCTTGCGCAAGCTGACACACGTGACGCGAAGGAGAAAGCCGTGCCAAGCCCCCTTGATGGACTACTCATTGTTGACCTGTCGACCAGCGTTTCAGGCCCGTTTGCCGGCGGCATGCTTGCAGAATATGGCGCCCGCGTGATCAAAGTGGAAGCGCCTGAAATGGTCGATGCCGCGCGCATGACTGGCACCTCAAAAAATGGCCTAACGGCAATGTTTGCCAGCATTAATCGCGGCAAAGAATCCGTCGTACTTGACCTGAAAACAGACGATGGCAAAGACGCGCTATGGAGCCTACTCGATAAGGCCGATGTGCTGCTACAGAACTTTCGCCCTGGCGCCATGGACAAGCTTGGTTTCGGCTGGGACGTCGTAAACGCCCGCTGCCCGCAACTCATCTATGCATCGATTACCGGGTTTGGCAAAGATGGCCCCATGGCCAATGCGCGCGTTTATGACCCGATCATTCAGGTGTCTTCGGGGATTTCCGATAGTCAAGTAAGCCCCGTCTCCGGCGGCCCGATGCTCTACCAAGGTATTTTGTGCGATAAAGTCACGTCAATGCACGCAACACAGGCCATTCTCGGCGCGCTCTTGGCGCGCGAGCGCGGGCTCGCAGAAGGCCAAAAGATTGACCTGGCCATGCTGGATGCGGCGGTGCATTTCCACTGGTGCGACGGCATGTATAACTACACATTTTTGGAAGAAGACGGCCTGATGCGCACGCCGGAATTTGGCATGTTTTACCGGTTGGCCAACGTTGAGGGCGAATACATCACACTGTGTTTGATGTCGGATTCCGAGATGCTCGGCGCACTCAAAGCGATGTCCCTAGAATATCTACTGGAAGATGAGCGATTTTCGACCCTGCAGGGGCGCATCAAAAACAATTCGGAAATGGCGGAATATTTTAAAGAACGCTTTGCGGCCATGGGCTTTGACGCATTGATGACAGAGTTTCGCAAATATGATGTTCCAGCAGGCGCCGTTGTGCGCCGGAAAGACTTGGCAACGCATCCGCAAATCCTCGCCAACGGCACAATTGCGAC
>JBCCLR010000135.1:0-10094 GCA_039026755.1 Pseudomonadota bacterium | reverse complement strand
GGAAAACTCTTATTATAAATGGAACGAGGACGTTGATATGCCCAATGATGCCCAGCGACTTCGAGACATTAGAAGACTGATTGATCGCGGCCATCTTGATCAAATCGCAATCAGCCAGGATATCTGCTACCGTTCGCGCCTACGCACATTTGGTGGGCATGGCTATGGCCATATTTTTCGCAACGTTATTCCCATCATGCAGCGCCGAAACTTTACGAGCGCCGAGATCGACCGCATCCTGGTGGAAACACCGCGCAGATTGTTGACTTTCTTATGAGCACAGCCACCCTAAAACCCAGTAGCAGGCCCGTTTTTAAAGCGCGGCAAACCAGCCGCCGTATGGAAATCATCGAAGCGGCATTGGACCAGTTTTCAGCACATGGATATGATGGCGCTACGCTCAAAGACATTGCCGAAGCCATCGGCCTGACCCATGCGGCGCTATACTACTACTACAAATCCAAAGACGCGCTGTTGTTCGGTGCAGTGGATTTGGTGTTGTCCAACGTTCTGGAAGCCCTGCAAAATTGCTATGCGCAAAACGCCTCGCCCAAGGCCTGTTTAAGAGCGATGATCACAACTCAGCTCGAAGATGAGTTTCGCAATCGCCAGGCGATGCCACTCATTGATTCTGTGCTGTTCGGCGCGCACAGCCGGCGCGCGATTTTGACCAAGGATCAAAGCCGCCAGTTGCGTAAACGCCAAAAGGACATGTTGACCCTCTATCATGACACGATCACCAAAGGGATCGCGCAAGGTGAGTTCGCGGTGGACGATGTACGGACAACGATCTTCTCGATCATGGGTATGATCACACACGCCCCCTATTGGGCAAATCCGAAAGACAAAGCAGAAATGTCTCGCTTTATAGAGCAGCAGACCGAAGTGTGTTTGCGACTGATTGGATGACAGCCAAATTCAAGCCAAAGGCCTGAGCAGGCGTATCTTCATCGATCACGTCTAACCTCATCATAGAGCTTACATGCCTAAAGGCGCGCTGTTAATCGTTCATGTCGAGTTTTGGGAGCGCTTCAGCTTCTACGGCATGCTTGCTATTTTTGTGCTGTTCCTGACCAACCCGACAAGCAATGGCGGCTTTGGCTGGGATAAGGCCTCTGCCCTTGGCCTCGTTGGTCTGTACTCCGGGCTATCCTACGGCCTTCCTGTTTTTGGCGGATTTTTAGCCGACCGCTTTATTGGACCACATTTAGCGATCACGCTTGGGACAGCAACCATGACGGTTGGCCATCTGCTGCTGGCCGCGCCGGCACTTGTGCCAACGATGATCGGCGGCGCAGACGTTGCGGCATTTTTTGAGAGCGAAGGCTTTGCATTGGGGCGTTTTCAAATCACCGCAGAAGTTCAAACCAGCATTCAAAGAGCTGCGTTAGAAGATGGTCTTGATAGTGCCGCTGCGGTGCGCGCGTATCGTGCAGTCACTATGAGTTTCTATGCGGCTTTAGCCTGTCTGGTTGTTGGCAACTCGTTAATGAAATCAATCTTAACGGTACAGCTTGGCAACCAGTTTCAGCTGAACGACCCAAATCGCGATACGGCGTTTAGTTATTACTATCTTTCTATCAGCGCTGCCGGGCTTGTCGCGGGCATCCTGGTCGGCACAATTGGCGAGCGCATTGGTTGGCATTATGGATTTTCCATTGCAGGCATTGGAATGTCGTTTGCGTTTTTAAGCTATGCCATGTGTTCCCGTCGCTGGCTGTCCGCACGAAGCCTGCAATCGGAAAAGATAAAAAATAAAGCGGCACACACCACAATATCAGCGTTCCCCCGTTTGGTCTTGATTTGCCTTTGCGCGGTGTTCTTAGCGCTTTTTATGGCAAGCTGGTTCCAGCTGTTTGGCAGCTGGATGTTATTCATTCAGCAGCATGTTGATCAAAATGTCTTTGGCTTTGAGATGCCGACGTCTTGGATGATTTCGATCAATTCAATCGTGGTGATCCTCGCTGCCCCATTATTGGCCTGGACGTGGCTCAAGCTTGCCAAGCGGTCCATCGTTTTGGATTTCCCGGCCAAGCTGTGTATTGCGCTAAGCATTGCCGCTGTCTCGCAAGGATTGTTCATCTTAACTGCCAGCAACCCCGCGCCAATTTTGCTCCTACCCCTTCTTGCAATTGGCTTGATCTCCGTCAGTGAAGTGATTGCCTGGGTGCCAGCCTATAGCTTCGTCTATCGCATCGCACCTCAGGGCTATACAGCCAGCGTTATGGGCCTGTTTTACCTTATTACGATGGGGCTATCCGGTTTTCTGGCAGGCCAATTGGGTAAGCTTGGCGAATACTATGGGTATCTACAGTTCTTTCAGATCATGGCCATGGGCACGGTGATGATCGCAGCTGTTTTTTTTGCACTCGCCTGGGCGATGCGTCGACAGGCTAAGCGCCTGCAACTGGAACTTTAACGTGGCTCCTTTACAGCCATCCGCACTGCAGACAGATATGACATCTCCGCTGAGACTATCACAGACGACGTTTCTAAGCGACCAAGCACCCAGCCTGTTTGCAGATGCACTTATTACAGATGCATCGTTTGAGCTTCGCTTTGTGGATGATGCAGGCATAAATTGGCGGTCAACGACCCAAGCCAAGCGGATATCCAAAACGCAAGCGCACAACGATATCCTTGAAGCGCTTCTTGTATCGATTGCACCGGATGTCCAAGATCTTAAGGCTTACTTGCAAACGGCCCGATCCCCTTATGGGAGACCACATTTTCGCAATCCGGCCGCACCGCGTTCCATACGCCTCAGCATCAAGTCGCCCGCCATCTCCGCCGAATTTGCGCTAACGCAGTGGCCCATCGCGCCCAACACATTGATAGAGGATATTGACGAGGGCGCGATCGTCGGCCGGCTGTTCGTACCACCAGAGATCATCAATCCCTCGCCCATCATAATGGTTGCCGGCTCTGGCGGCGGCATCGAGCAGACGATTGCACCAGTTTTATCCGCACATGGTCGGCCGGTTTTGTCGCTCGCTTTGTTTAACTATCCAGGGCGGCCCAAACATCATCATGCAATTCCCATAGATGACATCGCAGCAGCGGCCCATATGCTCCTGGACCGTTTCTCAGCAAATCGAACGTCTATAGCCGGGGTGTCTCGCGGTGCAGAGGCAGCCATTCTGACTGGCATTCATTTTCCCGACATCATCGACCGCGTTGCCGCAATTGTTCCCAGCAATGTTGTAACAGCTGGGTTTTCGCCTGAGCATGGCCCAGATGTTCCGGCCTGGTCCGTCAATAAAGAGCCCCTCCCCTATGTCCCAGCTCCGGCTGACGCAGTTGAAATCGACGAAGCCTGCACCGACATTTTTAGCTTTCGAGATGCGTACAGCTTACTTTTTCGCAACCCGAAGGCACAAGCTGATGCGGGCCTTCCAGTGGGTGACCTACACTGCCCTTTGCTCCTGGCCGGCGCAGGTGATGACCAGCTGTGGCCATCTGATGTTGGAGCCGAGCTTTTAGCTGCAAAAGCGAATACAGAACAAACAACAACCAAAATCTACCCTGGCGCTGGCCATTTGCTTGCGCCAACAAATACACCTACGGCACTAAGCAGCTTGGTATGTCATCCTGTAGACAAACAATTCTTAAATGTTGGCGGCACACCACAAACGCAGGCCATCGCCAATAAGCGCTTTTGGTACGACTTTACCCAGTTCATGGGCCGAATGGATTGAACAGCCGATGAATTTAAGACACTTCACTAAGGACAGTAGATCATGACAGGTTCAAGACGAACGCTCCTGAAAAACGCCTCTCAAATAGGTGCCATGGCACCCTTCATCACGCTCGCAGGCCTGATGCAGCGGGCCGAAGCACGCGATGTATCGGACGCACGGTTTGGCAGCACAGCTGAAGAAGCTGCTGCGGTGACCGAGCGCGCACATAAAAAACTCATCGACCATCCCGGCATCACCATGTTCGGCTCTGAGGAGGTCGCCATGGTGGTTTATCCCAGCATGACCATGCTGGACATGGTTGGCCCACAATATTTCTTCGGCTCCATGATGGGCGCAAAAGTCCACCTTGTGACACGCGACCCAAAGCTCTCGCCCATCATGGGTGATACCGGGTTTGCGATCGTTCCAACCATCAGCATGGACGACTGTCCAAAAGACCTGGATGTCCTATTTATCCCAGGCGGCAGCCAAGGCACAGTGCAAGCCATGCTCGACGATAAGACTGTGAGTTTTGTCGCTGATCGCGGCAAACGCTCTAAGCATGTTACCTCGGTCTGCACGGGTTCCATGCTGCTTGGCCAGGCTGGTTTGCTACACGGGAAAAAGGCAACATCGCACTGGTCATCCCGGCACCTACTTGCCGAGTTCGGCGCAACTCCTGTGAACGCTCGTGTGGTGCAAGATGGCAATGTAACAACGGGCGCAGGGGTGTCCGCGGGCTTGGATTTTGCGCTCGCTCTGCTGGCGCAATTGCGCGGTAAAGATTATGCTAAAGGCGTTCAGCTGCAGGCCGAATACGCGCCAGAGCCGATGTTCAATGCTGGTACGCTTGAAACCATTGACCCAAGCATTGGCGAGCCGATGCATGAGATCTTTGCACGGTCCATTTTCGCAATGAAGCAAGCCGCGAAACAGCGCCGGACGTAGCAGCTCACGATTTTTAGCGTCTGTCTATCAGTGCTGCATAAGACACAGCTTTTTTTGGCGAAGCATGCCCCAAGCAGCTGTAACCCTACCTCTACCGCTCAAGGTTGGGTTAGCACGACGCTCTTAAATTCCGGGTCGGCTTGAATGTCGGCATCGCGATAGGGCAAGGCAAACCAATCATCGTTCAGATATCTTGGCAGTTGGTCCTGATAATGCGGCGAAGCTGGATCGGTTGATTGCGAATAAGACATGACAAACCGCGCTTCTGGGCCATCCTCACCAAAACTCACCACCTGAATAAAGCTATCACCAATCGGAACCGGGCCTTCATAAGTGCCCGTTTCCTCATTCCAGGTGGTCCGCAGCAAATGCAGTGTATAGGGATTGCCGCTTGCCGCAATGCGCTCGCCATCAATGTTAAAGCTCTGCACGCCGCCCAATGTGGCATCAAGCGCAATCTTTCTGGCATCGAGCGCTTCAACAGATTTGGTCACGGCTGTAGCCACGTCGTCTGTCATCACGAGGCCACGCGGTGTATTGACCGGATCGGCAGGATCAAAAGGCACCGACCATATCGATGGGTTCAATTTATAGGCTGCTGCAAAAATGCGCGGCAGCCGCTCCATGATTTCACGCATCAGATGCGCGCCGCGCGCGTCAATACGGCTTGTGCCGTCCCATTGGGATAGAGCGTCGCAGGCGCGCTTGTGTGTTGCGGTGGCCTTGCCATCCGCGCAATGCGCCAGAAGTCCATCGCGCACCATCCGCCCAGTCATGTTGGTCGCGCCATGGAAAAACGCTTCGACAGTATCGGCATCAAATCTCTCGCCACTCTTCAGTGTCGCTTCGATCAGGCGTATGCCTTCTCGGTAGCGTTCACCGCGCACCTGCCGCTCATCGCCAATCGTCCGGTGGAAGCCTTCTTGGAAGGTTGCAGGGTCGCCATGTACAGCCCAATGGCTGTCATTGGCGGACAACACATAATCGCTGCGTATGACAGATGGCCGCCCGCCCGCCGGAACAGCACCTGCAAAAGGAGCATCCGCCGTTGTTACCGGTGCGCATTTTGGATTAGAGCCATCGGCGACAAGCACGTTAAACGCAGCCATCAAGGACTGCCCCAACGGCTTGGTCACGCAAGTCTCAAGCCGGTCATTGGGCAGGTTCAAAGCAACAGAATAATTGGCAAACATGGTATCGCCTGTATCATCGGCCGCGACCACATTCGAGAAATTGAGGCCCATGATATCACCCAAGGTGGTCTTGACCGCGCCAACACTTTTGGCCTTTCCAATGGCCAGATACTGATTGAGTGCATAAACATTGGCGCGGTTGACGTCATGAATTGTGTAGGCCTTGCCATTGCCCCAGGTGAAAGGACCAGCTTCCAAAACTGGCCCATAGTCCGTTTCCCAAAAGGTAAAGCGCTCCTCAGTAACGCTTCCATCGTCACTGCGCAGCGGCACTGCGACATCAACCTTGCGCATTTGTTTGACCGTGTCGCCAATGCGGTAGGCCGTAGGGTCATCTTCAGCAGTCTCAACTTCGTAAATGGCAAAACGCTGATCTGTGGAATATGTCACCGACCAAGCCATAGATTCGTTAAATCCGAGCATCGGTACGGGTAGTCCATAGATGGTGGAACCGAATACATCATACTCATCCCCAATCGTCAGATGAGCGGCGTATTGGCGTTCGCGCCCCTGCCAGGGAAAATGTGGATTGCCGAACAATAGGCCCTTGCCGTTTTTGGTGGCATCACGGCCCCAGGCAATAGCGTTGCTTCCTGCCCGGGTCGCGGCGTGTTGTTCGAGAGAGGCCAACTGATTTTTAGTTGGTATTGCAGCTGCTTTGTCTTCTGCTGGATCGGCATTGACGATCGCCATGGAGAACAAATTAAAGGATTCCAGCAATGTAAATTGTTGCGCCCTCCGCCAAATATCAGCTTCTTCGATTGGCCCAGCCCACGGCGCATCCGCGCACGCCTTGGGACGCTGTGAAACGGGTGTATCAGCAAGATAGCGGTTATAGCCTTGCGTATAGCCGCGCACGAGATCTCGAACCTCTTGGCTGGCGCCTTCACGCATCTTGCTAA
Source organism: Pseudomonadota bacterium (assembly GCA_039026755.1). Lineage (GTDB taxonomy): Bacteria > Pseudomonadota > Alphaproteobacteria > Sphingomonadales > CAKZYD01 > CAKZYD01. The sequence goes on along the minus strand of JBCCLR010000135.1, from coordinate 3,371 downwards.
TCGCCTCCTGCGTATGCAAATAGCGATAGAACGCATCGCTTTTGAGATTGTTTACCGGCCCGGTGTGGAACGATACGAACACCTCCGGATAGCCCTGATCGGCGCCGAAATAGAGGCTGCGTTCGCCGCGCAAGGTGGTGAACCAATCAGCCATAAGGCACAGATTTTCTTTGGCAAACGCATAGCCAAGTCCGTATCCAGCGCCGGCATAATCATCGGCCTTAATATGCGGAATGCCATGTCGCGTATAGCGGATATTCGCCGATAAGCGGCCTTCTGTAGGCGATGAGGGCGCGTCGGCACCACAACAACCTAAGACCAAGAGGCCGCAAAGACCAAAACCGATTTTTATGGCTTTCATTCGAGGCTCCATTTTATTGCGCCGTTTTGCCGGCTAGGCTGTTTCAACATTGCGCTGCGCCATTTCAGCGAGCTGATTTTTATCGCGCTTTCCCGCAGCAGAGAGCGGCAAGGCGTCAAGCACCCAAACTCTGCGCGGGTGGGCGTAGGCGGGGCCATTATCAAGCGCGAATGTGCGTACAGCGTCTTCTGTCAGCGATGCGCCTGCGCGTGGCACCACGAATGCAACCGGCGCTTGACCTTTAATGTCATGCGCGACCGGCACAACCGCAGCCTGCTCAACATCAGGATGGCGCTCTAGACGCGCTTCAATATCGCCAGGATATAAGTTTTCGCCGCCGCACACGAACATGTCGTCTGCGCGGCCAACGAAATAGTAAAAGCCATTAGCATCCCGCCGCATCAGATCACCAGTGCGCCACCAATCGCCAACGCGTTTGGGTTCGGTCAGGTCAGGTCGTTTCCAATAACCAGCAGTGGTCATTGGGGTTTGCAACCAAAGCTCGCCTTCATCCACACTTGGCCCACTTTCCAGGCGGCAAGCAACGTCTGCCGAGGGATAGCCGATACTGCCGCGCGGCGTTTCGAGCGCGCCGGGATGCGGGCCGAAGCCAGCGAAGCCCGTTTCCGTGGTGCCGTAGCCATCGGCAACATCCGCGCCAGGCATAGCCGCTTGAATACGCGCCAATAGGTGCGAGGATAATGGGGCCGAGCCAAGCGAAATGAGATTGACTGAGGACACATCACGCCGGTAGCCACGATCCATCGTCTCAAGCATCATCGCCATCATGCTCGGTACACCGGTCAATTCCGTAACGCGGCAGCTTTCGATCGTGTCGAGCCAAAGCTCTGGCGTAAAGCGCGGCATCAACACAACCGTGCCGCCTAAAAACAGCGAGATCATCACGCTGCATTGCGCGTTCATATGAAAATAAGGCGCCGCAATTAGGCTCCGCGCCTCGCGTGCCGCAGGGCGAAACCAGTCGAAGCTTTCAAGTGCCCAAATATAGCCGCCATGTGTTAAGGGCACCCCCTTAGGCAAGCCACTGGACCCGGATGTAAACATGATCGCAGCGAGGTCATCTGACCCTAAGTCCGCTGCGCGACCCGCAGGGCCGGCCTGGCCAATGAGGTGATCCATGGACAAGGCTGTTGCGAGACTTTCCGCAACGCGGCTGCGCGGTGCATCATGCAGCACAAAATCGAGCGGAATAAGTTCCGCCAACGCCTTTGTACTCTGGTCATCAAGCTGCCAATTGAGCGGGCAGGCTACTGCGCCCAACTGCAACAGTGCATAAAACGCGCAAAAGTATTGCGGGTGGTTGGCTGCTAAGATGCCCACGAAGCTGCCGCGTTTTACGCCCTGATCCGCCAGCGCCGCAGCACAGGCTGTGAGCTCATCAATAAAGCTGGCGTAGCTGATCGTCTTTGCAGGCTGACCCTCTTCGGCAAAGATTATCGCAGGCTTGGTGCGCGGGACATCGGCGGCAATCAGGCTTGAAAGGTTCATGCAGCGTCACTCATCAGCGCGTCCGGCACTAAGATTAGTTTGCCAAAAACGCGTCGTTCAGCCATGTCCAGCATCGCTTCACGCGCTTGGGAAAATGGCCGCACAGCATGAATGATCGGCTTTAATACACCGGTCGCCGTCATCTCCAAGATTTCGCGCTGGTCCTCCATCGACCAGCCATCAGACCCAATAATGGTCTGCTCAAAGCTCCAAATATAACGGATATCCGTCTTTGGGTCGTGTCCTGCCGATGCACCGCAGGTCACCATTCGGCCATCATTAGACAGCACTTTAAGTGAGCGCGCCCAGGTGTCACCGCCAATGTAATTGACCACCATCGTCACACCGCCTGGGCCATCATAGCGTGGCCGGCCATAGGCCTCACGAATGACGGCAACGAAGTCTTCGCTGGAATCGAGAACCAATTCACAGCCAAGCTCAGCCAATTGACGTTTTTTATCCTGACCGCTCGCCGTTGCAATCACCCGGGCACCAGCGGCGCGCGCAAATTGGACACAGCCTGTACCGACACCGCCTGCCGCACCTAGAACGAGCACGATGTCATCTTTCGCAACCTTCCCGCGCGTCACCATCATGCGGTAAGCGGTTCCATAAGCGACAGGCAAGGCTGCGGCGGCTGCAAAACCAACACCGTCCGGAATTGCAACCAGATTGTCAGCGGGCAGAGTGACATACTCGCGCGCCGTGCCAATCGCCGTCTCGCCCATCATACCGAAGTCGCCATAGGGCATGATGCTCACCCTATCCCCGATAGACCATTCGGTCACGTGATCACCAATGGCATCAATAACCCCTGCTCCATCGCCGCAAGGGACCATGGGCAGCGGAGTTTTCAGCGATGTCGTCGCGCCCAAAATCATGGGGTCGAAGCCATTCATCGCAGCGGCCATGATACGAACACGTACCTCGCCCGCTTCTGGCTCTGGCACTGGCCAGTCGACAACGCTTAAATTGTCCGCAGGTCCGTGCGCCTGGAAAGTAACAGCTTTCATAATCTTTCTCGAATATGCTCGTAAGTGATGCCGCCGGCAGGGCCTGAGAGCTCTGCCTCGAAGCGCAGCTCCGGCGCGGTTGAATATCTTAGGTCGTCAACCTTCAACCAGTTCAGTCGATCGGCCTCAGGATGGACGATCAGGATGCAGTCAATCGATAAGCCTGGAGGCGCATCTTTCGAAGGGTGCGGGCTATCGAGCCAATCAATAAAAAAAGGCAGCGCCGGGTCTAATGCGTTGGGTTTTGGCTCAAGCAAAGACCATTTCAAGGTGACGCCATCGGGACGGGCGCGCTCCCAGGGGCTTGGTCCTTCATAGGGGACGCCAACGCCGTCAAGTGCTTGCGCAGCGTTGTGTAAGCCCAGCTTAGCAGATGCACACCAAGCATGCAGCGAGGGCGCTTTTAGCTTCCTAACGCGGTCTACCCAAGGGTCCGCGCCTTCTGGCGCCTCTGGAGTTGCCGCAAGCAATTCCAAATATTGATGATC
>JBCCLR010000134.1:0-10101 GCA_039026755.1 Pseudomonadota bacterium | reverse complement strand
TTTGAGCAGGTTGAAACGCCCGCTGTGCAGAGCATGATGCAGCGCATTCACGTGCATCATGACACTGCCTTGAACTCTTTTTATCCAGAGGGTCGCCCTGCCACTGTCACAGTGCAAATGCGTGACGGCCAGACCTTCAAGAAGCGGGTCATAAAGCCTCTCGGCGATTGCACCAACCCAATGTCACGCGCACAAAAACGCGCCAAGGCGCAGTCATTGTTCAAAGCGCGTTATGGGCAATACGCGGCGGAGATCATGTGCCAAGTCGAGAGGCTAGAAAGCGACGCTGCGCTGGGTATTCTGAGCGGCCTACTACGCATGCCTGGGTGACCATAAGACGTGGCAGCGTAAGGCTCTTGATGCTATATAAAGTTCGCCGACCACGCTAAAAACACCGTCATCATGCACACCATGCTATTGACCTGACAGGTTCGACCTGACAGGGCGCGGCAGCTTCCGTCAAAAATTACCTGTGCCCCTGGAGCATAGTAGTTCAACATGTCGCGGCATTGCCCGCATGGCGAGACCAGATCAATATCACCATTGGGCCGATGGCATACGAAGACAATCGATTTGATTTTGGCATTCTATAGCGAGAAACCGCAACTGCGATCACCTCGGCGCCGACGATGTTGTCACCTCCCCAAAAGAGCTGAACGCCGGTCACAATCTCGCCGATGCTTAGCCGCATGGCGCATCGCAACAAGATTTTTAGCAACTTCAATTAGCTCAAAATGTGCTTTGCTTGCGCGCGTCGTAACGCCTGTAGTTCGCTGCGTCGAGGGGGAAACTCAAATCGCTTGAGCACATGGCCTATTACTTTCCCTCGATAGCTTCTTTTAAAATCAACGCATCAAGCGTCAGATTGGAGACTGCCTTACGCAGCCGCGCATTCTCTTTCTCCTGGTCTTTCAAATGTTGTGCCTGGTCGACCTTTGACCCCGACATACTCCCATCATCATCTATAGACGTCTACTCGGCAACCCCCAAAGACCGGCAAATTGCGCCCTCCTCCTCACCTTGCGCAAGCCATACCTCGGCCTCGCAAAGCATCGCTCTGATCCGTTCTCCTGTATATCTCTTCCGTGCCATCTATCGCTCCTTTCAAAAGCATAAATAGCCGAAATCCGCACCTAAAACCTGGACCCGTCTAACGGGGGAAGGTCAGTGTCATTGCAGGGCCATGGGCGGCGCAGCATTTACACGCAACAGCTAATTCCTTCGGCAAGATAAAAGAGGTTGCGTGGTGCTTGCGCAACCGCATGACCCAATCACTATAAACGCAGTCTATTGTGCGGCTCAGTAGGCCGTCAGGATATAGGTGTTAAACTGAAATAGACCATGACGGATAAACCCAGCCAAGCGGTGAACATCAGTAAGTAAGGCAAGCGACGCAGCCAAAATCTCGCCGCCAGCAGTGTCGTTGCAGCGGTCCCGGCCAGCGCGATGAGAACCGGCTCAGCCTCACCTGCGCCGGCCCCGGTTAGAGCCGTCTGGATCGCAATGCTGGCCCATTGTGCAGGCAGAAGTGCCAAAAACCAATCTGGCAGCACACCCGGAAAACTGGAGGCGATAAGCAAAACGGATGCTTCACCTGCTACGACAAATAGCGCCATCATCCATCCTTTATGCGATAGCGTTTTCGCAAACAAAGCGCCGCGCGCTGCAAAACTGAAGCTGGCGATGACCATGGCCACTGCGACTGGAAAAGGGTGTAACAGTGGCGGCATACCCAGTAGATGTGCCAACGCAATGAGGCAGGCCGCGTTTAGCAAAGCTAAACCGACGCCAATCCAAAACTGACCAGCGGTCGCAGCTGCGATGATGCCAACGCCCATAAGGCCTAGCGCGAATATGGGGCCGCTGGCCAAAGCGCCCGGCGCGGATGTTTGCGACAAGAACAGCATGGTCAAAACCGGCACTGCAAGACCAGACAGCGCCGCGCTGGACCACGCGGAATACATCCAACTGTATGGTTTAGTGCCCAACAAAAGCTTCATAGGTGAGATAGTGACGCAAGCGCCCGATATTGTCGACCGCTTCTGTTGGTCAAGCAAAACGCTTATCTTTCGCCTTATTCTTTCAAATTTACAGCGTCATCAAAAAGCGTCAGCTGATCATGTTGACCAGCATATCAGCACCAACAAACCCAAGCGTCATGGCGACCACAAGGCATGCGCCAATCAACTTTGGCGGCGCAGGTAAAGGCAGGTCGAACCAGCGGCACGCGTAGCCAATGGCAAAACCACACAAAAGGCCAATTAGAGCAGACGTCATGATGTATACCCTTTGGTCTCGCCAGTTGGCCCGCCGCATAGGTGTCGGTTCTTCGCGCTGCGATGCCCCGCCATAAAATCTGCAGCGATGTATCCAAGGGTCATCGCAAGCACCAGCAGTGCGCCGATAATCGCCGGCGGCGCTGGCGCTGGGATACCCGTCATCCGAGCCCCAGCCCCAATCGCCATCGCAAGAAAGATGGAAATAACGATTTTCATTTGAGAGTGTCCTTTTGTTTTATTAAACGCTTTGAACAAGGGCAGACGGCGCGCCGGGCGCGCCAAAAACCGGCACCGGGCTCCAATCCGGAAGTTCAGGAAGCGGCGGCGGGGTATGGCCGGAGAAAGCCGCTTTCGCGTGCACGATTTTGCCACCACTAAGGGTTAGGTCTGCCTCGATATTGATGATGTCCTCTTCTGGAATGGTAAAATAGTCGCGATCCAGCACGGCAATATCTGCAAACTGACCGGCTTGGATCTGGCCTTTTTTGCCATCTTCACGGCTGAACCACGCGCCCGCCGCTGTCCAATGGTGCAGTGCATCCTGGCGGGAAAGCCTATTGTCTTGTTTCCATATGACATCACCGCCACGCCCCTTGCCGCTGACGGCCCAATGGATCGCAAGCCATGGGTTATACGAACTCACCCGCGTCGCATCCGTACCAGCAGCCAGCGGAACGCCGGACGCCATCATCTGTTTAACCGGCATGACGTCATTTAGCGCCGCCTCACCGTAGCGGTCACGATAGGCAGTTGCTTGGAAGGCAATGCGGTTTTGATAGCTGATGCCGCCGCCCAGCCGCGCTACCCATTCCATGGTGGACTGGCTGATGGTCTCACCATGATCGAAAATCCAATTCAGCTCCTCAAGGCCCTTATCACGTCCGACCTCTTCCACGACGCTCAGCAGGCGGTGCGCACTTTCTTCATAGGTGCAGTGAAAACGTATGGGCCAGCGGTTCTCAAACAAAAATTCCAGAACCGGACGCAGGTCCCCCTCCATGCGTTTGGGCAGTGTTGGCCGGGGGTAGGAGAAGTCCTCAAAATCATAGGCCGAGGCCACGAGCATTTCGCCTGCGCCAACGCACTTGAGATAGTCATCGCCTTCATCGGGTTTCACGATATCGTTCCAGCGTTTAAAATCATCGAGTTCAAACATCGGCCGCTGGGCGAACAGCTGATAGCCAATGCGCACACTTTGCTGGCCGCGGCGATTGAGCTCTGAGATGACGCCATAATCATCCGGGTAGTTCAAAAAGCCGCCTGCGCAATCCAGCGCGGATGTTAAGCCTAAGCGGTTGAGCGCGTGGAAATAATGCCGTGTTGACGTGATTTGCTGCTCAAAGTCGAGCTTGGGCGCCATATCCAGCAGTGCATAAAGCGGCTGCGCGTTGGGACGTGCCATCGCAAGACCCGTTGGATTGCCCTGTTCATCGCGCTCAAGCCGTCCGGAAACAAACGGCTCATAGAAGTGTTTATCGATGCCAAGTGCACGCAGCGCCGCTTTGTTCAGCCAGGCGCGATCATAAAGATGCAGAACATAGACGGGAACGTCAGGCGCGACGGTATTGATTTCATCGATGGTCGGCAGTCGCTTTTCGGCAAATTGGTCGGCGGACCAGCCGCCTACGACCCTGATCCATTGCCCTGCCGGTGTACGCTGTGCTTGCGCTTTCAGCATGCGCAATCCATCTGCCAGCGATGGCGCATCGTCCCAGCGCAGTTCCATAGCAAAGTTATTGCCCTGGCGGATGATATGAGTGTGGCTATCGATAAGGCCGGGGATCACACGCTGACCGGCTAGGTCAATGACGGTTGTCTCAGAACCGCGTCGTCTTGAGATATCGCTATCTGAGCCAACCTCCAGGATGAGGCCTCCCAAAACCGCAACGGCGCTTGCCTCCGGCAACGCGGGATCCATGGTCGAGATACGACCGTTGTGGAGAATAATATCAGCGGTACTGGTATGGGCGTCAGGCATGGCAAAGCATTCCTTCTCAGTTTCAAAAGATAAATTTCAGGGTGAATTCAAGAAAGTTGACGTTATCGGCTGAACCGGTTTGTTCGATAAATGCTTGCGGCGCGGAGTGGGTAAACAGCACACTTAGAAACATGGTCTTCGTTGCCTCCCATTCAGCGCCAGCGGAGACCGACATGTCGACAAAGCGGCTGTCTGAACCGCTGGGCAAGCGAATGAGATTGCCTGCAGGGCCATAGACACCATCCGTTGTCTGCAGCCGCCAAAAGAAATTGACGTCAACGAAGGCGAGGACATCTTCGCGCGGCCGCACACGCAGATAAGGATGAACATTGAAGAAGTTTGCCGGGCCGAGCAGCGCATTCTCTGAAAAGTAGCTGCCGCGTGGGTAGAGCGCGTTAAAGGTCCCTAAGGTTCCATCACCCGTTTCATGATCGCCAGATGCGATATTCGTCGACAACATGACTTCGGGCGACCACGGCACATCAGCCCAGCGATAGCCAGTATTCGCTGCAAATGTCCATGCGTTGATATCAACGTTATCGAGCGAGCCAAATTGATAAATGGCTTCCCAGTTCCAAAACAGGCCGCCAGCTTCGCCAAACCAGCGTGCGCCAACAGAATGGCGGCTTTCATCGCCAGACCCTTCAATCGTCTGCCGTCCAGCAAAGTCGGCCCACAAATAATAAATGTCGATATTGCCGACAGCAAAAGGGCCAGTGGTGTAAAGCCCAGCAAGATCACGGCCTTCGTTTCGCCCATCATTAAACACGCCATCAACGCGAACCGCTACTTCGCGCAAGGCAAGCGCATCTAACTGCCAATCACCCCATAAGACAGACCCACGCACACCGTCCCATGTACGACGTACATTTGTACCTTCGCGCGTTCCCACCAGGCGCTGCGACCCGAGCAGCAGTTCCTGGCGACCAATACGCACGAAAGACTGTTTGGGCCCAAAGTCAATAAACGCTTCTTGGATATCGAGGTCGTTACGTTCAATCGGCGAGACATCGCCGCCCTGTTGCAACGCGCTTTGCAGCGATACCTTGCCGCGCAACCAATCGGCCGCATTGACGTTGGCATCAACGCGCGCACGCTGTGTCCAAAACCAGCCGCGCGTCTCGTCATCGCCGTCGTAGACGATGGCAGATAAATAGGTTGCGCGCTCGCGCAGCTGGCCAGACAGTTTTAGAACATCTGGACTGGTTAAACTGTCGAGAAATTCAGGGGTGTGCAAAAGCGATTGGGCCGCCGCAGTAGATACGGGCAGCTGCATAACCAACAGCGCAGCCAAGACGTGGATGGAGGGCCAAAACCTATGCTTAGGCATCAGTGTCACTCAATTTTGGCGGGCGACCTGGCGCAGCGCTTGGCGCAAGCAGGTGATCGACCTTTGGTGCTTGGGGACCAACATGAAATGCATGTACGGCGCTGCGCAGGGCTGCGTCAGACACTGTGGCGCGTTCATGTTGGCGCAGATGTTCCGCCCAACTGGGCAGTTTAAACACCTCGACCCAGCTGGTGGGCGTCGCGGCGTCTTGATACACGTTCCATTCGCTCGCACCGTCGCGGCGGCGCTCTCCCGCGAGGGCGCTGAGGGCAGCTAAGAAATCGGCTTCAGAGCCAGCCTTGATGTCATAGCGAACCGACACCAAAACAGGTCCGCGATCGTTCAAGTCATCCGATGCCAAAGCAACTGTCGGCTCCGGCCACGCCATCGCAGGGCTAAGATCCCGCGCGCCAGCGCGGCCTAGTTTGACACCGCGTAATGCGAAGGCCGACACCAAGAGCCCCAGCGCCGCAACCCCAAAGGCCGCCCGCAGCCCAACATTCTCCGCTACCTGGCCCCATAGCGTTGAGCCCACGGTCATCGCGCCGAAGAACACCATAAGAAAGACAGACAATCCGCGCGCGCGCACCCAGTTAGGCAGCGCAGTTTGCGCGGAAACGTTAAGCGACGTGAGAACCGCAATCCAACTGACGCCTGCAAGGAGCGCGCCGGCCAAAACGGCCAGGCTTACTGGAAAAATAGCAAGCAGCACTAAAGCGAAAGCCATGCCGATCGCGCCAAGCGTCACCAGCGTTTCGGCGGCGAGGTAGTGGCGCAGTCGCGGCAAAACAAGCGCACCGACAACCGCCGCGCTGCCGGTTGTGCCAAGCAGAATGCCATACAGCGCCGCGCCACTGCCAAACATCTGATCTTCAACGGCTTTTGCTGCGATGGGGAGCAGCGCCCAAAATGCACTGGCCCACAAAAAGAAACCAAGCGCCCGTTTGAGCACGGCCTTGAGCGCCGCGTTGTTCAACGCATGGCGCACGCCTGTAAAAATGGCGTCGGCAAGGGGTTCCGGCGCAAGCGCGGATGCCGGCTGCCGCGCAGGCGTCCAAAGCATCAATGCCAGCAAGATAACACAGAAGGTCAACATGTTAACGGCAAAGGGCGCATAGAGCCCGGCTGAGACAATTAAAGCGCCAGCCAGCGCAGGACCAATCGCACGCGCGATATTGATGCCGATTGAGTTGAGCGCGACCGCCGGTTGCAGCGTATCCTGGCCGACCAAACTGGGCACCACAGCCTGCCACGCTGGCGCGATAAGTGCTGCGCCGGTCCCCAGCAGAAATGTGAAGGTGACAACCAGCACAGGCGTCATTTGGTCAAAGGCGACCATCGCTGTCATGCCTGCTGTTACCAGCAACATCGCTAAGTTGACCCAAATTAGCAGCCGCTTTTTATCCAAACGGTCCGCCAAAGCACCAGCAAGCAATGCAAATAAGAAAACTGGCGCAGTCGTTGCGGCCTGCACCAAAGCAACGATCGCCGGCGATGGGCTGAGGGTGGTCATAAGCCACCCAGCGCCCACATCGTGCATCCAGGTGCCGATGTTCGAAACCAATGTCGCCGTCCACAACAGCGCAAAGGCGGGATATTTAAACGGCGACCAAGCAGAGGGTTTTTTCGGCCGAGCGGACGCCATCTTGTGACACCTCAATTGCTGCCTGACTGCGCGTACTGCGTAAAGGCCATGTCATCGGACACCCGCAAAACGCACATATCGGCGCTGGAATAAGAGCTGCTTAATACGCGCCGCATAAACACGCAGCAGCAGCTCAAGGAGACACTTTAAACGGCGGGCTTTAGGCAACCGCCGCTTCTGACGCATGCTCGCCAAGCGCCCACTTCGAAAAATGCACCTGAATGCCATATGGCGAGTGGCGGTACAAAATATCCATGACACCGTCATAGGTTTCGCCGCGGGCCCAATCTTGCTGCAATTCGAACACCGTTTGGAAGGTCGTTACCGGCACCGCGCCAGCTTGGGTAAAGCGCGCAACGGCACGTTCATGCGCTTCTACAGATGTATCGCCACAGGCATCGGTTGGCACATAAATATCAAAGCCCTCAGCAAGCATATCAAACGTGGGGAAAGATACGCAGGCGCTGGTCCATAGACCGGCAATGATGATTTTTTTTCGCCCCGTTTCGGCGATGGCTTGGCGAAAATTCGGGTCGAGCCAGGAATTAATGGATGTGCGGTCAACAATCTCTTTCCCTGGAAAAATGTCGGTGACTTCGCCCATGAACGGGCCGGAGAAGCTGTCTTTGGCAACTGTGGTGAGCACTGTTGGCAAACCAAAGAGTTTAGCGGCGCGGGCCAGGGTCTGGACATTGTGCATGACAACCAAACGATCATGACTTTGTACGCCTTGATACATGGCCGGTTGGTAATCGATGAGCGCTAAAGCGCAATTCTCAGGTGTCAACATTTCAGTGTAGCTGGTCATAGCAGAGTGTCCTTTTTGGTTTTAAGATTGACGCGTATTTAAGAGAGGCCTGTCCGGTGAGCAGCCTTGCCAGGTACCGCAGATGCGCGGTTTTCCTCAGACCGTCTTGTACGTATGTGCTGCAAAGATATGCTCTGCTTAAACACCGGTTCTCTCCACTTGGGTGACATGTCAAATGAGCAGGCCGCTGCGGCCTCTGGACCTAGGAATTAGGCGCGAAAAGCAGCGCGACTATGGGTCTTTTGCACGACACTGTGTCGCCTAATGTGCAACGCCGAAGACGGTCTTTACGGGCGTGTCGGGTTTTCCTTGCCAGACGCTGATGTCCGCGTTGATAAGAGCACTTCAACATCCAAAACGCGGTATCTCTCATGGATAAATTTGCCGGTCTGAAGGCTTTTAGAGCTGTGGTGGAAGAAGGCGGCTTTGCAGCGGCAGCGCGCGTCCTTGGTCTATCACGTTCGCAAATTAACAAGCTGGTTGGCGCGCTGGAGGCAGACCTATCCGTTCAGCTATTTAATCGATCAACGCGATCAGTTGCCGCCACCAGCGACGGCCTTGCGTATTATGAACGCGCAAGACAGATATTGGATGACTTGAGTGAGGCGGAAAGCCGGCTCAAAGAGACCCGCGACACCGCCGTTGGGCGGCTGCGCATCAGTACGCCCGTGTCACTTGGCGCGCTCAACTTTTCTGCAATCATTGCGCAATTTATGGCGCAGCACCCCGCCCTAACGGTCGAATTGATCCAAGATACCCGCTTAACAGACCCCATTGCCGAAGGTTTTGACTGCGTTATCCGCATCGCGCCGCCAAATGAAGAGACGCATTTAGTCGACCATAGGATTGCGCCCATTGAGTACATCACATGCGCCGCTGCAAGCTATTTTGAAACGCGGTCACATCCCACAGATCCAGCGGATTTAAAAGCGCATGCTTTACTGCACTATCCAGGCAATAATAATTCGAAATACTGGCGATATATTGGCCTTGAAGGGCCCATTGATGTGCCAATAAAACCGGCATTTCTTGCCAATAATTTAGAAGCAATACGCGAAGCTGCATGCGCCGGCCTGGGCATTGCACTTTTGCCCCGCTACGCCATTAAAAATGAACTCAGTACGGGTCACTTGGTGCAGGTTATGGACGGGTTTTCACTGCCTATGTACATGCTGCAATTGATCTACCCGCCATCGCGACATCTTTCCGCAAAAATTCGTTTGTTGACGGATTTTATGCACGACTATTTCGGCAACGTTGGTGAAGCGAGCTTTGACCAAATATAGACTTTAGCGTCACCGTTTGAGAGGCTTACCGCCATGCGATCCGCCTCGCTAACTGCGCTTTGAGCGAGCGTTATGCATTCTCAAGCTGCGGTAAAAACCAACATTCGTCGCTCACCCTTCTCGCCTAACCCAATTTACACTTTGCCAATGACGGGTTGGGACTAATGGCACGTTGACACCGCCGCATTTAGTAATTATTCTTATATTAATATTTTTTCATATAAGAATTTTGGGGAATTTCATATGAGGGTGTTCATTGCGGCGTTCTGCCATGAATCCAGCTCCTTTTCGCCGATCCCAACGACGCGCCAATCATTTGAAGACTTCGAATATTATCGCCCGGCGACAAGCCAAGCTGACGAAACCGCCAAGACCCTAAACGGCTATGGCACATTTGTACGCCGGGCGCTTGCAGACGGGCATGAAACTCTTGTTTCAAGCTATTCCTTCGCCCAACCGAGCGCGCCGATGGTGCGCGCCGATTATGAGAATATGCGTGATGAAATATTAGATGACCTCAAAGCTGCGGGCGGCGTGGATATGGTTCTTTTTTTCCTGCATGGCGCACAAATGGCGCAAGGGTATGACGACTGCGAGGGCGACCTTATCGCCCGTGCCCGCGCAATTGCGGGGCCGGGTGCGTTTATTGGTGCCCTACTTGATCTTCATGCAAATGTAACACCGGGCATGCTCGAACATGCGTCCGCTCTGGTTGCCTGCCGGTTTTATCCGCACACAGACTTCGATGACCGCGCGTCACATCTGTACGACATTG
>JBCCLR010000133.1:0-10513 GCA_039026755.1 Pseudomonadota bacterium | reverse complement strand
TGCGGCGGCCCATCATAGCGCTTTGGTTCACCATCATCGCGGCCCATAATGAAGTCGCCCGCAGAGATCAAAATCATTTCAGGGCAACCGTCGCAGTCGATTAGTTGCGCCGCTGGGCCTGGCTTTTCCTGGCTTGGGCCTGCGGTGTCAGTGCAGCTGTCCAGCGCAATGGCGCCGAATGCGCACATCGCCGCCCTCATTATGCGCGTTATTTTTTTTGCAGAGCTTACTGTACGCACGACCGTGCCTCCTGTGTCCTATGCTTTGAAGCCACCTGTTTTCTCGCAAGGTGTAAAGGCAGTACGGGGGCTTACCAATGGAGTCAAATTGCGACCATTCACCATGCGAACGCCTATATCAGACGCAAATTTGGCTATTCGCATGATGAACAGCATATGCAGGACACGTTGCAAGAGCGCCCGCATGTGCAGCTTTTTTAGGAAATCTTTGGAAAGGAAGGACGCATGGCCAAAACGCTCTCGCGCCGCGAATTTGTAAGCGCTACTGGTTCAGCCGCAATCCTCGCGGGCGTGGCTCCACGCCGGTCTTGGGCGGCTGCAAAGTCAGCGGATGTGATCGTTATAGGCGCAGGTGTCGCCGGATTATCATCGGCGTTGGCGCTGGAAGAGCAAGGCCTGAAGGTGGCAGTCGTTGAAGCGGACAATCGCCTCGGTGGGCGCTGCTTTACCATGCATACGCAAAACGGCCGCTTTGATTGTGGCGCCACGACCATCGGCCCTTATTATGGCCTAGTGCGAACCAACGCCTTTCTCGCCGACGTCGAATTTAAAGCGCCGCCGGGCCGAGATGGGTTCAGCTATCATATCAATGGCGGCTTTGTGCACCCGGACGCCTGGGAGGCGTCTGACTATAATAAAATGATTGGCGATGAGCGGGCAATCCTGCCAGAGCGGCTCGAATTTCCGATTGTCATGAAGCACAATAAAATCAAACAGCTCGAAACCTGGGCCAGCCAAGACATGCTGCGTTTTGATATTCCGCTAGATGCCTATTTGCGTGAAAATGGCGTCTCTGAAGAAGCCCTGCGGCTGATAAGCTTAACCTCAAATACCATGGATTTGGCAGAGACCTCCGCACTGTTCCAAATGCGCGAATTTGCGCGACTGGCTTTGCCGCAGACCGGCAGCAAGACACGCGAAGTGTATGCCGCCGGCAAGGGCGGTGACTACCATTATGTCAAAGGCGGTACGTCTGCGATGATTGAAGCGTGGGCGAAAATGCTGAAAACCGAAGTGCGCACCAATGCGCCCGTCAAGGCGATCCGCGTTGAGCGCGATGGTGTTGATGTGCTGCTTGCCTCTGGTGAAAAGTTGCGGTCAAACAGCGTGGTGTGCACGGTTCCATTTTCAACGTTACGCAATGTGGATATCTCGCCAGCGCCGACCGGGAAGAAGCGTCTGGCGATCGAGACGGCGGCGTATACGCTGACAACGCATGTGATTTTTCTGCCCAAAAAACCGTATTGGGAGGCAGATGGCCATCCTGCGGGGCTGATTGCAGATGGCCTGATAGAGCGGGTGATGGCCAACTATGATGACGACGGCAAGGTCAGCTGGCTCGATGTGTGGCTTAATGGCCAAGCGGCCGCTCAAATTGATCGTTACACACCGGAAGAAACCGTCAAACTCACACAGCGAACGCTCGCGCAGTTGCGGCCATCTATGCAGGATGCGCTGGAGCCGGTTGGCGTCTACAGCTGGGGTAAAAACCCCTTCATTAAAGGCAATAAATACGTCATGCGGCCGGGCGAAGCGGCAACCATGTATCCCTACTTGGCTGAGCCGCACGCTGGCCGTTTGTTCTTTGCCGGCGAACACACACGCGATAGCGATGCTGGGCTAGAAGCCGCGGCGCAAACGGGCGTGCGTGAGGCGAAAAACGTGCTTAGAGCATTTGGCTAGATGGGCAGGCTCAGTTCAAGAGCGGTTTGCAATTCATTCTCGATTTGCGCAGCAAGCGCTTTTAAATCAGCCGCATAGCATGCGTCTTCATCAGCGCTCCAACCCGCGCTTGAGACGCACCTAATGGCAAGCACCGACTTCACATCTGCATCTTTTGTCGTGATCGGCACAGCGATTGCTCTCGATTTGGCGTCCACATAGACACTATGGCCTTGCGTGTGGCAGTCTTTGATCCGTGCTTCCAGCTCTTCGCTATAGTGCGCCACGTCATCCTCCGCAGTGTCTTCGGCGCCTAAAGTCAGCTCTTTACCAGAACCACTTTTGGCTGTTTTTTGATATGCTAAGAACACGGTTCCGACAGCGCTATCGTAGAGCGGGATCGACACGCCTGATGACACCCTTTCGACAATCAATTGCGAGCTTTGATCGGTGACATAGGCCACTGAGATCGTCTCATCGCGCCGCGTACACAAAGTCAAAGGCCACGGCGTTTTATTGGCGTGTTCATCAAGGATTGGGGCTGCAATGTCGGTCATCCAGCCGCGCATTTCATAGCCACTGGAGAGGGTGCTGACCTGCGGCGTGACGCGGTATTGCCGCTCATCTGCCATGTATACGACATAGCCTAGGTCCATCAAGGTGTGCAGCAGCCGAAAGGCCGTGGGCCTCGGTAGGCCGGTTTCACGGCCAATCTGATCAATTGTGAGGCCGTTAAACTTGTTGAGGGTCTGCACTATTGACAAACCCCGGGCCAGCGCACGGACGGTCTGTGGATCGTCAGCCAAGAGGCTTAGCCTTTTGGGTCCAACTGGCATGGGCTTTCGAGATTGCCGCAGCGCAATTTTGCATGGGGGCGGTGAAGGCAGCGATGGCGTCTTCTGTCGTGACTGCGCTGGTAAAATATCGAATGGAGAGAGCCGCGAGGAAGCGTGCATTTTGATCTAAAATTGGGACAGAAAATACGCTGCTGCGAATGTTTCTTTGCGGCAGGACGCAATATTTGTTGTGCCGTATGCGCTCAAGCAAAGCGTGCATATCTGTGTTGCTGACGGCGTGGTAGCGCAGTGGGTCATCCGCTTCATAGGCGACGCTCGAAAGCAGAGCCGCCCGCTCTTCTTCGCGGCAGAATGCAAGATAGATCCAGCCGGATGCCGAGCCGAGCAGCGGCATCCGGTAGCCCGGTTTGACCACGTTAAACACCATGCTGGTAAGACTGTCGGTATTTTCGCGGACCACCATGGACGTGCCAAACAGCGTCGCTAGGACGACCGGCCAGCCAACATCGTCACACAGCGCTGCCATCAGCGGTTTGGCCACATCGGTTGGCCAGGTTTCCGTTGCAAAACCGTCGCTTAAGGTGGTGACTTTGGCGGTTAGATAGTAGCGGCCCTCCGGCTCCACACGGGTGACGAAGCCCTGCGCGATGAGTGTGTTGAGGAGCCGATATGCCGTACCGCGGGGTAATTTGGCTCCCTGGACCACTTGGGTGAGGGATAGACCATTGCGGATATTGAGGAGCCGCAGGACATCAAGGCCGCGCCTAAGCGAGCGTACGCGCTTAACGCGCTGTGAGGGGGATACTTGGGTCGATACTGGCATATATCGTTAAAACGTTAGGTTGAGCGTCAAAACATGCTCTTTTGTATTGACGCAGTTCATTAAGGTTGATCGCGGTAAAGTTAGTTTGTTCGCTATGAGAACAAAGCCAGGTGAGTGCCTTACCGCAGTCATATCTAATGTGTCAGTAACAAGCGCATACAGGCACAAATGGTGAAGCCAAACCAACGGAGTTATTGCGATGTCGATGGCAACCGGATCATCTCAGGTTGATTTAGAGGATCTGCGCAAGACCGTCTCTCTTGGCCGTGAGCCGGAATTTAGTAACCAGCCTGGCAACGATCAGCTGCTGGAAATGGTTTTGGCCTTGTCGGCGGAAGTTTCTGTACTGCGTGATCGGCTTGATGCGCATGAAAGGCTGGCTGATGCTGGCGCGTTGGCCACACCGCAAGCAATAGATGAGTATGAGCCAACGGAAACCGTAAGCCAGCAGCGTAGCGCGCGGCGTGCGCGTTTCTTAGCAAAACTATTTCGGCCCCTCCGCCAGGCGGCTGCGCGAGATCTGTTTGCGCGGGAACAAGCGCGTGACGCAGATCTAAAACAAGCTGCTGAATAGGAGCCAGATCGCGTGACCCAAACGATAAAGAAAACGCCGCCAAGCCCAATGTTGCCGATCTATGATCATGATGAAACGGCAGAGCAGCTGTTTGTTGTCGATTTAAAGAAATACATCGGTGCAGACATTGAACCCCTGTGCCGCACGCTTGCCAACCACGTCGATGAGACGCTGCCGCCAAAGTCTGCTCGCCCGCAATCGGGCGAACGAGAGCGCTATATAGACGTGCGCGATGCCATTGCCGATGACCCTTTGTATCGAACCTGGGTCAACACCAACAAATGTGCGCAAGATATGATGTGGCAAAGCATTGCTGGGCCCGCTGATGCACAAATGGAAGAAATAGAGCAGCGCGCGGACATCGCCGAGCCACAGGGTTCGCTGACGCTTGACCCCGATTTTGTTGGACCAAACTATATCGCAGCTCAAGATATTCACCGCATGCCGGGCGGCTATATGGGCGACTTTGAAAACGCAGGCGTTCGGCAAGGCATTTTGTATGACGGCGGCGGCTATATCTACAATTTGGGTGGGCGCAACGGCGGTTTTCTGAACGATGCGCGCGGCCATACCCTAATGTCGCACGTGATGATGCGGCGGCCAGATTTTGCGCCTGCTAAAATCCTAGAAATGGGGTGTTCAGCCGGCAACAGCTCGGCGGCGATGGCGTCCTACTATGACGATGCCGAGTATCATGCCATCGATGTAAGCGCGTCCATGCTGAGGTATGCGCATGCGCGCGCCGAGAAACTCGGCGTCGCCATTCATTTTGCGCAAGACAATGCTGAACATACCGCATTTGACGATGCGAGTTTCGATCTCGTTGTGTCATGCGTGATGATCCACGAAACATCGCATGCGGCAATCAGGAACATCATTGCCGAGTGTCACCGCGTCTTAAAGCCGGGCGGGATGATGGTGCATTTGGAAGTCCCGGCGCGCTATGAAGACTTGGATGTCTGGGCGCGTATTCGCGGCGATTATGAAATGGCTTACAACCATGAGCCATTTTGGCGCGGTGCGCTCAATACGGACTTTATCGCGCTCTCTGAAAAAGCTGGCTTTGAAGATCTGCAAATTGGCTTTCAAGATACCAGCCGCAATGCCGAACCTGGCACTGGCGTCATGCGCGAAGCCTCGCGTGGTGTGCATCGCTCTTGGCTTGTTTTCTCGGGCATCAAACCGAGTAGTAATGCGCAGTAACGCAGATACTCCCGCGCTCTCACGGCGCTCTCTTCTGGCGGGTTCGACGGCCAGCCTGGTGCTATTTGGCTGCTCGGATGATCATGTCATCGACAAAGTTGAGGCACGCGCAGCCACACCGCCGGTCAGCCATAAAATGGGCGTTTACATCTCAATTCGCGACGATAACCGCATTACTTTTGCAACGCCCAATGCTGAAATGGGGCAGGGCACATTCGATGGCTTGGCACGCATGCTGGCTGACGAGCTTGATGCGGACTGGGAACAAATTGACATTGCGCTTTCGGGCTATAATCCAGCGATGTTTAATCCGCGCATTTATGGCCAGACGACGGGGAACAGCTTTGCGATACGCGGCTTTGGCCCGGCGGTGCGCAAGGCCGGCGCTGCGGCGCGCTTGATGCTGCGCCAAGCCGCTGCCATGCAGCTTGGCATTCCTCTCGATAAAGTGGTCATGAGCGCTGGAACAGCACGCGCGAATGGCACAACGCTTCGTTATGGCGATCTGGCGGCCCAAGCAGCGCAGCTCGATGTGCCCAAAGATGTGCCGTTGAAATCAAGCGCGCAGTTCAAGCTCATTGGTAAGCCCTTTAAGCGCAAGGAAACACGACCCAAAACCACTGGAGAAGCGCGATTTGGGATTGATGTTGAGCTACCTGGGCAGCTGGTCGCCGCGCTTGCGATGCCTCGCGAGGCTTGGGGTGATGTAACGTCGGCAAAGGGCGTGGAACAACTGCGTCAGCGTGATGATATTGTGGCGGTCACACCGGTCACTGGGGGCTATGCGGTTATCGCTGAGGATTTTTGGACGGCAAAATCAGCTGCGGATACGCTCGAAATTGAAGTGGATTTAGGCGATGAGCAGCGTCTGTCCAGCGCTGATCTGGATAACAGTGTAAAAACGGCCGCAACATCTGATTCTGCGGAGGCGGCGCTGTATAAGCCGGTCAGCGCTGGCCAAGACCTGCCCGCTTCGCGCGCGGCCTTTAATGCCGCTTTAACGGACTGTGATCGTCAGGCTGAATTTCTCTACTCCGTTCCTGTTTGGGCGCACGGTGCGCTCGAGCCGTTAACTGCGACGGCTTGGCTTGAAGAGGGCAAGCTGCGCCTTTGGGCGCCGCATCAAAATCCCAAAGCCGCAACGGGTGCTGCGGCGAAAGCCGCTGGTGTTCCTGTAGAGGCTGTTACGCTAGAGCGAACGTTTTTAGGCGGCTCATTCGGCCGTAAGTGGAACACTGACTTTGTGGTTCAGGCCGCTGAAGCAGCAAAAGCCGTTCCAGGCCGCCCAGTCAAACTGATCTGGACCCGTGAGCAAGACACCCAGCACGATTTTTACCGACCGCAGCTCTATGGTGTGCTTAAGTTTGGGTGCGATCAGGACGGCCAAATTAAAGCCGCATCAAACATTATCGCCGGCCAATCCGTCGCGCGTACGTGGTTTGGGCGTTATAATCCTGATGCGCCGGACAACAGTCTCCAGAACCAATTCGCATACGAGATCCAAAATGGGCACATTGAAAGCCGCGCAGTAGAATTGCCGCTGCCGATGGGATGGTGGCGGTCGGTATCACATATGCCGACCGTATTTTTCCAAGAATGCGCTATGGATGAGCTGGCGCTGAAGGCCGGCCAAGATCCCTTTGCGTACCGCTTGGCGCATCTGAGTGATCCGCGCGGCCGGCGCGTTTTAGAGCAGCTCCGTACCATTACAGCGGACGAAGAACGAGCCATCGGTATTGCCTATTCCGATAGTTATGAAGGCTATCTCGCTGCGGCCATTTCTGTCAGCATTAGCGATGGGCAGCTGCACTTGCATGATGTATGGGTTGTTGCTGATGTCGGCATGATGGTCGACCCGGAAACAGTTCAGCGCCAGATTTCCGGCGGTCTCTATTTTGGCCTTGGCCCCGCACTTGACGGCGATATGCAAGTGGAAGAGGCCATGATCACGGGTGAAAATTTCGGTGATATAGGCGCGCTCTATGGCTATGCGGCGCCGCCAGTTCATGTGACCTTGATCGACAACCCTGATGCGCCGCCCGCTGGCGTTGGCGAGATTGGCACGCCGCTTATTGCGCCAGCCTTGTGCAATGCCATTGTTGCCGCGGGAGGGCCACGCGTGCGCACTTTGCCAGTGTCAAAATCTGAACTAGTTGTGCAGACGTAGCGATGACGAAAACGGCATATACCTTAAATATTAATGGCAAGCCTCACACGGTGAAGGCCTCACCCGACACGCCGTTGCTGTGGGCTCTGCGCGACAGCGCAAAGCTAACGGGAACGAAATATGGCTGCGGCGTCGGCATATGCGGCGCTTGCACTGTTCTTGCCGACGGCGTGCCCACCCGCAGCTGCGGTGTACCCATTGAAACGCTAGATGAGACGGTAGCAATCACAACCATTGAAGGCTTTGCCGAAGCGGAACCTTATCATCCTGTTTTGGAAGCCTGGAATGAGATCCAGGTGCCGCAGTGCGGTTATTGCCAAAGTGGGCAGATTTTAGCAGCGAAAGCGTTTTTAGAGGACAATCCCACGCCGTCAGCCGCTGAGATCAAAGAAGGCATGACCAACCTGTGCCGCTGCGGGACATATAACGAGATTGCAGCGGCAATTGCGCTTGCCGCGTCGTCTCTCGAGAAAAGCTCCAGCTAGACATGCGCCAGCACCGTTTGCCGAAGCAACTCATTGTTGCCTGGGGTCTTGGCACGCTGCCCATGGCCATTTATTTCAATGCGTTCAATATTTTAGCGCTACGCTATCTCACAGATATCGTGGGTTTGGCGGCCGCGACGGCAGGCCTATTGATCAGCGTTTCGAAAATTTATGACGCGGTTTCTGACCCATTGATGGGCGCGATCAGCGACCGGACAAGAAGCCGGTCCGGGCGACGGCGGCCTTATCTGTTGCTTGGCGGACTGCTCTGCGGCTTTAGCATGTATGCCTTGTTTAACCTGCCGATGCTGATGCCTGGCGCCAATCCAGCCTGGCTGGTGGGCGCACTTCTGATCCTCTATGCCACCACCTATACCATCTACAACGTGCCCTACATGGCCATGCCGGCAGAAATCACGACCGAAGCGAAAGATCGGTCCGCAATGATGAGTGTCCGCGTTATGTGCATCGGCGCAGGGGGCTTGATCGCGGGGACTTTGGGGCCAAAGATTGTGGGCTATGCTGGCGGCGGCGCGTCGGGGCACAGTTTTATGGGCATCGTGCTTGGTTGTACAATTGCGGCCATTTCGGTTGCCATCTTTTTCGGTACCGCACAGAAAGACGCGCCCAAGCCAATGGTGCCAAAGGATAAAGTTCCGCTGAGCACCTATTCACTAAAGGATAAGATTGCTGCTGTGGCCAGCAATCGGCCCTTTGTCTTGCTGCTGCTGATTAAGCTCTGCATCTTATTAGGCGTGGCGGTAAGTGCGTCCACGCTCGCTTTCTTCGTCGTGTCCATTCTCGGCAGGTCCTACGGCGATCTAGGCACTGTCATCTTGTTCAACACCCTCGGCCAGATCTTAGGCACACCAATTTGGCTGAAGGTCCTAGGTAAACTCGGCAAGCGCCGCACGTTCGTCACCTCGGCATTTATCTTTGCTGCTGTGTCCATGACGTGGCTGCTTGCCGATAGCGCCGAGCCGTTGTGGCTGACCAGCGTTCGCGTGCTGGCTAAGGGCCTGGGCACAGGCGGTATCCTGCTGGTCAGCCAGGCTTTATTGCCTGATACGGTCGAGTTTGACCGCCTGCGCACCGGCATTGCCCGTGAGGGTGTATTAAGTGGGCTTTACACCACGATTGAGAAAATCTCGTTCGCGCTGGGAACGGCGCTGACTGGCCTATACCTTGGCGCCATGAATTATGTTTCTCGCGCGGAGGTCCAGCCGGACAGCGCGATCCAAGCGATTTATGCATGTCAGGCCACGCTTCCAGCGGTGTTTATTTTGCTCGCTGCAGGGGTGCTTGTGTTCTACACTCTTGATGACGCCATTTTAGAACGCCTACGCAAGGGTCAGCCTGATTTGGCGCAGCAAAGCGCATGAGCCGCCGCGCTTTGTTTGTTGGCCTATGCCTCGCGACCGCCGCATCACTGAGTGCATGTATGACGCCGCTGGATGAGGAAGCGCTCTATTTAAAGCGTTATGAGCGCGGTGAAGCGGCGCGCGAGACCCGTGATTTCAATTCCATCTACGATACGATGGCGCCGCTCAGAGCCGCTAATCCAGTAATCCCTTTAGAGCGCGGAAGCCTAGTGGAAAGCCCGCTTAACCAGGACATCATTGATGCGGCAATTGCTTATGCCGCGCCGCGCAACAGTGAGGCGTTGCTGATTTTGCATGAAGGCAAGCTGGTGTCGGAGACGTATTTTGGCGATACGCGGGACGATACACCGCTGGTAGCCAAGTCCTTGGCCAAGCCGCTTAGTGTGATTGCCGTCGGCCGTGCGATACAGCTGGGGTACATCGCTAGCCTTGATCAACCCATGAGTGATTTTTTCACCGAATGGCAAGGCACGCCGAAACAAGCAATCTTGGTGCGGCATCTTTTGGATATGCGCAGCGGCCTGAAGCGCCAATCGCGCTACAGCGGGCCAGAGGACGTGATGCGCAAGGCCTATCTGCATCCCCGGCATGATGAGATTATTATCGCTGACTATCCGCTGATAAACCCGCCGGGCACGCGCTATGAATATGCCAATGCGAACGCCGAGCTGGTCGCCCCGCTCATTGAGCGCGCGACAGGTTCAAAATATGAAGACTGGGTTGCTGATCAGGTGCTTCAGCCGCTTGGCGCGCGCGGCGGTGAAATCTGGCTGAACAGGCCCGGCGGAACAGCGCATGCGGGTTGTTGCAGCAGCTTGCCAGCGATGAGTTGGGTCAAACTTGCACAGCTGGTGCTCTCTGATGGGCAGTGGCGCGGCACGTCGTTTTTGCCGTCTGGTTTCACCGATGAGATGCGCACACCAACAGCACAAAATCCGTTCGTCGGCATGGCTGTTTACAATGGCGCCACCTATGCAAAATATCGCGGCGCGCAAAACCCAGATACGGGCACGGGAACACTGCACAGCGAACCTTATGCGACGCCAGATGTGATGTTGTTTGACGGCAATGGCAATCAAGTCATCTATATGATCCCGTCGGAACAGCTGATTATCGCACGCTTTGGCGATACGCCCGCTAAGGACTTAGGTTGGGATAACGCAAAGTTGCCGAACCTTTTG
>JBCCLR010000132.1:0-10590 GCA_039026755.1 Pseudomonadota bacterium | reverse complement strand
GGCGAACGCACAATTTGTTTGACTGACATCGTTGTAGTCCACGCTATCCGTCACAACTTGGCCGCAGCCTCGCACATTGTCAAAACTTGCCGAATTTTCGAAGTCATCTACGTCTGCGGGGTTAACAATGTCAAAAAACGAATATCCATAAAATTCCACGTTCGAAAAATCAAAGCTATCAGCGCCTTGGGGACCATCAGCCCAAAACAAAACGCTGTTCAACCCAATATCACCGGCTAAAAGGAACTCGGCGTTGGATGCAATCATTTTGGCACCGCTGTTAATGCGAAAAATAACTTTGCTGCCCGCATCCCCGTTCACGATGAGGTTTGCGTTATTGACCAAAAAGTCATTGTCGTTAGTATCAATGTCGATCACGTTGAGACCAGACACAAGATTGACAAACCGATTGAGTCCGTCGATTTTCCCGTCAGATAGAGTTATCGTTGCGGTGGACGAGAGGCCAAGAACTGTGGTCTCAAAGTTTCCGAGCTCGGTAATGATGGCATCAAGATCAACACCTTCATAGACGCCATTATTTACGCTCAAGTTGGAATAGCTGGGAGTCGGGGAGTCTGTGTTGTAGCGATTGTTGCTGGTGAGCTGGGAGCCACCGTCTGAACAATCATTAAACGCGCAGTCTATCCCACGCGCACCTTTGGTTGTGCTGCCCGCAGCATGAATGTCAGAATTTGAAAGTGTAATCGTCCCTCTTTCATCCCTCGGGCCAATGTTATCGGTGACTGCGACATCACCATCATTTTGCAAAACACCGCGGATAACGCCGCGCGTTCCATTCGGCCGGGCAGGGTTCCCTTGGGGTGGGGAGGGTAATTGGCGGCCGGATCGATAATTTCCAGTGGCAAAATTATTGCCTGCGGGATCAGAAATGGCACCCAATTCGGTATTGCTCAGGTTGAGTGTATCGTCGCGATCACCCGTGACAATAATCGTATAATCCTGGACCGTGACTGCTGATGCGAACGATGTTGCTGGTGCTGCGACAAGTGCTGCGCATAGTCCAATGAGGGTGCGTTTCTGCATGATTTCTACTCCGTTAACTTATATACGGAGCTTTCAGTACATAATCGAAACGAAAATTGCAAACGGTATTTCGCGCGTACTCGCAAGTCTAACAAAGCTGCGAACACGCGTTGATAGTGTTTTTTACGCAGTGTGCTTCTGCGTTGTTGCATTGCACTCTTCACGTGCACACTGGTCAGGCGGAAATATGATCGTCCGTGTGAAACAGCACATGTATTCCGCGCCGCATTGAGATGTTCTATAAAAAGGACCAGCCGATAGGAAACGCGCTACTTCGCGGCCATCCTGTTTTCTTTCCAGCGGGTGAAATTTGCATTGAAGGCGTTTGCAAAATCCTGTTCGGCGACGATGGTCTTTTGCTTCATGACTGCAATATAGCGTTCAGCAGCCTTGCGTTTCTTTTTCTTCATGCCCTGAATTTCATCAGATTTAGATAGTTCATCCAAGCATTTCAGATACACAGTGGTTGAATCTTGGTAGGTTTGATACTCATTTTTGACACGTTTTATATCTGCAATTTGGGCTGTGTTCGTATCAAACATAGCTGGTAGCGCGGGCGCATCTCCACATTTAGACGTATCCGCCGCAGTAGCCGAATGGCTCAAAGTTACGGTGAGCAGCGCGGTTGAGGCCGCGAAAAAAAATGACCGGTGCATTGTGTCTGGATCCCCTATACCGTTTGCACGGCCGCTTAAACGGCCCTCGTTGTGAACGTTGTAACGTAAACGATAAACGCGTTTCAAATGCAAATGATCAAATGCGGACCAGAACCGCGAAGAAAAACTGCGCTGCCTGAAGGGGGGGACAGGCAGCGCAGCTGGCATCGAACGATGTCGTTCGAAAACTTAACCCTGTTGGCTTTGATTTTTGACCCACGCCTTTGCATTAGCATTGAAGCGCTTTGCAAACTTCTGCTCAGCGTCGATGGTGGTGTCGATCAGCTGCTTCTTTGAGGATGTTGAAGCACCACTTTTGAGGCACTCGATAAACTGCGTGTTAGCAGTCTTATATGCCTCAAATTCAGCCTTCAGTTTCAAAATATCAGATTTGCCCGCAGTGGCCGGGTCAAAATGAGCTGGCATTGCTGGCATTTCACCGCAATCGTTGGCGTAAACTGGGCTTACCATTGCGCTGACGATGGCGCCGGCTAAAATAAATGCGCGCATTGAACCGTGTTCCTTCTTCCATGCTTTTCGTGCACAATCATTCGCGTTGTGCTGCGAAGAAAGTAGGCGCTCAGCCGTTAGAAACCGGTAAAAGGATGCTGCTAAATTCGCGTAAAATTTTAGCCAAATTGGTTTTTAAAAGTGGATCTTCTGCGTAAAGCCACCGTCGACGCAGATATTTTGGCCCGTAATCCAGCGCGCCCGATCACTTGCGAGAAACAAGGCTGCGTCTGCGACTTCTGCGGCGTTGCCCATTCGCGACTGGGGGTGGGCGGCAACATCGCGTTCATAGTATTCGCCCATATTTTCTTTCACCCACTGCCAAACGCCGTTTTCTATGTAGATTGGACCTGGTGACACCGTGTTGGCTCGCACCTGTTTAGCGCCATAATCTTTGGCAATGCGGGCCATATATCGGATCAGGGCGGCCTTTACCGCGCCATAGCTTGCATTCCCGGGGAAATCATGATGCTCCGTCGCTGTAATGGTTGCGATCTGCACAATAGCGCCTTGGCTTTTCTCTAAGTGCGGCAGGGCCGCTTCCAGCAAGGCAACGGTGCCTAGAATATCGGTATCTAGGCTTTGCTTCCACCCTTCTAGGCCCATATCAACGCCGCCGCCCGCTGAGGTATTGGAAATAATGATGTCGAGTTTGCCGTAATGCGCGGCTTGCGCTTCGACCCAGCTGCCAACCGCGTCCGTATCTGAGCTGTCAACTTGATGCCCAGTGACATCGCCGAACGGGCTCAATTGGCCTTGTGCTGTGTCAATGCCGTCCTGCTGGCGCGCACTAAAAGCGACAACCGCGCCTTCTTTCAATAATGCCTCAGCAATGGCAAAACCAATGCCACGGCTGCCGCCGGTAACCAATGCAACTTTCCCTTCAAGGTCCAGATCCATCGCAGGTGTTCCTTTTTGCTGTTCTTCAGGTTTGGCTTACCCTAGGACTGCTGTCCGTCCAACCTGACTGAAAGGTGTATTTTCCAATGCAGCCGCTCGAAACGCTGATCGAAGAGCGCTTTATCCGTGCATCCGGTCCGGGCGGGCAGAATGTAAATAAGGTGTCTTCCGCAGTGCAACTGCGTTACGCCGTTACCGGTGACAGCCGCATATCGCCGGCACACTTGATGCGGCTGCGCGATCTTGCCGGGCAGCGTCTGAGTAAAGACGACGTTCTAATCATCGATGCAAAAGAACATCGCAGTCAGGAGCAAAACCGCCACGCTGCGCGTTTGCGTTTAGCCACTTTGCTGACGCAGGCTTGCTGGCTCCCAAAGCGTCGCCGACCCACGAAACCCTCACGACGCGCGCGGCAGCGCCGCCTTGATGGCAAAGCGACACGCAGCCGTCTTAAACAAACGCGGCGCCGACCAAATGCGGACGACTAGGCCGTAGACTTATTGTTCATGAAATCAGAATTGTAAAATTCACATTCAGCTAATAGTTCGCTCTGGCACTTCAAAGTAAAGAAGGCTCACCAAGCAATAGCGCAGCAGATCGCGCTTTTTTAGGAGAGCACTGAAATGAGTACAACACAGACCGCAACCACACAGCAAAATGCAGACTGGGCTGCTTTGGCGCTCCGTTTAGCCCTTGGCACGATGTTTCTGGCGCATGGACTGCTGAAGGTTTTCATTTTCACCCCTGCGGGAACAGCAGGATATTTTGAATCGCTCGGTTTGCCCGGCGTTTTGGCCTGGCCGATTATCATTGCCGAGAGCGTTGCCGGCATCTTTCTCATCGCTGGCGTATTCACGCGTATTATTGCAATTTCAATGCTCCCGACTCTTTTTGGCGCTTTAACGTTAGCGCATTGGGGCGCAGGCTGGGTATTTTCAAACCAAGGGGGCGGCTGGGAGTATCCGGCCTTTTTGATTGCTGCATCGGTTGCGGCGGCGACCCTGGGGAATGGCCGCTTTGCAATAAAAGTCCCGCCTGTCTTTTCTGCGTTTAACGCGTAAGACGACTTAGGCTGGCGTCCATTGTGAAAACTGAAACAATTGGCCGGTCTCATTAAAAGTGGGATCGACCAAGTGTTCTATCATTGGCATCAGCGCATCAGGATGGGGCAATGTCATTGGGTCTTCTCCCGGCATCGCCGAGGCACGCATGTCAGTACGCATGGGCCCAGGGTTGATCAAGTTGGCGCGCACTTGTGATACGTTTTGAACTTCGGCAGCATAAATTTCTACCAGCTTTTCAAGCCCGGCCTTAGCAACTGAATACCCCCCCCAAAACGGCTTAGCCGCGCGTGCCGCTCCGGATGAGAAAAAGACTGCACGGCCAGCGTCTGCAGCACGCAGCAGCGGATCAACGGAACGTATAAGCCGCCAATTCGCTGTGAGATTAACGGCAAGTTCGTTGTCCCACTGTTTTACCGGAACATGCGTAATCGGCATTAAGTCGCCAAGAACGCCCGCCGCAGCAATAAGCACGTCAAGTTTGCCGAACCGTTCATAAAGTGCACCGCCAAGCCTATCGATGCCTTCACCATCCGTTAGATCAACTGGGACCAAAGTTGCGGGTTTTCCACCTGCAGCCTGAATTTGGTCGTCAATCTCCTCAAGCGCGCCAGGTGTTTTCGACACGAGAATGACGTGGGCTCCGCGCGCCGCTAGGCCCTTCGCAATGGCCGCGCCAATACCTCGGCTCGCCCCTGTGATAAGGGCAATTTTATTGGTGAGATCAAGCATGAGGCCTGGTGTTACTAGCGTTCTGCCAGCAGGCTCAGCTGCTTAGGCGCATCGAGTTCTTTCCGGTCCGTCAGCTTGGTGGGGTATTCGCCGGAAAAACACGCGTCACAAAACTGCGGCTGGATCGCATGACGCGCCTCTTCGCCAAGGGCGCGATAAAGGCCATCCATTGATAGAAATGCAAGGCTGTCCGCGCCAATATATTCGGCCATATCCTCAACATTCATGTTGGCGGCGAGCAGTTTTGAGCGCTCCGGTGTATCCACGCCATAATAGCAGCTAAACCGTGTCGGCGGGCTCGCGATGCGCATATGCACTTCATTGGCGCCCGCCGCGCGCACCATTTCAACAATCTTGATGGACGTTGTGCCGCGGACCAGCGAATCATCGACGAGCACGACATTCTTATCCTTCAGCGCCCAGCGGTTTGCGTTGTGTTTAAGTTTCACACCCAAATTGCGAATTTGATCCGTCGGTTCAATAAACGTACGACCAACATAATGGTTGCGAATAATGCCGAGTTCAAAGGGAATGCCAGCTTCTTGCGCATAGCCAATGGCGGCCGGTGTTCCGCTGTCTGGCACTGGCACCACCATATCGGCATTTGCCGGTGTTTCCAGCGCCAGTTGCTGACCAATTCTCTTACGGACATCATATACGGAATGGCCGTCTAAATAGCTGTCAGGCCTTGAGAAATAGACATGCTCAAAAATACAGGGCCGGGCAGGAATGTCTGGAAAAGGTTTGTAGCTACGCAGGCCTTGCTGGCCGATGGTGACGATTTCGCCGGGCTCTACCTCGCGAATAAAACTGGCGCCGATAATGTCGAGCGCGCATGTTTCTGAAGCCATAATGTACGCGCCGTCAGTCAAACGCCCTATGACCAGCGGGCGCACACCATGAGGGTCGCGAACCCCCATCATGCCATCCGCAGACAGCGCCACGACTGAATATGCGCCTTCAATTTTGCGCAGTGCATCTATGAAGCGGTCTAGAATGTTCGCGAAACTTGAATTGGCGATCAAATGCATGATCACTTCAGTATCTGATGTGGACTGAAAAATAGAACCCTCGCTGATCAACTGACGGCGCAGGTTCATGGCATTCGTTAAGTTGCCGTTGTGTGCAATGGCAAAGCCGCCATCATCAAATTCCGCAAACAGAGGCTGCACGTTGCGCAGCAGAGTCTCTCCGGTGGTTGAATAGCGCACATGGCCGATCGCGCTGTCGCCGGCCAGGCCGCGCATCGTTTCTTCATCGGAAAATGTATCGCCAACATGGCCTAGGCTGCGGTGCGAATGAAAGCGATCTGCTGAACGGCTGACAATGCCGGCGGCTTCTTGGCCGCGATGCTGCAACGAGTGAAGACCAAGCACGGCATGGCGCGCCGCATCTGGCGTCCCAAAGATGCCGAACACACCGCATTCTTCGCGCAGTTTGTCATCATCAAAGGGGTGGGCTTGCGGTAATGGTGTGGCCATGGCAGTTCCCAATTTTGCCGTCCTCCAATGCAGACTGGCGTGTGTTATTCATCGGCAGCAACGTCTTCGGTGAGGCTATCCAATCGTTTCCGATCTGCATCGCCATAGCCCATGTTCTCAAGCGTAGCTTTAACCGCGATGTCTTGCGCGCGTTTTTTAAAACGGTCAAGTATTTCCGCCGCGCTTTCTCCGCCCTTGCCGCCATATATCACTTTGGCGAGCAATGATGATCCCTGGACAACGGATTCGCCCGTAGATGCCTCGACGATCCAGCTGGGCGCCTCCTTTGGCTGCACAAGTAGTGTGTAGATCAAAAAAACAAAGCAGATCATGCCAAAGCCGCGCAAAACCCCAAATGCCGCGCCAAGCGAGCGATCAGCAAAGCCAAGCTTAGAGGATTTGACCATCGAGCCGATTTTACTGGTAACCAGCCGCAGTAAGGTGATTGAAAAGAAAAACAGAAATGCAATTGCCGCCGCAATGGACAGCCATTTGATATCAATCCAGCTATTGGCCCATGCGCTCAGGGGTTGATACAAAAATATCGTTGCGAAGGCCGCGCCGCCCCACGCGGCAAGCGCTAGCACCTCCGTCACGAAACCGCGAATGAACGCAATAATAGCAGACAGAATGAGAATTGCCGCAACCGCAATATCTAGTCCGCCTAGCTCCATGAGGCCCCCAATGTTGTGTTATGTATAGTTTAGAACGTTACACCCATCAGGTCCAGTAATGCCGTCACATCTTCCACAGCCGAATTGTCAATCTGCGCACTGTCGGCGGCTTTGGCCTTTGGGCTCAGGGCCTTTTCAAAACCCAGTTTTGCGGCTTCTTTAAGGCGCAGGGCAGGCTGGGCAACACCGCGCACTTCCCCAGACAGCGCAATTTCGCCAAACACCACGCATGCAGATGGAATTGGCGTATCGCTCAGCGATGAGATAAGCGCGGCGGCAACCGCCATATCCGCTGCTGGTTCAGAGATTTTAAGTCCGCCGGCCACATTGAGATACACATCATGACTTGCAAAGTTCATCCCGGCGCAGGCATCAAGCACGGCAAGCACCATCGCAAGCCGCCCGCTATCCCAGCCAACCACGGTACGGCGCGGATTGGCTGCCGGCGTTGGCGACACCAGCGCTTGAATTTCCACCAGCAGCGGCCGCGTGCCTTCAAGGCCGGCGAAAACGCACGTGCCAGCCATATCGTCCTGCCGGTCCGATAAAAACAACGCCGACGGATTTTTAACTTCACAGAGGCCCGCGCCGGTCATTTCAAACACACCAATTTCATCTGTCGGCCCAAAGCGGTTTTTAACGCTGCGCAGTATTCTGAATTGATGGCCCCGTTCACCTTCAAAATAGAGCACGGTATCGACCATATGCTCTAATACACGCGGCCCGGCGAGCTGCCCGTCCTTGGTCACATGGCCGACGATGAAAACGGAGGTGTTGCGGGCCTTGGCAAAGCGGATAAGCGCTTGCGCCGCCGCGCGGACTTGGCTGACCGTGCCAGGCGCTGAATCAACCTCATCGGCATAAACTGTCTGGATGGAATCAATAATCACCACATCTGGCGCCGCGCCATCATCTAGCGTTGCCAGAATGTCATTTAAATTGGTCGCCGCCCCCAGTGCCATCGGCGCATCTTCCAGGCCCATCCGCTGGCCGCGCAATCGCACTTGATTGACCGCCTCTTCACCTGAAATATAGACGACGCGCTTGCCCCGGCGGGAGATCTGCGCCGCTGCATCAAGCAGCAGTGTGGATTTTCCAATCCCCGGATCACCGCCAATTAGCGTTGCCGAGCCCGGCACCAAACCGCCGCCAAGCGTGCGGTCAAGTTCATGAATGCCGGTACTAAAGCGCACCACATCATCGGATTTGGCCGCTAAGCTGGAGAGTTCAACAACATTGGTCCGCTTTGTCTTGGCGCCCACTGCGCTCTTATGAAGGCTTATTGCGGGCTTTTCTTCAACGAATGAGTTCCATTCGTTGCAGCTCGTGCATTGGCCTTGCCACTTGCTCGTCACCTCACCGCAGCTTTGACAGACATATCGCACGGCAGCCCGCGCCATCGCTCACCTCCATATGAACATATTAAGAACATATGAGAACAAATAACAAAGTTCAAGCGCTGTTTCAGGCTTTTAAGATTTCCATCTCGATGGGCCCCTCGGCCCGCCCGTTGATAAACTGCTCTACATGCGCATTGCCGGAGCTATCGATATCACCAACGGGGCCATGCCATATGATTTGGCCTTTGAAGATCATCGCCACGTGATCGGCAATCTTGCGTGCGCTGGCCATATCGTGCGTGATCGTCACAGCTGTTGCGCCGAGCGCTTTGACGCGGTCTACGATTAGATCATTGATCACATCGGCCATGATCGGGTCGAGACCGGTGGTCGGTTCATCAAAGAAAATGATATCTGGCCGTGTTGCAATTGCCCGGGCAAGGCTCACCCGTTTTTGCATGCCGCCGGAGAGCTCTGCTGGGGAAAGCTCTGCCACATCGGGCGTGAGGCCGACGCGTCTAAGGTTTTCAATTGCTTCATGTTTTGCTTCGGCCTTGGCCATGCCTTGGCCTTCGATCAACCCAAAGGCGACATTGCGCCAAACGGGCAGGGAGTCAAACAGCGCGCCGCCTTGAAAGAGCATGCCGATGTGCTCTAGGTGTTTGGTTTTCGCTGCGCCCGTAAGGCCGACGACGGATTTGCCATCAATATCAATGCTGCCGCGATCGGGCGTTAGCAGGCCGAGGACGCACTTGAGCAGAACTGACTTGCCTGTGCCCGAGCCGCCAATAATGACCAGCGATTTGCTTTTTTCTGCAACCAGATCAACGCCGTTGAGCACGGTTTTCGGGCCAAAGGCTTTATGGACGCCGCGCAGCCTTATCTTCGGCGTTTCAGTCATGTGCCAAACACTGCAATGGTGATGATGAGATTGGCCAGCAAAATGAGGATGAACGATGAGACGACTGCGTCGGTTGTCGCTTTGCCTACACCTTGCGCGCCGCCAGATGAATTAAATCCATGATAACAGCCCATTAGAGCCAAAATGAAGCCGAACACGCCGGCTTTCACCATGGAGGAATACACGTCGCTTTGGTCGAGAAAATCGACGGTGATTTTAAGATATGTCCCGGGGTTAAACCCTAGTTTTTGTGTCCCCACAACAAAGCCGCCATAGACACCGATAATGTTCGCCACCAGGACAAGCGCAGGAAGCACGATCACGGCGGCAAGGATGCGTGGAACAATCAGATATTTAATCGGATTGACCGAAAGCGTGGTGAGCGCATCAATCTGCTCGGTCACGCGCATGGTGCCGAGCTCGGCAGCCATCGCAGACGACACACGCCCTGCTACCATGAGGCCGGCGAGGACGGGCCCAAGTTCGCGCACGATTGCGATGACCACAACGCCGGCAACCGCGCTTTCTGCGTTAAAGCGCACTGAACCCACATAAATTTGTTGGGCGAGGGCAGCGCCTGTGAACAGTGCCGTGAGCCCGACGACGGGAAGCGAGAAATACCCAATCGCCATCAATTGCTGAGCAAATTTACCCGCATAGAGCGGTGGCCGCAGCATGTGACTGAGCGTCAGCCCAGTGAATTTTGCAAGCCGGCCAATCGCCGCAAAAAAGGCTATAGCCGACTGGCCGATAATGGCGAACGCATCAAGCATGCTGCGGGTGTTAACCGCTTTATGAATGCCGTCAAGGACTAACGTCTGCGCTCTGGCAGATAATTCGGGTCGGCATCGGGTAGATCTTCAAACGCCGCGCTTTGAGCATTAAAGCGTACTTTGATCGCCCCGGTGGCCCCATGGCGATGTTTGGCCACGTCAATCTCGGCATGTTCCTCAATATCAATGGCCTTCTTCTGCCAATCGATAAAGCTATCATCAGCTTCGTCGGGCTTTTTGCGCATGTGGTAATATGCTTCACGGTAAATGAAGAGGACGATGTCTGCATCCTGTTCAATGGTGCCGGATTCGCGCAGATCAGCAAGTTGTGGCTTCTTATCTTCCCGCTGCTCAACGGCCCGCGAGAGCTGGGAGAGCGCAATAACGGGCACACGCAGAGACTTTGCAATGTTTTTAAGCCCGCGCGTGATCTCAGAGATCTCTTGCACCCGGTTTTCTGGCTGCCGTCCCTTACTGTTGGTGGCCTGTAGAAGCTGAAGATAGTCCACCACAATGAG
>JBCCLR010000131.1:0-10739 GCA_039026755.1 Pseudomonadota bacterium | reverse complement strand
GACAAACAACTCATCCAGCACATCGCCGGAAAAACTGTTGATATCCGCACGTTCCAGCGCGATATCCAAACTTGTCTTCGGGTTGTAAAATGCCGGCCCTCCGGAATCCCCTTGGCCCGGAATAACCTCCAAAATGCCGGTGCCCTGGGTGCCTAAGATGTTTAGGTTTGAGAAAGACGGGTCAAAATCACCGGTAAAATAGTTGCCATTGGCTTCAAACAGATCAACGTCGTTCAGGCCAAAGCGTTTTGTCGTACTCGAATTGGTGCCTGGCACTTGGCCGGTCAACCCGGTTCCGGTGTTGCCGAAGCCAACGAGTTCAATGGCGATTTGCGACGGATTTGTCTCAAAATCGGCAAGCCGATATTGCGGTATGAAATCCGGCAGCTGGTTGTCTAAAGATAGGATCGCTAAATCAGGGGTCTGTGTTTGATCGAAGGACGGGATGGTGCGGTCATAGCCGGGAAAAGTGATGACATCGCCGGAGGCGAAGACGTCGGGCGTATCATCAAATGGTAAGCGAAATTGGGACCGCGTTACGCCGGGCGCGAAACAGTGCGCGGCGGTTAATACGGTTTGCCGGCCAATCACCGTACCCGTGCAGCCGCCATTGACCGAACCAACACCGGCAAATTGATCTGTCGTTAGATTTGGCACGATTGCCGAAACAGGATCGCGCACAGCATCAATGACAATGGCTGAGGCGTTGCCACACTGCAGCGCAAAAAGACCGATCCACACGCACGCCTGCATCAACCGCGCCATATACCATTCACCCCCAAGCCGTATTGATCGTTTACCTGCTGTTATAATCCACTTTCATCGATAGCAAAACACAATAATGGGAAATAACGCCGCGGTAGGGGCAAGCCTCTGATTATAAGAACAAAAGGCAGTGCTGACTTTGTTATGCTTCTTGCATGATCAGTACAGGCTTGATCGTTTTGCCGCTTTTTGCGTCTTCCCATGCTTGGCCAAAATTCTCGAAAGTATAACGCTTGATCATCCGCTCCAACGGCAAGCTGCCGTCGAGCACGCGCTTGCCAAGCATTGGCAGAAACTGGTCCGGGTCACTGCCGCCTTCGACAATGCCGACAACCTCGCGCCCACCGTCAAGCAAATTCAGCGGCACAAAGGAAATGGGCTTGTCGGGCGGCGGAACCGCGATGATGCCGCAACGCCCGCGTGGCTTTAGCAGTGTAATCGCTTGGGTAAATGTCTGCTCTGTGCCCGCGCAATCAAGCGTATAATCAGCGCTGCGCGGCGCGATGGCGGCATCCAGCGCAGTATCGGGCGCGAATGTGTGTGTGGCACCAAATTCTTCCGCCAGTGCGCGCCTTTCCGCAATGGGGTCTATGCCAACAATGGTGCTGAGCCCGGCGTGCTGCGCAGCAATCACGGCACTGAGCCCAACAGCGCCAAGGCCAAATATGACGATGTTTTCGCCTGGTTTTGGCTGCAGACTGTTGACCACGCCGCCATAGCCAGTTTGGACACCGCAGCCCAGCGGCGCTGCCAAATCAAATGGTAAATCGCTCGGCAATCGGATGGCGTTGCGCTCACTGGCCAATGCGTGTGTGGCAAAGCTAGATTGTTTGAAGAATGCGCCGGCAACCGCTGTGCCATCCGCGCGTTCCATACTCTCGTCTAGGCCGAACTGGAGCTGCAAGGCATCATGGCAATAAGCCGGGTCATTGGCATCGCAGCGCGGGCATGCGCCGCAGCTATCAAAGGTCAGGCCGACACGGTCTCCCACGGCAACGCGGGTCACCTGCGCGCCAACGGCTTCAACAATCCCTGCGCCTTCATGGCCCGGCACCACGGGGCCTGAAGATAAGCTACCGGCGAAAAAGTCGGTATGGCAGATGCCGACAGCCTTTATGCGCACGCGTATTTCATGCGGGCCAGGGTCGCGCAGGGTCAAGCGCTCAAGCTGGGGCACGGTATCGCGGCCGCGTTCGGGGTCGCAAACTGCGGCTGTAACTTCGGTTGGCACAGACGCTAACAGGCCGGCCGGGCCCACACGGCACGGTCGTCCGTCGCCTCAAACGCTTCTATGTCGGGCAGCATCTTCAGCGTCATATCAATGCTATCGAGCCCTTCGAGCAGCATTTCTTGGTGGGTTGGCGCAATTGTAAAACTGTGTGTGGTGCCATCTGATGTGGTCACGGCGCAGGCATTCAGATCAATGGCCAATTGCTCCTGGCGCGGATCTTGCTCGACGGTTTTGGCAAGTGAACGGATAGTCTCATCGGGCAGCTCAATAGGCAGCAGGCCATTCTTGATGCAGTTGTTATAGAAAATGGCGCCAAAGGTTGGCGCGATGACAGCGCGGATGCCATATTCCGCAAGCGCCCAAACGGCGTGCTCGCGGCTTGACCCACAGCCGAAATTCTCGCCCGATAGCAGGATGGTCGCGCTGTTGTACGGGTCCTGGTTCAGCACAAAATCTGGATTTATATCTCGGCTGCCTTGCGTCAGATAACGCCAGCCGGCAAATAGCCCATCCGCAAGCCCGGCCTTAGAAACCGTCTTCATCTCGCGCGATGGAATAATCGCGTCGGTATCCACATTGATCCGCAAAATCGGAGCTGCGATGC
This sequence comes from Pseudomonadota bacterium, assembly GCA_039026755.1. GTDB lineage: Bacteria > Pseudomonadota > Alphaproteobacteria > Sphingomonadales > CAKZYD01 > CAKZYD01. The sequence continues at coordinate 8,139 of JBCCLR010000131.1, read as the reverse complement.
CGCGATGCTGAGTGAAGGGTTTCATCGGCTTGCCTTAGGCTGCATCGCGGGTGACGACGCCGCGTGTAAGTTTGCGCGGATCGGTGATCGCCCCGCAAATTGCTGACGCGGCTACGGTTTCCGGACTGGCCAGGTGCGAGCGGGTTTCCGGTCCCTGCCGACTCTCAAAATTCCGGTTGGTTGATGTGATGACGCGCTGGCGGTGGCCAAAACTTTCCCCGCCCGCATAAAAGCACATCGAGCAGCCGGATTCGCGCCAGGAAAAGCCAGCGTCTTGAAATACATGATGCAGCCCTTCTGCCTCAGCTGCTGCCTTAACCTGGCTGGAGCCGGGGACGCAGATTGCATTCACGCCTTCGGCAACTTTGCGCCCTTTTAAAATGGCGGCAGCGCGGCGCAGGTCCGACAGCCGTGAATTCGTGCAGGAGCCAATAAAAGCGCCGCCGATGGGCAAGCCTTCAACGCTGCTGCCTGGCTGTAGATCCATGTAATTCAATGCTTTTTCAAGTGACGTTTGGGTGCTCGCGTCAACGGCCAACTGGCTCGGGTCGGGGATCGGCTGATCAATTCCGGCGACATGTGCTGGGCTGGTGCCCCAGGTGACTTGCGGCGATAGCTGGGAGACATCAAGCTCTAATCGCTTGTCAAAGTGCGCATCCGGCGCCGACTGAAGCGTCCTCCAATAGCTCAGCGCCGCATCAAACACGGCGCCTTTCGGTGCAAAAGGCCGACCAGCAACATACTCAAACACCGTATCATCAGGGGCGATCAGGCCGGTAAAAGCAGAGAACTCGACGGCCATGTTGCATAGTGTCAGGCGGGCTTCAACTGGCAACGCCTGCGCCGCTGGGCCGGCAAATTCAAGCATATAGCCGCTGCCGCCCGCGGCGGTGTATTTGCCGATCAACGCCAGGATAATGTCCTTCGCGCCAACGCCTTCGCGCAGGGTGCCATCAAGCCAGATTTGCATGCTCTTTGGCCGGTTGATGCGCAGGGTTGATGTGGCCAGAGCGTGCTCGCCATCGGTAGAACCGATGCCCCATGCAAACGCGCCAAGTCCGCCCAGTGTGCACGTATGGCTGTCTGGGCACACCAGGGTCAGGCCAGGTAGGGCAATGCCCTGTTCGGGCGAGACCACATGCACAATGCCTTGGCGTGGGTCGCCAATGTCAAAGAAATTGATGCCCGCCTTTTGCGCCATCTCCCGCGTGGTGGTGATAAACGCCGAGCCGCCGGGCATGCGGGTGTCATCGCCGCGCCCAGGAAAGGTGTCGACGATATGGTCAATGGTGCAAAATACGCTGCTTGGCCGGCGCACGGCACGGCCTGCATCTGTAAGGCTCTTTAGCGCAATGCCACCGGTGCGCTCGTGCAAAAAGACGCGGTCGATATAGATGAGGCTGGAGCCATCGCTCAGCGCGCGGACTTGGTGATCTCGCCACAACATATCAAAAATCGTGTTACCCATAACGGGTATATATGGTCTGCCAAGTCAGGCGTCATCCACAATATGTCCGGACAATTTCGCGTGGCGGACAAATCGGTAAACTCCCGTGCAGCGCGGGCCTTGCACATTTGTTAAGTACCCGCGGCGGGATTGCGCATCATATGTTGCCTATTAACGCTATGAAAAAAGCACCAGGAGCGCGCACATGGACACCAGCAAAATTATCTTTAAAGACGGCCACCTTGATGGACACCGCATCCTCGTAACCGGCGGCGGAACCGGCCTTGGTAAAGAAATGAGCGAGGGTTTTTTAAAGCTTGGCGCCCATGTTTATATTTGCGGTCGGCGCGGCCCAGTGCTGGAGAAGACCGCGCAGGAATTGATGGATGCCCATGGTGGTACGGTGACGCCCAAAGTGTGCGATATCCGGGTTGGCGACGCCATTGATGACATGATCAGTGAAATCTGGGCCGATGGCGGCGCGCTGACTGGACTTGTCAACAACGCAGCTGGAAATTTTATTAGCCGGACGGAAGACCTGTCGATCCGCGGCTTTGATGCGATTGCAAACATCGTGTTCCGCGGCACGTTTTATATGACCCACAATATCGGCAAACGCTGGATTGAGGAGCAAAAAAGCGGGTCGGTCATTTCCATCTTGACGACATGGGTGCTCAATGGCGGCCCGTTTACGGTGCCATCGGCCATGTCGAAAGCAGGCGTCAACATCATGACCCAGTCGCTCGCAACCGAATGGGGCCGCTACGGTCTTCGCTTTAATGCGATTTCCCCTGGCGCTTTTCCCACCAAAGGCGCATGGGATCGCCTCAGCCCTGGACAATCGGCCGACGGTTCAGGCGATTTTAAAGACAGCATCCCCATGGGCCGGGTCGGCGAAATGCACGAGCTGTCCAATCTTGCATCCTTCCTCATTGGTCCGGGTGCGGAGTATATCAATGGCCAAACCATTGCCATCGATGGCGCCACATACAATGCGTCGGGCGGAAATTTCTATCAGCTCAATAAGCTGGGTGATGAGCAATGGGAGATGATCCGAAATATGATCAAGGGCGCCAACCAAAAAGATAAAGCAAGTCGGACCGTGTAGCAGCCTGACTGCGGTATTTGTTTTTTCTATCAAAAAAACTGATGCGCATAACGCCGGTTTTGAATCAATTCCGTTGCATTCTCGGCGTAAATGCGGTGTCTTACCAATCACTGCCGTAAATTAGTCTCTGGAGGGATCATGCCGGGCCGCCCCGCTGTTGCGATATTTGATGTCGATGGCACTATCTTACGCAGCGAGAGTTGGCCTTTGTTCCTCAAATCCGTCATTCACACATATCGCCGATTTGTATTTGCACATGCCTGGCTTTGGGTTGTGCAAAGATTTTCGCGCTCGAAAGGGATGCGCGCGAAGCGCAAGCAGATCGACCTCTCCATGCGCTGGATCGTCTCGCGATTGTCCGCCGATGAACTCGCCAACGTCACCGATCGTTTTTTAGATGACGTGTTGCGCACGCAATTGCGCCCTGGAGCGATTGATCATCTGATTCAGCGGCGCAAGGCCGGCGATCGCATTATTTTTGCGTGCTCGGGTTTTGATTTTTACGTCGGGCCGATTGCCGCAAGGCTTGGTGGTGCGGATGTGGTGGCCACGCAGACCCTTAACTCTGTAGACGGACGTATCCTGCCGCGTCTTGATGGTTTAATCTGTACCGGCGGTGAGAAGCTTCGGCGCGTGAAAGCCTTGTTTGCCGATTCGCGCAGACCGCCCTTCATTCGGGCCTATTCAACCGATGAAGCAGATTTTGCCTTGCTCGCATGGGCCGACGCAGGCACGGCGGTCAATCCGCAGGCAAATTTAGCGGATGAAGCCCAGGCGCTGGGCCTATCCGTCGTGGATTGGTCATTCGGCGCAAACGATGCGCCCGTGCGCGCGCCGCGCATGCCGGTTTCTCCATCAATTTTGCCGTCCGAGCCGAGCCAGCAGCGCGAATAGCCGCGCCAGCGTATAATCGTATAATCGACTAAGGGTAGGACCAGGGTTCGGTACCGATGGACAAAGTCTTCATCACCGCCAATGAGCTGCTGGAAGACAGCTTCTCTCTGGCAGTGGATATTCTCGCGACGGGCTATAAGCCATCCTACATCATTTGTGTGTGGCGTGGCGGCACGCCGGTCGGCGTGGCCGTGCAAGAAGTCTTTGAGTTCTTCGGCGTTGCCACAAACCACTTTGCTATCCGCACGTCGTCCTATGGCGGCGGCACCACGCCCAATAAGAACGTCAAAGTCATGGGCCTTGAATACGTCGTCGAGACAGTGAATGCGGAGGACCAGCTCTTAATTGTCGATGATGTGTTCGATTCCGGACGCTCGATCGATGCCATCATAAAGGCTTTGCATGCCAAATGCAGGCGCAACACGCCCAGCGATATCCGCACGGCCACGGTTTATTATAAGCCTGAGAAAAACACGACGGACCGGGTGCCGGACTACTATATCCACGAAACCAGCGCCTGGCTGGTCTTCCCGCACGAGCTGCGCGGTTGCGACATGGACGAACTGCGCGCGCAAAAGGTGCTGCCGGATAAAGCGTATCGGCTTTGGGAAGAGTTGCAAAAAGGCCCAGTCTCTTAGTTGTCGGTCTCTTAATTATAAGACCGCAGCTCTTTCTTCGCGATTGCGCCGCGGTGCACTTCATCTGGCCCATCTGCAAGCCTGAGGGTGCGTTGGGCAGCGTACATGTAGGCGAGGCCAAAGTCGTCTGAGACGCCGCCGCCGCCATGTGCTTGGATGGCCCAGTCGATGATTTTGCAGGCCATGTTTGGCGCGACGACTTTGATCATGGCGATTTCTTTTTGCGCGGCTTTGTTGCCCACCGTGTCCATCATATAGGCGGCTTTGAGGGTGAGGAGGCGGGCTTGTTCAATTTCAATGCGCGCGGTGGCAATGCGTTCATGCCAGACGCTGTGTTCAGCGACGGGCCCACCAAAGGCGACGCGGGCTTTGAGGCGCTTACACATCATTTCTAGCGCGCGTTCGGCAGCGCCAATGGAGCGCATGCAGTGGTGAATGCGCCCCGGCCCAAGCCGGCCTTGCGCAATTTCAAAGCCGCGTCCGGGGCCGAGGATCATGTTTTCGGCAGGAACGCGCACATCCTTGAAGTGCACTTCCATATGGCCGTGCGGCGCATCATCATAGCCAAACACCGGCAGGTGCCGCTTGATCTCAATGCCCGGCGTGTCGATGGGCACCAGGATTTGGCTTTGCTGTACATGCTTGGCGGCACTGGGGTCGGTTTTACCCATGAAAATCAGGATTTTGCAGCGCGGGTCCCCCAGGCCGGAGGTCCACCATTTACGGCCATTGATCACGTATTCATCCCCGTCCTCAACAATTGAAGATTGGATGTTTGTGGCATCGGAGGACGCCACGTCTGGTTCCGTCATGGCAAAGGCGGAGCGTATTTCCCCTGCAAGCAGAGGTTTCAGCCAGGTCTCTTGCTGCTTGGGCGAGCCATAGCGCGCGAGCACTTCCATATTACCGGTATCAGGTGCTGAGCAGTTAAACACCTCACTGGCCCAAAGCACGCGCCCCATGATTTCGGCCAGCGGCGCGTATTCCAAATTGGTCAGGCCGGGCGAAAAAGGCGCATAATCTTGCGGCAGAAACAGGTTCCACAGCCCAGCTTCTCGGGCCAGCGGCTTTAACGTCTCAATGATCGGCACCGGCTGCCATCTATCGCCACCGGCCACCTGACGCGCATAGGTGGTTTCAGCGGGATAGATATGAGTGTCCATAAAGTGCTCAAGCCGCTCTATGTAATCGCGCGTATTGGCCGAATAGTCGAAGTGCATGGCGTCCCCCTTTATTTTTTTAAGCTTTATCGCCGCCGTTTCCCAAGCCTGATGTTTTTCGGCCGGCCGCTTTGGGCGCGTTGTGGGCGGCGGGGCTTGCGTTTGGGCGCGTCTAAAATTCGGTGCTTGGGTTCGGTAAGAACTTTCACTCTGACGCCGCCGGACACGGGCGCGGCCTCCTCAATACGCACGCGCACATCATCGCCGAGCCGGTAAGCCCAGCCGCTGCGCTCGGCAATCAGCGCTTGGCGGCTTTCGTCATAAACCATGTATTCTGTATCGCTCAGGCGTGCGGCCGGCGCGAAAGCATCGGCGCCCATGTCGCCGACTTTTAAAAACAAGCCGGCTTTTGCAACGCCGGTGACGCTGGCATCAAAATCATTCCCGCGATGATCGGCGAAATATGCTGCCAAATAGCGGTCTAGACTGTCGCGCTCGGCTGTCATGGCGCGCCGCTCAGTCATGGAAATATGCTGCGCGGTGTTGTCTAGTCTCGCGATTTCAAAGTCTTCTAGGCCGCCCTCGCCAAGAGAATAGGCGTTGATAAGCGCGCGGTGGACGATCAAATCCGCATAGCGGCGAATGGGTGAGGTAAAATGCGCATAGCGGCCCAGGGAGAGGCCGAAGTGGCCCATATTTTCCGGGTCATAACGGGCCTGCATTTGCGTGCGTAGCACCATTTCCGATACGCCGACCATGTCGGATCTGTCTTGCGCCAGCGCCAGGATGCGGTTGAAGATTTGTGGCCGCACCACTTGGCCGCGCGCCAGCTTATAATCAAAGCCATCTAAGAAACTGCGCAGCGTCTCCATCTTATCCATAGAGGGTTGTTCGTGGATTCGGTAGATCAGCGGCTGGGCTTTCTTCTCAAGCGCCTCAGCAGCGGCCACATTGGCGCTGATCATAAAATCTTCAACCAGCCGGTGCGCTGTCAGGCGTTCGCGCAAGCGGATATCAGCAACTCGGCCATCGGGCCCAAGCACGATTTTTTTCTCAGGTAGGTCGAGTTCTAAGGGCGCGCGTTTATCGCGCGCCTTGGCCATTGCGCTGTAACAGTCAAGCAGCGGCTGTAACGCGGTCTTGACCAGCGGCGCGGCATGTTTACCGGGTGCACCGTCAAACGCGGCCTGCGCCTCTTCATAGCTGATATTCGCAGTGACTTTAATAAGCGCGCGGCTAAAGCGATGCGCCTTTAGTCGCCCTGCGGCATCAAAATAAAGGTGGACGGCCAGGCTTGCGCGGTCTTCACCGGCTTTTAAGCTGCACAGCCCGTTTGATAAGGCCTCAGGCAACATGGGTACAACGCGATCTGGAAAATAGCAGCTGTTGCCGCGCTTATAGGCTTCCTTATCAAGCGCCGAGCCTGGCCGCACAAATTCAGCGACATCCGCGATGGCGACAATGGCATGGAAACCGCCTTGACCGTCAGGATGTGGTTCCGCCCAAATGGCATCATCATGATCACGGGCATCGACCGGATCGATCGTGACGAGGGGCAAATGACGCAAGTCTTCTCGGTCTCCCAAGGCAGGCATGTGCGCCGTTTCAGCCAATCTTACCGCATCGACTGGAAAGTCCATCGGGATATCGTGCTGGTATATTGCAATTAGGCTGACATTGCGCGGGCCAAGCACTTCACCTAGGCATTCCACCACCTTTGCTTGCCGCGGCCCATAGCGGGTGCCGCGCAGCTGATCAGCGCGCACCAATTCGCCATCGCGGGCGGACTTATCGTCGCCCGAAGCAACAGTAATAAAGTCGGTCCGCCCCTTTTCTACAGGTTCGATGAATGTGCCTGCGCCATCACGCCGAAAAATGCCCAAGATACCGGTGGGTGCTGCGTCCAGTTTCTTAATGATTTGGCCGCGATAACCTTTGTCTCCAGCAGGGCGCAGCCGCGCTAAAACTTTATCGCCCGGTGCCAAGCTGGTGGGCTTCAATCGGCCTGACGTGCGGCCTTTCTTGGCAAAGTCTTCCAGCCGAATGCGTGGGCCGTCGCCTTCGCCGCGCCAGCCCTCCGCGTGTCCAAATGCGCTGCCGCCATCGCTTATATTGGTCACCTTGACCACGCCTACATTTGGCAATCGGCCGGCAACCTCATAGCCTTTACCAGGGCCGCGCAAAATCATGCCACGCGAGACCATCTCGCGCAGCAAGACTTTCAAGGCAACGCGGTCGTCGCCGCGGATGCCAAAGGCGTTGGCGATGTCGCGGCGGGTAACCTTCGCATCAGCGGCTTCAATATAGCGCACAATGTCATCTGCAAGCGGAAAGGGCGTGTCAGTCATACGCGTCAGAAGTACCCTGTCCTCGGCGCAATGTCTAAGCCAAACACAAAGCCAGCGCGCGGCGATACTGCACCAAAGACGGCGCTGCTGGCCTGAATTTTAAGATATCAAGCCGCCGCGATGTGTATCAACTTTGCGGTAGCCCAAGGTGCCGGCGAATTGAGCGATGACGCACGGCGGCGCAGCCGCACAGACCAAGGCTCAGCAAACCGCCAACCGGCGCGCCAAATGCAAGCACGGTGCCTTCCGGTGAGCGTTTGCCGGTGAGGGATGCGGAATTAGGTGCCGCGCGGCGGCTTTCGCGGGGTGGAACGGCAGCTCTATCTAAAACCCGTGATGCGTCAAAATCAGCTTTGGCAGGACCAGCCAGTGTGAACGTCGCCAGACCTAGAACAATCAAAAGATGTTTAAACATAACGCAACTCGCAACACGCCGCACCGGACACGAAGCAGTACAGCAAAGCCCGTGCCATCATTCTAACCTTTTGAAATGATCAGGTATTTTTATATTTGGGCTTTTCAGTCGCGCGTATATGTACAAAAT
>JBCCLR010000130.1:0-10937 GCA_039026755.1 Pseudomonadota bacterium | reverse complement strand
GAAGACGCCAAGCTTAAGGACTTGTTTCACGCGGCTTAGATCACCGCCGGCAGCTGCCTTAACTTGAGCAATGACATTGAGCGCACAGGCTTCAGCCGCAGCGGTTGCCAGCTGTGCATCAACGTCCTCACCAACCCGCCCTGTCGCCACCAAAGCGCCGTCTTTAAGCGGCAATTGGCCAGACACATAAACGATGTTGTTTTCAACGGTAAACGGCACATAATTTGCCGCAGGCGCTGCTGCTGGTGGCAACACGTGGCCGGCAGCGTTCAAGGTCTCTTCTGCGCTCATTGGTGTTCACATTTCCCTAGGTTTGCTGTGCGGGCGCACACTACAGTTTTTCAGGCGCATGAAAAGCGTTAATCGGCCCAGCTATGCGCGCTCATCAGGATCATCTTCGGTCTGTGACTTTGATACGCTCTGGCGATTGCGCAGACCTTTGACCCGGGCGCGGTTGGTGCGGCCGGTTTCAATCGCATTGATGCCGAAGCGGCCACGAATCGCGCTGAGCGCTTCATTGAGTTGCGCGTCTTTTTCCTGGGCTTTCGGTGCAAACAGCCCTGCCTCATGCGGGGCTTCCTGTGCCGGGGCCAAACCCGCCACCCCAACGCCAAGCAGGCGAAAGTCCGTTCCATCGGCACAGCGCTCTAGCAATTGCTGCGCTGGCTCAAACAGCTGCCGTGGCGCGGTGAGCGGACCGCCTGGCGTATGGCGGCGGGTAATCGTGCGAAAATCTGCAGTTTTAAGTTTAAGCTGCACCGTCCTTGCTGTCATTGCTGTGCTGCTGAGCGAACGGCTGACATCTTCACACAATGTCCAAAGCACGTCAGAAAGCGTGCCCAGCGCATTGATATCTGTGTTGAATGTGCGCTCAGAGGAAATACTTTTAGCAGCACGCTGCGGTGTCGCGGCGCGGCTGTCTTGACCCGTCGCTAGGCTCCAGATGTGGCTCCCCATACTGCCATAGCGCGCCATCAAAGCGGATGAGGACATGGCTTGAATTTGCCCAATCTTGCTGATGCCGTCGCGCTCCAACTTTCGTGCAAAAACTTTGCCGACACCAAACAAGAGTGACACCGGTTGCGGCGCTAGAAATTCAAGTGCATCGGCTCGCCCAATAACATGAAAGCCGCGCGGTTTGCGATAGTCAGACGCGACCTTGGCGAGATATTTGTTATAGCTCAGGCCGATGGAGACTGTGATGCCGATGTCACGCTCAATGCGCTTTGCCAATGCAAGCATCGTCTGCGCCGGCGCTGCCTTATGCAGCCGCTGTGTCCCGGCCAAATCGAGGAACGCCTCATCGACGGAAATCGGCTCAATTTGCGGAGTAACGTCTAGCATCAGCCGGCGGATACGCTGCGATACCTCGCGGTAGCGCGCCATGCGCGGTTTAATGATGACGGCCTGCGGGCACAGCCGCTTGGCTTTAAACATCGGCATAGCTGAGCGGACACCGTTGATGCGCGCAATATAGCAGGCGGTGGTGACCACGCCGCGTGCACCGCCGCCAACAATAACGGGTTTGCCTTCCAGCTCGGGATTGTCACGCTTTTCAACGGCTGCATAAAAAGCATCGCAATCAAGATGCGCCAGAGTCAACTCAAGCAGTTCTGGATGAGAGACCAGATTGCCTGACCCGCAGGCTGCGCAAGTGTCTAAAGCCTGCTGGGTTTCCAGCGCGAGGCAATCCCGACAGAGAGTTGGCAGCGTAACCATGACATCGCCGCTACTGCGCGAGCCAAGCCATTAAATGCTGCTCAATTTGTGACCAATTGTGCAGCCGGGCATGGGCGGATGCGGGCTTATCGATCAATTTGGATAGGCGCATGTCGGCGACATAATGGATGCGGTGCACATCTGGCGCTGCTTTGGCAACGGAATCATGGTTTGGCGGCAAGTCATCGATAAATGAAATTGGCCGCGTCCAGGCATCCCTTAAGGCTTTAACGGCAAAGCCTTTATGGCCGCTGTTGCAAATCACCGGATAGCAAATACCCGCGTCACATAGTGATTTTTGCCGCGCATCCGCTTGCGCGCCTGGCAAATTCGTAAGCACACAAATCTCTGCGGATTGAGACAAGCGCTCTAGTGCAGGCGCTGCGCCGTCCACGGTTGGAGAGGTATGAATGGCCGTTTTAAAAAACTGCTGCATCAAGCCACCGATGGTCTCCGGAGAGGCTACTGTGTCTGCATCAATACTGCGGATGTTGCCATTTAAAGCAAAGCTATCCAGGCGCACATAAAAGCCCTGCTGTTCCAGATATTTTTCCAAAGTTACAAAAAACTGCAGGAGCACTTCATCGGCATCACAGATGATAAGTGGCCGCGCACGGTCAGCTGTATCAATAAACGCTTCAAGCGCTATTTTGGTATGCTCATCCAACATCATCTCCGTCCCGCTTAACCATCCATCAAACCGCCAATGCCAAAGGGCCGCGCTGCAGCGGCAAGATCTTCCGGCGCAAGGTCGTGTTCCTGGGCGAACTCTCTTGCCCAAGGCTCACTGCTTAGCAAATACGCAAAGACATGCGCGAAAAAACCATATGATCGCGCTTCAATAGCCTGTTTGGCGTCACCAAGTGTCATACCAGCAGTTTCTAACAGTCCATTTAACCGGCGCTCGTCACGGCTGATATAGGCTGCCGCAAGCACTGCAATCTCTATGTCACCTGCGTGGTCCATAAGGCGTACGCTCCGCACCAGTTTTCCAGCATGGTTAATCAAATGCTACACAAGCACCACAAAACAATGCTATCACCATATAAATCGGAAAGGATGTCGCATGACGCAAGACCTGAAAGATGGTCAAGTCCCGGCGCACGCTGATACAGATGGCATGCCGAAAATTCTGATTGTTGAAGACAATGATCTCAACATGAAGTTGTTTTGTGACCTGCTTGAAGCGCACGCTTATGAGCCCCTGCAAACCAAAGATGGTATGGCGGCAATCGATATCGCCCGCACTGCTCAACCGCAGCTAATTCTCATGGATATTCAATTACCTGAGGTCTCCGGACTTGAAATTACCGAGCGCATAAAATCAGATCCGTTAACGTCGCAGATACCAATCGTTGCTATCACAGCGTTTGCGATGAAGGGCGATGAAGAAAAAGTTCGCAGCGCAGGGTGTGAAGGCTACATATCAAAACCCATTAGTGTGCGCAGTTTTATAGATACCGTGAAGCAATTCGCGGGCTAACCAAGAGAGACCATCCTTGACGGCAAGAATTCTCATCGTTGATGACGTGATGCCCAATCGCAAGCTGCTGCAGGTGAAGCTCGAGCGCGAATATTTCGATGTGCTAACAGCCTCCTCCGGCGCCGAAGCTTTGGATATCGTAAAACGCGAACAGCCAGATTTGATATTGCTCGATGTGATGATGCCGGATATGGACGGGTTTGAAGTGTGCCGGCAACTTAAGAAGGATCCAGCAACGGCCTTTCTGCCTGTTGTTTTAGTCACCGGTCTGGATCACCCTGAAGACCGCGTCGCAGGTTTGCAGGCTGGCGCAGATGATTTTCTGACCAAACCGCTTGATGACACGTCGCTATATGCGCGCGTGCGCTCGCTCGTACGGCTTAAATTCACGGTGGACGAACTGCGCTCGCGCGGTGATGCTTACCGCGAAACGGATGACGCATTGCTGCAAAAACCCATTGTCGATGCGCGCATCTTGCTGCTCGACCCGGATGGCGAAGATGTAAAACTGGTGCGTGAATGCCTGCATCATTTTGGCCAGGTCGATGTGGCACGCGACGTCGCTGAACTCGACGTCATTAGTAAGCGGATTTCCTATGATTGCGTGATCCTGCCGATGTCCTTCGACAGGCAAGATGGGCTGCGCATCGCATCGCGCCTGCGCACCAACAAAGAAACCCGAATGGTCCCGTTGCTGATGATTGCCAGCGACGAGGATGCCGTTCGCGTGAACAAGGCCATGGATATCGGTGTGAACGATTATCTGATGCGGCCAATCGATGCGCTTGAGCTGGTCGCGCGCGTGCGCACGCAAATCCGCCGCAAACGTTTTACCGACTCGCTGCGTGAAAATCTGCATATGAGCATCAAGCTGGCGACGACAGATTCGGTCACCGGGCTTTACAACCGGCATTATATGACCAGCCAACTCAACAGCCTGATCAGCGCATCACGCGCGCATGACCGCGATTTAAGCATTGCCATACTGGATTTGGATAAATTCAAATCCGTTAATGACACACACGGTCACACAGCTGGCGATGAAGTGTTGCAGGAGTTTGCCCGGCGCATCTCGCAATCGATCCGCGGCATTGATTTAGCGGCCCGCTATGGCGGCGAAGAATTGTTGTGATCATGCCAGATACATCGCTCGATATTGCGGCCAAAGTGGGCGAGCGCCTCCGCGCCCTAACTGCGGGCAGCGCTTTTCCCATCTCTGCCGATGCTGGACAGCTCAATGTGACAGTGAGTATCGGTGTTGCGCAACTCGAAGCGGATGATCAAAACATCACCACTTTCCTCGAACGCGCCGATGAAGCGCTGTATGAGGCAAAGCACGCTGGCCGCAACCAAGTGCGTGTTGGTCATCGCTCTGACGATATTATTCAACAGGCCAGCTAGGCACTCACAACCCGTTTGGTGCGCACAGCATATCGCCCAGCAATGGGCAATCGGGCACTACTTAATCTTTGCTTCTTTAAATTCCACGTGCTTACGCACCACTGGATCATATTTACGTACAACCATTTTTTCAGTCATGGTGCGCGGGTTCTTTTTGGTAACGTAAAAATACCCAGTGTCAGCGGAGCTGACGAGGCGGATTTTTATCGTGGTTGGTTTCGCCATCCCAGCTCTCCCAGTGTCATCCTAAGTGAAATTGTCGTTGCTAAACACCTGTTGCGCATGCTCAGCGCGGCGTCGCAGTGTTGCGCGCTCTTGGCTTAAAAAAGCGTTTATGTCAAGCACGCACACGCAGCGTTAAGACCTTCGCGCTAGGTTCGGCATGGCTTGAGCTTTCAGCATTATGATAGAGGGTAACACATGACCATAATGCCGCAAGACTTCATTGGTGAAGATGATCTCAGTGATTTTATTGCAGCCGGACATGACAAGCTGCGCCGAATGGAAGCATGCATTGCCAACACGACACCGCAGGGTTTGGCTGAACTCAACCGCGAACTGCACAGTCTAAAAGGCAATGCGCAGGCTTTTGGTTTTGAAAGCTTGGCACAGCTTTGCCACCGCTTTGAAGATGCGCTCAGCGATGAGGCGGTCCTTTCGAACCAAGTGCGTCACCAGATTGCAATCTATCTGTCCCACCTCGATGTTGCATTGGGCCAGCTCTCACCGACATAAAACGAAGGTACCTATGCGGCTGCCTCTACCGATGTGCCACAATCACCACCCGCCAGCAGATCTGCAATTGCCTGCGCCATGTTCGCCATATCGGACTTTACGCCCCAGCGCGCCAGCGCATGCTTTGACAAGCGGTCATAGACGCTTTCATCGTCCAAGCATGCCGACAGGCGCGCGCTAAATTCCGCGGTGCCTTGTGCGCTATCGTCACCGCTCCATAAATCTGCCACATCGCCGCCGGTTTTGGTAATCACCGGCAGGCCGGCAGACATGGCGAAAATAGCGGATGTGCCGCCGCCTTGCCGAAATGGATTGATATAAAGATCACAGGCCCGCGTGATCGCCAGCACATCATGCCGAAAACCAAGCAGCTTCACCTTGCCAGCCAAGGTGGGATAGTGCCTTAAAAATTCATCGGGCTTATCAATCGGGCCAACAAAAACGAAATGCAGGTCCCGGTGGCGCTGCGCAGCACTGTCGAGAACGCGCAAAAATGCATCATCGCATTCCCAAGACAGCCGCATTCCGACAACAATCGCAATACGCGCCGTGGCAGGAAAGCCGAAATCCGCCCGCTCCGTCGGCGTATCACATTGTGGCAAGCGAAACCCCGTTGGAATGACCTTAATGTCCGCGCAGCGCGTTCCCGCACGTTCGGCCAACCGATCGTCCACCGGTGCGTGCGGCTTGACGATACATTGCAGCGGCGCTGCTGACAGCGGCAATTCACTCACATAGGGAAAAGCCAAGGTGGGAACACTGCCACTGAAGCAGTCAGCCAGAATATTACCAGGACCAATGCTAATGACGCCGGTTGGTGCCAACTGCGCCATGCGCTGTGCATACCAGGCAAAGGCCTGTGCATTGAGAGCAATATGCGGATTTTGCGCAAAGCCGAAGCCCTTATCGCCGTAAGAATATACCGTCGCTTTATTAAACTTGCCCACAAAAGTCGCCGCAGTCTCATCGCTAAAATATCCAAATTGCAGCCTCGGCGGCGTGGCAGCGTTGATGATCGAAACCCGCGCACCGCAATGATCCTCCAACGCCGCGGCCAAATCGACCGCTTGTTGGCGCACCGAATGCGTTTCACCGAGAAATTCGGTTGTGGAGACGACATAGTGCGGCGTTTGACTGGTCTGGGAAGCGCCTGGCGGAACACTGCTTTCTAATTGGCCTGCATAGCTGTGACGTGCCATCGCTGCGACACGGTGATAGAGCTTGCGCAGCAAATACCCAGATTTGACCCATTGCGATTGGCTAAAACACTGCATCCCGGTGAAGCGATGGACATAGAGCGCATACCAACTGGCATGAAGTTCGATGAGGGACAGATCTGTCGCGGCTAAGGCATGCCAAGCGCGCAAGAAACGCGCATATGTAAAATCAGTGCGCAGCAGCACATTGTGGTAAAGCAGGCGTCGATATGCGTCTTTCTCAGTCGCCAGCGCCCTTTCTAGTCGCTCAAATGTATAACACCGCGCGGCATCGGATTTATCTGGCAAGCGCTTGAAGAGCTGATTTGCCGAATAGCCTATTTTAACGTGCTGATCGACCGAGGCTTTGAGTTCGCCCATATTGCGCGCACGGCGATAACGGCCAATCGCCTGCAAGAGTTCTGAAAGTTTATAGGTATCACGCTGCATCGCCTACCAGCCACCTATGTCTCGGACTAAATGCCTTTTGGTAGGGTACTTATAGTTAATCAGCGCTTAAAGAAGGATGAAGAGACCGAGCGCGATGCTAAGGCCAGCCAGCGGCACGATCACCGTAAGCGCGCCTAGCGGCAGATAGGCACCGCCATGGGTCTCGCCGCAGATGGCCCGAATTGTGGTCACCACATAGCCGTTATGCGGCAGGCTATCGAGCGCGCCTGAGGCTATGGCGACGACCCGGTGAAACTCATTTGGATTAACGCCCGCTTCCAAATAGGTCGGCGCAATAAGCGGCAGTGCGATGCTTTGCCCGCCAGAGGCCGACCCGGTAAGCGCCGCAATCACCGTCACCGCAATCGCGGCCCCAATCAACGGATCACCCGGCAGGGATTGCAGCCCATCAAGCGCAGCCAGAAATGCCGGCGACAGCTTGGCAATCGCGCCAAAACCAACCACCGCGCACGTATTCACAATAGCAATCACCGCGCTCACCGCGCCGACGGAAAACGCCTGCGGGATCGCCTCACGATTGCGCTGCCCGATCAGTATTGCAGCGAGTACGCCTGCGCCCAGCGCCACCACCAGGCCCCATTTACCCAGCCCATTACCGGGCATGCCGGCGCCTAGGCCAAGCCAAAGCGCCGGATATTGCGTCATGAGAAATACCGCTAAAACAGCAAGCAGAGGCATCAGACTGGCCAGCGCACTTGGCGCGCCGGCGAGCGCAATATCTTTGCGGTCATCGCCGCGCGCGGCAAAAGCTTCCCCGCCAGCCACGGCTTTGGCGATCATGGACTTGAGCCAAAGCGTGCCCGCGATGGCCATCAGCACCGCCACCACCAGGCTGACCTCCCAAGCCGCTGTCGCCTTGGTGCCAAGATATTGCATGGGGATCAAGTTTTGGATCTCCGGGCTGCCGGCAGACGTCATGGTGAAAGTGACTGACCCAAACGCCATGGTGCCGGGAATAAACCGGCGCGGCAGGTTGGCCGCTTTAAACAGGCTCACGGCCATGGGATACACTGAAAACGCAACGATAAACACGCTGACCCCGCCATAGGTCAGCACGGCGCAGGCGGCGACCACCGCAAGCACCGCGTGCTTGATGCCAAAGGTCGCGACAATCCAATGCGCCACGCTATCGGCCGCGCCAGTCCGGCCCATTACTTCGCCAAAGATCGCGCCAAGCAGGAACATCAAAAACCAATCTGCAAAAAAGCCAGTAAAACCTGCCATATAGGCCGTAGCAAAGTCCGGCGCGCCCGCCGCAGCCAGCGGCGGCAACCACGCCAGCCCACTGGTCAGCGCCACCAGCGCCGCACACAGCGGCGCGGCGATCAGGATGTTCATACCGCGCACAGTGAACACAATAAGTAGCGCAAGTCCGCCGATGAGCCCGAGGGCACTAAGCATAGTCATGAAGCCTCTGGTCGTTCGGCGCGGAGACTATGAGGAAATACGCAAAGTGTGAAGGGGTGCGATTAGAACGCTTGTAAAATTGGCTAGGTCTCCCCATGTCTTAAACACCCCCGCATGACGAGGAGCAAAGGGGTCTGCATTGCAAACTTTTTTGGCTTCCCCGAACTCTGAGCTATAGGGTCGTGTCCTAATAATGGCGCTCATAAAGGGGTTTTGGATAGGGCTTAAGCCCGGCTTAACGCCATAAGCAGGTCCTCCGGACAAACCAGTTCGTCGTCAATTGACGATTAGAGGATAAGGCTTGAAGGCGAGGCGCTTGAGAGCCTGCCTTTGCAACGCGGACAGCTAGAGGATGCGTTTCGTGCTACGCTGCTTTGTTGTAGGCATTGAGAGGGTGCCCCGCCATTCCTTCACCCACCAGCCTTGCCGTAACCACAAACCGCAGCGGCCCTGGCTGCGTTGCATCGAATGGCCAGCATGTGACCAGCGCAAGACCAGCTTCTCCTGCATTAGGCACAAGACCCGACGTGCGCGTGTCAACGATCTGTGTGTCGGAGACTTCAAAGCGTAACTTGGAACCATCAGATGCTGTAACGTCAATTGCATTACCAATCGTTATTTCCTTCAGCACATTAAAATGCGTATCGCGGTGTGCAGCAATGATGCTCAGCCCTGGGGCGCCAGGCCGCGGTGTTGACGGCATCCAGCCCGGCCCAAAGGCCAGCGCTTCGCCACTAGCGCTGCCTAGCACGATGAAGCGGGCATCAAGCGTAGGAATGCTGAGCTGAAAGGTCGGCGCCATATCGGCCCAAGGCCAGGGTTTTACATCTGTTACACCGGCCTGTGTTTTCGCCCAGGCCCGCTTCAGCAAAACCTGCGCGACTTGCGCTTTGACTGGGATCCACAGGCCATGCATGGCAAGGGCTATGCCTCCAATGGCTGCGCAATAGAGCGCTATACGGCTCCAGCTGCGTGTCTGGCGCGTGCGCACCTTAAGCATCACGCCGCTGGCACCAGAACAGCACGATAGCGGCAATCAACACGCCGATGCCAAGGGCGAGTTTGAGCTGCCACAGGCTGGCGGTGCGTGGCAACACAATGCCCGGCGCGGCAGACGCATGTTGAGCGCCAAACTGAAGCGCTGCAGCGCGCGTTCGCGGCGGCGCGGCGGCTGGCGTTGTTTCGCCAAACACGCTGCCAAAGTCCCAGCCGTGCGGCAGGTTATGAGGCACCTTTGTTTGCGTTATGGGCTCATTGGCAGGTCGGCTCGGCGCCACGTCGACCGCAACCAGGCTGGTCAACCGGCTAACAAGGCCATGCATGAGCGCGGTGCTGAGCACAGCAGCATCTATCTTCTCATGGTCTGCACCATAAGAGGCCCGCGCGGTTTCTAAGGAGGCAATTTTCTTGCGCGCCCAAAGCTTGGCAATTCCGGGGCGCGTGCGAGCATTTTCGAGCGGCAGATCAACCTGCCAGCGGGTCTGTTCATGATCGCCGGAAAGGGTAACACGGCCGCGTTTGGTTTGTGTCTGTGCAACCACAATCAGTGTTTCACCATGGTAGACATCGGGAATGAGCGCTGGCCAGGCTTCGACCTTGGCCTCCTGTGGCCAGCGCGCGGCAATGTTTGTCACCGCCGGGCGCTCAAGCTTCTCAAACAACGCTTCCATACGCGTGCGCACCTTCGACAGCTGGCCAATATGCGTAAAAGTGCCTTGGCCAAGCTCGGCCGCGCGCGACATGAAATAAGAGTTCGGCGCGGACCCGATGCCGACCGTGAAAATCCGGGCGGGGCCGCGCTGATCTGCAATGGTTTGAAACAGCGCGTGTTCATTGCCGATGGCACCATCGGTTAAAAAGATCACCTGATGTAGTCGCTGCACATTGTGTTGTTGCACAGTTTGTGACTGCGACAGCGCCGCCTTTAGCGCCGGTAGCATCTGCGTGCCGCCGCTCGCATCAAGGCTTCGCACATACCCAAGTGCCCGAGCCATATTGACCTCAGTGGCCGGCCGGGGGGCGGCAAACAGCATGTCGACGTTTGAATTAAACTGCACCACGTTAAAGGCATCACTGGGCCTTAGCCGGGTAATGGCAAGGGCCAGCGCTTCGCGCGCTTGGCGGATTGAAGCGCCCTGCATGGAGCCGGACGTATCCAGCACAAAGGTCACATCGCGCGGCTGCGGGGCTGTTTCTACCGGGCCTGCGGGCGGCGTGAGCATGAGCAGGTAAAAGGTCTCATCACCAACAGTTTCTGTAAACAAGGCTGCGCTCGGCCCAGTGCCTGATTTTGGCGTCCAAATCAGCTCAAAATCCCGATCGGCAGGGACACGGCCCTTCCCCAGCATCAACCGCATATGGCCGCCATCAATGCGTGTTTTCAAAACATCATGAGAGCTGGAACGCACATCGCCGATGACAAAGCCGGCATCAAGGTCAATGGTCATAGATATTGGATTGATTGGCCCTGCTTGAGGCGGCAGAACAGGCGCAGATATCTCTTCACGATCCGGCACGGGGTCAAT
>JBCCLR010000129.1:0-10992 GCA_039026755.1 Pseudomonadota bacterium | reverse complement strand
GTATTTGCCGCACCAATTCGCCAATTGCCCTGCGGCGTTGGCACAATAGGATGCTTGGCCAGACATAAAGCCACCAACATCCAGCCCACTTGTTTCATCGCCCAGCGCTTCGCCGTAGGCATTGGTATTGTTGCGCGCCTGCTGGAGCACGGCATCCAGCAGCTTCCCGGTTTCCTTTGTCCCTTTTTTGATTTCTTTAAGCGGCTTTTTGGCTTTACGCGATTTCATGCTGCCGTCTGCAACTTGCGCGGCAAGATCGTCATACGCGGTATTATAGCAGTTTTGCGCCTCGGCAATGGCTTGCCGCGCGTCATAGAGTTGTTTGCCTTGTTTATTCATTTGGCCAGAGTAAGCACTCCAGCGATCAGCTGGATCCGGGTGGCTATCGAGCATACTTGTGGCCAAACCGGCGGCACTTTCGATATAGCCTTCATATTGCTGGACTTGATTTGCAACCTGTGCAGCTTTGCCGGCGCTGCCGCCAAAACCACCAAATTTTCCCAGCATGCCTGTGGCTTTACCAAAGCCTGACTTGGCCTTGCTAAACGTGCTCGGTCGATCAACCAATTCATCAGCAGCATTGACCAGCTCTGCGCACTGAGGAAAATTTTTGCCTTTGAAAGCAGCCGCCTTACCGCCAAACGCGAGATGGGCGACGACCGTCGCTACCGTCATCGTTACCATCCAATTGATATCTTTTGTTGTCATCTCAGCACCCGTTTACCAACCGTTACGTGTTGATATCTCATATGGTGCTGCGTAACTCAAGAAGCTGCGACGAAACGGACCCGCTGCCCTGCTCTATCCACGCCTGATACCTGCCACGGAACACCCAAACGCAGCACGAGCAAGGATGAGGTGAAAAAATCGCCCATCGATAAAACCCCACTTTAAACCCAAACAAGACAAACGCAGTGTTTAGCTTATCTACTATTCAAAGCGCCGCGACAGCGATATCGCGGCGACCCATACACTGTTTGGAGGGTTTGATGGCAACAGCCGTTGACACACTGGTACCAACCGCAAAGACAACCGAAGCGCAAATACCGTTTGGCCTCAAATTTTATTGGTCAGTTGGCGCATCTGGCGTTGCCTTCATGATGAACGTGATCGCCGGTTTCGCCTTCTTTTACATGATTTCGGTGTTGAAAATCTCTCCCGCATTGGCTGGCGCTATCGTCTTTGTGCCGAAAATATTCGATGCCTTTACCGACCCTATCGTGGGCAGTTGGAGCGATCGACTAAAGACGGACAAGAGCAGGCGCAGGCCGTTTTTATTGGCTGGAGCGATCTTATCTTCACTATCTTTCCTGATGGTGTTCACAACGCCCATGCTCGGTCATGAGTACATGACCATAGGCTATATCTTCACTGCGCTGATGCTGTTTTCATTTGGCTACACGCTGTTTAACATCCCTTATTTGGCAATGCCGGCGGAAATGACGGACAGCTACCACGAACGCTCGTCCATCCATAGTTTTAGGATGATCTCTGTGTCGACCGCAGGTGTGCTAGCCGCCGGTATCCCATTGATTTTAGAACAGCTTGGGCGCACATCATGGACCGCGTATGCGCTCGTTGGTTTGGGCGGCGCGGCGTTCATTTTTGTAACGCTCATGACCACGTGGCTCGGCACCGCCAATGCGCGCTTTTTAAGCACGTCAGCTGAACGCCCCAACCTGATGAAGGAAATGCGCGCCGTGCTTGGGAACAAACACTTTATGCGCCTCATTGGAGCAAAGTTTTGTCAGTTGCTGGGCACAGCAGCGACCATCGCCGCATTTAAGTTTTTTGTGCTAAGCGTCATGCAACGTGATTTTACCGTCATCACATATTATTTTCTGTTGATAAGTGCGTGCTCAATTATTGCGGCTCCGCTGACAGTTCAAGTTTCTAAAGTGCTGGGCAAAAACTGGACCTACGTGATTGCCGCCATCGCCAATGTTTTGACCGTCGCAAGTTGGTCGCTGGCGCAGCCGGGCGAGCCGACATGGGCAATCTTGTTACGCGGGGTTGGCCTGGCAATCGCCTTCAGCGGCAATGTTGTCATGGCAATGTCCATGTTGACCGACATCATCAATCACGACGCCAAACAAACGGGCGTCCGGCGCGAAGGCGTCTTCACGTCATTTTACAGTTTTGTCGAGAAGTTCACCTTTGCCTTTGGTCCGTTATTAATTGGCGTCGCTCTGTCGCTTGCAGGATTTGATAAGTCACTGCCCGCAGAACAACAAACCGGCGATGACGTGCGCCAAGCACTGCTGCTTGGTGTGAGCTATATCCCGGCGGTCATGGGTCTGGTGACGATTTTTCTGTTGGCCGGTTATAAGCTTAAAGAAACCGACGTGTAATTTCGCCGTCTGAACTGAGCGGCGAGTGGCTGGATTCAATCGATTGACTTATAGGCCATAAACAGCGTGGCCTCATACGAATGCGCCATAGGGCCGCGCGCGGTGTTCACTGATCGATCACTTTTAACTTCTCGGTAACGTTCTGAGTAAACCGCTATACCACTCAACTGGTATAGCGGCAAAAGCTTTACAGCTCAGAACAAAACCCAGGGAAATTCAAGTGAACACACACATTCATCGCGCCGTTCGTTCGGTGGCTCTCACAGGTGTCGCATTGAGCGCACTCAATTGTCTGCACCCCAACATAGCCGCCGCCCAGGCGCAGGACGCAGCACTTGATACTGAAACAATTTTTATCACCGCACGGAACCGCGCAGAAAGCCTGCAGGATGTGCCGCTGGCCGTGACGGCATTCGACGCGGAAGCAATTCGGCGCAAGAACCTACAAGAACTAAACGATATTGCTCGGTTTACCGCCGGATTTTCGTTTGAAGATTTTGATGGCGGTAATGCAAACCCTGCCATCCGTGGCCAGTCCACGCTGCGCGTCACCGGCAGAGAGCAAACGGTAGGCACCTTTGTTGACGGTATTTACATGCCGCGGTCTTGGGTCGTTAATTTGGGTTTGCAGGGTTTTGAGCGCTTGGAGGTTGTCAAAGGCCCGCAAAGCGCACGTTATGGACGAAATGCTTTTGCTGGCGCGATCAACTACGTATCCGCGCGTCCTGGCGATGACATTGCGGTTGCTGCTAATGCGACAGTTGGCAATTGGGATCGTTATGATGTAGGCGCATCACTGTCTATTCCAGTGGTTCAAGATGTCCTGGCCGTCCGATTTGGCTTTGACCACACCCAGTTCGACGGATCTTGGGAAAATACGCACCCCAACGCAGACTTAGACTTTTCGCCGGGCACAACCGGCCGGATCGGTGGGTGGGATAACCAAACCTTCCGCGCCATAGCAGTTCTCACGCCGACGGAATACATCACGATAGAGGCGTCTTACATCCACTTCGACAAAAGCGAAGAGGGGCGCGCAGCGCGCTGGCTCAACACCGGTCAAGGCCAAGGTACATGTGGTGGACTGGAAGCAGGCGGAACATTTGGCCTGTTCTGTGGTGAGTTTCCAGTCACTGGCGAAACAGCGGTGCTTGACCCACGCGGCTTTGGTCGGCAAGCCAACATTGATGTTGGCCGCATTTCACTTGAGGTTGAATTTAGCGAAGCCATCACGGCAACTTATCAGTTCGGTCTTTTAGATGCTCAGTCTATTACAGCAAATACCGCCGAAAGTGATCCGGTAAACTGCGGCACGATCTTAGGGCCACCGGTGTTTCCGACACTTTGTAACTTTCAAGGCGCTCCGATCGGCGACCTGGATTACCAGCAGCACGAGGTTCGCATTACATTTGATAATGGCGGGCCGCTACGTGCTGCCGCAGGCGCATTCTATATGAACGGGGATGACCGTCCGTCTTCCGTGAGTATAAACTTGCCGCCGCTTGGCACGGAATCCATCGATATTGACCCCGTAAATTCCACAAGTTTTCCTGACTTCTCAAACTTCATTTTTAATAGAGAGCTGACAAATACCGAAAGCTATTCTTTCTTTGCCGAAGCAACGTTTACATTTAACGATGGGCGGACGCGGTTTGGCGCAGAGGGCCGGTACACGTCGGAACGCATCGAGACGACCAATTTGCGGCTCGATCCGCCAGCCGCAGTACAAGGAAGCCCGGAGACGTTTAAGTTCTTCACGCCGCGCATTACCATTGAGCATGACTTGACCGACGACACATTGCTGTACGCAACAGTGGCACGCGGCGCCAAAGCCGGTGGTTTTAATGCCGCAGCGATCAGTCCGGAATTGGCCGTTTTCGACCCTGAGTTCAATTGGACTTACGAGGTTGGCGCAAAGAACACCTTCCTGGATGGAACTGCAACGCTTAACGTCGCAGCTTTTTATACAGACTGGAGCAATCTGCAGATTAGCTTATCAGACCCGCTCGGTACCGTGTTCACCTCCGGCTTAACGTCGAACCTTGGCGATGCCCGCATCTTTGGTTTTGAAGCTGAAGGGTCGTGGCAGGCAACAGATCGGATTAGCTTTGACACAGCCATTTCCTACACAAACGCGCGGTATAAAGATGGTACTGTAGACGCAACATTCTCCGCTGGACCTTTTCCGCCATGTACTGAAACGACAACCGTTTGTGACGTGGTCATTGGCGAGAACGGACTGCCGCTCGGTGCCGATATTAGTGGCAATACACTTGAGCGATCCCCCACGTGGCAGCTTGCTTTAGGTGGCCAGTGGGAAGATGAGATTACAGCCGATCTTGCCTATTATGTGCGGGCCGATATTTCTTATCAGTCCGAGCATTTTGCTGAATCCATCAACGTGGCGACAGCCCCAGGGCGGACCCTGGTTAATGCGCGGCTTGGCTTTGACTATAAAGAGAACTTCCGCATTGCTGTTTGGGCACGCAACCTGTTTGACGAGCGCTATGTCTCAAACTCGCTGCAGATCATCCAGCCCCTTGGCAGCAACATCCTCGGCACCTATTTCGGGGAACGCCGTACATTTGGGGTCAGCGCAAACTTTAGTTATTAGGGTCGCGCGCCCTTAGGCCCATACCGCCCTGGTCTACACGTGGTGTTTGCCAGGGCGTTTCCATTGAGGAGAGAGCATCGATGTCAAAAATACTCTATGTGAACCTCGTGGCCGCGCTTTTGCTAACCGGATGCGACGCGCTAGAAAATGCCAAGCCGGAAACCGCTTCATCTGCCGGAACAACGTCACCTGATCCTGCCGCCATTGAAGCAGAGATTTGGGCCAAAGAAGCCGCTATTTTTGAAGGTCGCAGTCGCGGTGATTTGTCAAACTATCTGAGCGTGACCAGCAAGAACTACTTGGGCTGGCCACCGGTTATGGCGCAGCCGTTGCCGCTTGATACCTTTCGCCAGCAAAGCGTAGACGCTTCGGCCCTAGAGGGCGAAGAAATCACGTTTGTGCAAAACGGCTTCACCATGAATGGGAACACTGCAGCGACATATTTTACGTCGCATAGGACACGCCTTGGCAAAGGCTTTGCCGAACCCGGTGCGCGCGTGGTTGATCAATATTATGAGAACATTCACGTCTGGACGCTTGAGGAGGGCGAATGGCGGCTGATCAGCGGCATGGCGCGCTTGTTACCCACCGGTCCCAGGGAACCGTTGAACTGACGCTGGGTGCGCCCTGCGCCTACTTTTTTGGCGCCATATCTTTCAAGCGTTCAACGGAGCGCTCTTGGGTGGTCACGCCGATGATACGCTTGATGTAAGCAACACGGTCAGCTTCAAGCTCTGCCGTAAGCGCATCGTCTGGTTGTTTTTTTTCAAAATCAGACCGGTCGATGATGCCCTTTTTTTCCAGCATGTCCTCCAGCACCGCAATCCGGTCTTTGGCGATCCACAGCTCTGCCATGAGCTGCACATTCTGCCGCGCTAATGTTTCAATGTCCTGTGCAGACAGATAATGCGGTTGTTTGCGCTCGATATCCATGGCCGTTCCTTGTCCTGCGCTTTAACCGGCCTTGGTGCCGAGTGTGACCCATGGATAATTGCCGTTGCCAACGCCGTATTCCGTCGCTTTTGCAAATCCAGCTGAGCGCATGATTTCTGGCAAATTCCGGCGGATCGACGCACTAAAATATGGTTCCTCGCGGTTGTCCTGTTCCCAGTCATAAAGTACCGCTTGATACGGCGTAAGCGCCCGCAGCGGCCCGGGATCAGAAATCACCATATGCCCGCCGGGGGCTAAGATGCGGTGCATTTCCTTGATGATATCGCGGCACACGTCATCGGGCGTTTCATGGAAAACAGCATATGCTGTAACGGCGTCATAGTGATTGTCAGGCTCTGTGGTATAGCGGCAGTCCTCTTGCTTTAGATGCACATTCAGACCAAGTCGCTGGTCCATCTTATGACCACCTTTTTGCATAGACGCCGATAGATCAGCACCAACCAGCTCCGCATCGGGAAATTTCTGGCGCAGAATTCCAAGCGTTGGCGTGCCGCCGCTGCCGCAGTCATAAATGCGTTTATATGCACGCTCGGGCAGTTGATTAAGCACATCGAGGCGTTGTGCAAAAATATCAACGCCAACATCTACCGCCGCATAGCCACCTTTCTTAAAGATGTAGGGCATCACGCCCGACATAAACATCACCATGGACAGGTCATAGCCATCCCAGCCGCCGGGCATCAGATGCCATTCCACATCAGCGGCATATTCAGGGTCATTAAGGTCAGGATTGAGTGTCAGCGTGCCTGCATTTGGGTGCACGTCGCTAACCGGCGCAAACAGATCACCAACCTCGCCGCGCTTTTCTTCCGCCGCGGGAATACCGCGATCATACACCGCCTCAGCAACCATCCGCTGATATAGGCGATTAAACCGGTGCGCTGGGATTTGCTCTGCAACGCGCTTTGCCTGCTCAACCAGATCATCCAGCTGCTGAGGCGGTTTATTGCCAAGCGGCGCATCGCCAAGCGCGTTCATTTGCGCGTCATCATAGAATGCTTCATGTGCAGCGCGGCGCAGTGCAGTTGATGAAAAGACCTGCAAGTCGCCCATAAATTGCAGGCCTGCACGTCCAGTTTGCGGTAAAGGAACCATTCGTTACGTCCTATTCTGATCTTTAAAAATCGTGTTTAAGCTGGGAGGTTTGTTTGCTGGCCAATCTCATGCCGTTGGACCTGCGCGAGATCCTGCCGGGTAAGCCGATAACTGAGCAGAAATCCGACCATGCCAAGGCTGCACAGCGCCGGTAGCCACGCTTGGCCAACATAAATGGCCAGCCGGGCACTGTCTGGCTGAGGCTGGCCGCGCGGGATGGACGGATCATAGCCAAACCAAGACAGCATGATCCCAACAATAAGTGGGCCAGTGGCATACATCGATTTTTCAACAAAACTAAAAACGGACGAATAGAGACCCTCTCGGCTGAGGCCACTGAGCTTGCGGTCATATTCAATCGTATCCACGATCATCGATTGGCTACACACTAAAACTGCGCCGCCCATCGCGCCCAGCAGCACAGCCCGGGCTATAAACAGCGGCATCGGCTCAGCCGGTGTCGCCAGCAGCCAACTGAGGTAAAACACAGCTTGCATGCAAAGCGCGGCCATCAATACCTCGCGTTTGCCAAATTTGCGAATAAGTGGAAGCCACAACCGGATGCTGGCAAGAGAGCCAGCGATCACCGACGCGCCAAATGGAAACAGCAGCGCTTCATCGCGCTGCATGACACCGATAAAGAAAAACAGCGTTGTCGCGCCGCCAGCGGACAGCTGCAGAAATTGCAGCGCTTTGGCGCACGCGAGACGTAAAAATGGTGTGTTGAGGAAAAACAGCCGCACCTGCGCGCTGACTGGAATGCGCGGTTTTTGATATGTGGTAAACGGCGCCGATTTGGTGCCCATAACAGCGACGAGCATAGACAAGAATACAGCAATCGCGAACACCGCGCCAAGCACCGCATAGGCCTCAACCCCGCCGCCATTGGCTTTGATTATGGGTCCGGCTGCGGCAGAGCCAAGGAAACCGCCGCCTACAAGAAAGACGGCGCGGTAACCCATCAAATGTGATCGCTCGTCATAATCGCCCGTCATTTCGGCCGGCATGGCAAGGTAAGGAACATTGAACATTGTCAGCGCAAGCGCATACAGTACCAGCGCCGCAAGCACATAAGTTTCTAGCGACACCAGGGCCAGCTCAAGTGGCGGAGTAAATAAAATGAGTAAGGCCGCAGCGCTTGCAAAACTGCCGATCAACATATAGGGCCTGCGCCTACCCCACCGTGTGTTGGTGCGGTCACTGAGCCAGCCCATCAGAGGATCTGACACCATATCAACAAGCTTTGATAAGAAAATAACAAAGCCTGCAAGCGCCGGCGTCATTTTCAAAACACCAACCAGAAAAAATAGATAGAGGTTGGAAACGGCACTGATCATAGTGACTGTGCCAAGCGAGCCAACACCCCAAGCAAGATACGTCGGGTTGATCGCGAATAGACCGCTTTTGGCGCGATTACCCTGCTCTGGCTTGTCGGCAACATCAACCACAGTCGGTCATCCGCCGATCACATATTCACGTTCACCACTGCGCATGAACATCTCGTAATATAGGTCGAGTTGCTTTTCGTCTGACCACAGGACGCTGCGATACCGCAGAACTGGCGCACCCATCGGCAGGGACAAGTTTTTGGAGACCTCCAAATCAGCCAGTGTTGCAGAAACGCGGCGCTCAGCGTGTGTGGAGACTTTCACGACTTGAATTAGAGCATTGTC
Source organism: Pseudomonadota bacterium (assembly GCA_039026755.1). Classification (GTDB taxonomy): domain Bacteria; phylum Pseudomonadota; class Alphaproteobacteria; order Sphingomonadales; family CAKZYD01; genus CAKZYD01. The sequence goes on along the minus strand of JBCCLR010000129.1, from coordinate 2,305 downwards.
CAAGGCCGCGCCACGCAGGTCGATGCTTAAGGGGTGGCGGGCTTGCGGCACGTAATTGAGCAATTGGATACGGCGCTCGCCATTCACGTGTAAAATACTGCGAAACTCTAACAAGTCGCCTTCGAATTCGAATTTGAGGTAGCGGCGCAGCTGCGCATCGGGGCTTAGAACGCGAGCAGACAAAAGCTCTCGTTTTACATCCGCACCGGCGTCCAGGAGCAGCATGTTCGCCGGGTTAATATCATTTGCTAGCGGCTGCACCTGGGTGATGCGGCGAATAGTAGAACGCTTGCCTCGAGACGTTTCAATCACACCGCGGGCTGATAGCTCTTTCAGCGCTTCTTGGATCGTGCCTTTAGCGACACCAAATTGACGCGCTAAGTCTTCAACGGTTTCGACCGGCTCACCTTGCTTATATCGGCCCGCTGCAATCCATCCTTGAATGGTCTCTGCAATCGTTAGGTATTGCGCGATCCCAGTGCGCCGAAAATTCTCAATTCGAGTTGCCATACGCGTTGATCTATTCACCTCCTAGACACCCCAAATGCATCATCACGACGGGAAAATGCTGAGCGCAACACCCCAAGCAGCCTTGACGATAGGGCTCTTACGCTCACGTTGCATCAAAAGCATACCAGCTAACTGATATAGCCAATAGACCTCAAAGAATATAGAAAATCTGGGCAAAACTGTCGCACTGCGACTGTTGCGCGTGATCGATGCACTGCACACGCCGGAGCCGCGCATAGCTTAGACCCGCTCGGGCGGATTGAGACAAAGCACTGTGCCGGCGCGAATAACGCACCGCGTTTTTATTCCCGATAAGCACGTTTTGCACAGTTGGTGAATTTTCCACTTTGACTCTGCGCTCAGGGTAAGATATCGTTAAGTATAGTTAATGACGTTGCGTCTTTGTGTAACGAACTTGTTTGACCGATTCGTATTGTTGCAGCTACTAGCCATGACTTTTCCCTCCTCATTATAAACGTTTAATTGGGCCGCAGGCAGGCGGCGGGGGCACGTGCGTTTATTAGATGTGGCATGAATCGAACTGCATACGCAGCGCTCGATAGCGCAGCGCATGCATTTAGAGGGGGAATGCCACGATATGGCAACTGCATTAACGCCAGACCTGCGTCTGAGCACGATCACGCAAGGCGATCAATTTCCCGGACCAATCACCACACTCAGTGATGGCAGCTATGTGGCAACCTGGACCACGCCATTTGCCGACGGCTCCAGCGGCGCTGTCATGGCCCAGCGCTTCAGCGCAGCCGGTAGCCCGCTCTCACCGGTTATTCAAATTAATCAGACCGCCTTTAGTGGGCAAGGTGCACCCACGATAACGCAGGCTGGTGATGGCTTTGCGGTGTTCTGGTCTTCACAGTTTCAAGACGATCCAAGAAGTTCAAATGGCGGCATTATTGGCCGCGTTTACAGCAAAAATGGTGTTGCCGTTACCGATGAGTTCATTGTCAATGAGGACAGCCTGGTCCGTGACTTTGACGATGTTTTAAATAAGCAATTCACGCCCAACGCGGCGACAATGCCGGACGGTACACTTGTCGTCACATGGACGTCCGATCAAGGCGATGGCTCAAGCGACGCGGTCTATCAGCGGCGGTATGCGGCCGATGGCACGGCGCTCAGTGAGCCAGAGGTCGTCAACACGCTGCGCACGTCTGGCAACCAGCAATATTCCAGCGTGACGGCCATCGTCGATGGCGGCGGTGTCTATGCCGGCTACGTCGTCTCTTATGGCAGTGGCAACGATTTATTTGCGCGCCATTACGATGCGCTAGGAATGCCGACCGGCGTTGAGGTTGAGCTAACTGCAAATACATCTATTAACAATGGCGGCATCCGAGCGTCTGTCGCTGGCTTGGACGGCGGCGGCTATGTGGCCGTGTGGCAAACCAGCTTCATTCAAGGTGGCTCCGGCGGCGACGTGGTGGCACGGCTGTTTAACAATGACGGCACGCCGGCGAGTGCAGAATTTCGCGTCAATCAACTCTTTTCATCCACCCAGGATGCCCCGCAGGTCGTCGCAACCTCCAATGGCGGTTTTGCCGTCGTATGGGAATCCTCCGCAGCGCCGGGAGACACCAGCGGCGGGGTCGTCGCGCGGCGCTTTGATGCAAATGGCACAGAGCTTGGCGATGATTTTCTGGTCCATGATGTGGTCTCGGGAACCCAGGACTTCCCGTTCATAACCGAACTGGGTAATGGCACGCTGGTGTTCACCTGGCGCTCTAACGCGACAGGCAGCAATGGTGACGGCGATGGCACAAGCGTCTACCAGCGG
>JBCCLR010000128.1:0-11058 GCA_039026755.1 Pseudomonadota bacterium | reverse complement strand
TGGGCAGGCGGGCTAACGCTGTCCTACAACGAAGATACGCCGCTGGTTCGCGTCGACGAGATAAGCGTGTCTCAGCCAGGCTTTGATTTTCTAGAAGCATTCGTTGAATACAAGGATTTCCACGGCGTCACGCTGCGACTGAGGGCGGCGAACATCACAAGCCGAGCAAACAATTTCTTTCGCACACGCTTTGCCGACCGGGCAAGCGACGTGATTGAATTTCGCGAGGAGCGCTTCAGAAAATTTGGCACGCTGTTCCGGTTTGATATTGAGGGCAGCTTTTAGCGTGCGCAGCGTTTTTGACTAAATGGTGTGCTCGCTAGCGTCTGCATATTGGCGTTGACGATCGCATAAGTGATGAGGGCACGGTCTGGCACAGGCCCCGGGGCGTCAATACATCACCGAAGCCTTTCAGTACGCGGCTATCTTATGCTGATGAAACAACCTTTGGTTGGAAAATCAAATTAATAACTGTGGTGGAACCAATCATTCTGTGCCCGTATTTGTGTATTTTGCTTACCTATTGGGGACTTAAGGCGTTGTGGTGGGTTGCATAGGCGTATGGAAAAGAGCGTAAAACAGCGGCGTGGGAACGTGAATGAAAAGCAGCGCCGCACTTCGGTAAGCGGCGTTGGTGCAACGTCGTTGCTGATGGGCTTGTCTGCATGCGGCGGCAGTGGCTCAGAGCCAAACATGACAATGCCGCCTGCGCCGCCTCCGCCGCAAAGAACCACCGGGTCGGTAAGCGGCATACCCATCCGCGAAACCACTGTTTTTTTTGATGCAGACGGCGACGGTGTTGTCGATGAAGATGAAGAATCCCAAGAGAGCGAAGGCCTTGGCAGATTCGACTTAGAGCAAGTCGAAGGCGTTTTGTCGGCAACCGGCGGCGTTGAGTTGATTACAGGCAGGTCGCTTGACAACATTGTTTTGCGCGCGCCCGATGGTGCAACGGTCATAAGCCCTTTATCAACGCTTACCCAAGCCGCAGGCGCGCGCGCCGTAGTTGACGCGCTATTCCCGCGTCTTGCGCAAGTTGATTTTCTTAATTTCGATGTGCTGGATCGATTTGAGGACTTTCATCGGCCAGGTGACAACCTGCGTATCGTGGAGCAGCGGGTGTCGTCCGAGGTTATTTTGTCTAATCAGACGCTCATGCTACTCTTTGATAGCGTTGCAGCGACTGCCGGTCTAGAGAATGGCCCTGAGGACTTTGACATCGTCGTTAAAGCCGTTGTAGACGCCTGGGCAAATACATCTGCGGCTGGCTTTAATCAGGCATTCATTGAAGAGATCTTGAACCAGCCAGATTTGCAGATTGACCTAACTGCATCTCAGATAGGCCTCGCCGCACAAGCTATCAGCCAATTAATTGCGACTTTGCAAACAAATACGCCTGATGCATTAGGGTTTTTTCTTAGCCGACCAGACCCTTTTTCGGACGTATCACTTACGACAGTTAGGCTGGCTGAGCGGGCCTTACTTGATGATCTGCGTAACCTCAATGACGCTACCGAAGATGAATTTGCGAGCCGCGTAAACAGCATCTACGCCTTTGACCGTGATCTCATCCGGGAACTCCTCGATTTGCGAGACAATCCAACAAACGCGGGTTTCCCCCGCATTTATGATTCTCAAATCGATGGTTTGATCAATACAGTTTTTCAGGAAGGGCGCGCTGACACAGAGGCGACTACTTTTCAGATTCTCGGAGATCTGCGAGAAATATTTGGACTCGACCCTGATTTACCCATCCGTATTTTATCAATTTCCGTTGATGGCGTAGAGCCTACCGACTTTGATTTTTCTCTTATAGATGCCACCACAGTCAGGTTTTTCGTAAATGAGGGCTTTCTTGGAACAGCCTCGGTTGCGGTGGAATTAGAGACAGGAGATGGCTTTAACACTCCAATTTCACAACAGACCTTTGAAGTCGAATATTTGATTGACGGCGGGGTGGTCTTTTTGCCTGTAACCGTTACCACTTTGGTTCCCGGCATTCGAACTTCGGGGCTTGGAGGCGCTGATTTCTTCTTCGTTGGAGAAAACAACAGGAGGGGTTCCCTTGACGGTGGTTCAGGCGACGATTTTTTGCTCGGCGGGTCACGTTCGGACATGATAAGCGGTCGAACTGGTGAAGACCGCATTTTTGGTCGCGGCGGAGATGATATCATCTCGGGTGAATCTGGTGATGACTTTATCGATGGAGGAAGCGGTAAGGACCGTATTCTGGGATACCGCGGCGACGACGTTATTCGTGCCGGTTCGGGTAATGATGACGTCTACGGCGGCGAGGGCGATGATACCTTTTTAATCGGTCGCGGTACTGGTGAAACTCGACTAATAGACTTTTTTGCTACTGGTGCACTTTCCATTGTTAATGATGAGGACGGCGTACGCTCCCCCTATTCGGAAAATACTAGCGGCTTTTTCCTGGATGACCGGCCTATATTTGTTGGCCCCCGTTTTGACAATTTTAACGACGTGCAAGAATGGAGCATCGTTCCGGATTTCGCTACTGGCCGTCTCCCCGACGGTACTCTTAACGAGACCTCAATTAATCTGCTTCACCTCAATGAACAAGCAGACCGCGATTTTTTCTTCGCTGACAGCGGAGAAGATACAATCCAGTTTGAAGACGGTTTGAGCATATCGACCTTTTCCCTCATTTTCGAAGATACAGATCTCATCCTAGGGCTGGTTGAAAGCTTTGGGCCAAATCTTGATGCGGTTGATGCGGCGGCGCGCGTACGCCTGCCGGAATGGTTTAATGATGAAGGCGCTGGCGCGGCGATCGAAACGTGGCGTTTCGAAACCTTTGAACTTGATGCCACGGCTATTGAAAGTTGGGCATCCGGTACAGAAGGGGATGACACTGCATTAACAGGCACCGCCGGTGTTGACTGGATCACCGGCCTAGACGGCGCAGACACGATCAGCGGCGGCGGCGGCAGTGATATTCTAAACGGCGGCGCGGGAGATGATATTGTCCGCGGGGGCGACGGCAATGATATTCTCCTCGATATCTTTGGTAACAATGAGCTATTCGGTGAGGCTGGCGATGACGTGTTCATCCTTGGCCGTAACCAGAGCAATGATCAGACTCGCGTTATCGGCGGCGAGGGGCGTGACACCGTTGTGCTAGGTGATGGGTTCACGAGTCGGCACAACGTTGTTTTTGAGGACTTTGAACGCAACACTGACCAGATTGTATTTCAAGGTGTACGCGATGAAAACGATAATCAGCTTGATTTTGATGCGCTCTTAGAACGTGCTAGCCTTGTCGATGGAAGTGTCTCTATTAACTTAGACGCTCTTGTGACGGCGGCTGGTGCATTGGTTGAAGGCACACTGGTCTTACAAAGCGTGGCGTCTGTTGATGATATTTCCGCACAAGATTTTGTGTTTGAAGCAGACGCGCCTTGGGCGGAAGACATTGTGTTTGTGAGTGATATCTGAGGCTTGGTTTTCAGGATGCCCCCTGGGTGTATTTGCGGGAAACACCATCTAATCATTCAAGTTTGCGGAAATTTGCACTAAGTCTTGCTCTAAACTGTGAATTCAGCTGCCCTTGCGGCTGGGTTTTTAAAGCAAAAGAGCGGAAGCGGTCGGCGTAGTATGCGTTTTAAAATGCCCCCAAAGTGGCGCGCTGTGTTGATGGGCGCGGCAAGCGCCTGGCTTGCTTTCAGTGCGAGCCATTCAATCTCCGCGCGTGCGCAATCGGGTGCGCCGACCTCAGACACAGAAACCCAAGCGATCAAGCCGGCGGCCATTCGCCCGCTTGACGCGGTTGACCCTGATCCGTTTCGCCTGGCGGTGCGCGATGCCGTGTATGCACATCCCAATGTGCGCGGCGCACTGGCGGAGCGGGCGCGGGTCAAGCAGACGCGGCGCGAGGCGCTCGCCGGGCTGTTGCCAACGCTCAGCGTCGGCCTTGCCGGCCAGCAGCAAATCTCCTCCAGCTTCGATGACGCGCCGGCGGACTTGATTGTGGAGAGTGCCAGGCCGCGTCGCCGGGTTGATGTGTCTGTCGATGGTGAACAGTTGATTTTTGATTCCGGCGCGACCTTTGCGCGGATGGACGCGGCAGATGAGCGGATTGATGAGGCCGCAGCACAAACCCTTGTTGAGGCCGGGACGGTGGCCCTGCGTGCCGTGCGTGCGTATTTAGAAGTGGCGCAGTTTAACCGGCTGAAGGCCGTTGGCGCCGCCCTAGTTGATCGCCATAATGCGATTCTAAGCCAGGTGTCTTTACGGTATGACAATGGCGTCGGGTCGGTGCAAGATGTGGCCCGGGTGGAAGCCCGCAAAGCAACGGCAATTGCGCAACTTGCCGGTTTTGATCGGGGGTTTGCGGCGGCGCAAAGCCGGTTCCAACAGCTGTTTCGCGAAGTTTCTGAGACTGCTGTGCTGCGACCGGCTCTGCTGGCCGGAGCGGCGATTACAGAAAGCGATAAGCTTGCCCTTGCCTTGGCAGTCAATCCGGCGATGCGGCAAGCGCAGGCGCGCGCCAAGGCGGCGGATTTTGACTATAAGGCTGTGCGGCGCGGCAACTTGCCCAGTGTGTCGGTCGCGGTGAACGCCACACGTTTTGGCGTTTTTCAAGACCGGAACGATTTTGATGTGCGCGGGCGGCTGGTGATGGATTATGATCTGTTTGCTGGCGGCGCGCGCAAAGCGCGTGAGCGCCAATCGTTCCAACAAGCACGCCAAGCGGCCTTTCAATCTGATCAAATCCGCTTAGAGGTAGAACGTGACACGCGGATTGCTGTGCGCGATTTGGCGGTCCTGACGACGCAGATCGAAACGCTGCAATCCGCGCTGCTTGCAAACCGGAATGCGCGCGATGCGTTTACCGAGCAATTTGCCGTTGCGCGTGGCTCGCTGCTGGATTTACTGCAGGCGGAGGCGGATTTCTTCGCTGCAGAAATCGCGCTCATCAACGGCACCATGGAGCGCGATATTGCGCATTATCGCTTGCTGGTGCAGACCGGTGAGGTTTTTGATGTGTTTGGCATTGATTTCAGCTTTGCGCTAGGTGACGAGGCACATATGCGCAACACACAGGGTGCACCGTGACGCGCGCAGACCAGAACGATCAAGCGGCATTGCACCAGCGTGAGCCGCATTGGCTCTGGTCGCCACTACTCAACAATAAATCAATTTATATTCAAGTGGCCTTGGCCGCCGCTTTTGTAAACCTCCTATCGCTGGGCAGTAGCCTCTTTACGATGGTGGTGTATGACAGAGTGATCCCCAATAATGCCGTTGAGAGCCTAATTGCGCTGACGATCGGCATGGGCATTGCGCTGACGGCCGACTTTCTCCTGCGCAGCTTGCGCGGTTATTTTATTGATGTCGCGGGCCAGCGGGTTGATTACGCCGTTGGTGAAAGCCTGTTTGAAAAAGTTCTTGGTGTGCGCATATCCGCCAACACACTGTCGCCCGGTGCGTTTGCAAGCCGCATTCGTGAGTTTGAAACACTGCGCGAGTTTTTTACCTCTGCAACTTTGGTGGCGGTGGTCGATCTGCCGTTTATCATTCTGTTTTTGTTTGTCATCTGGATGATTGGCGGGGCGGCGGTTATCGTGCCGCTGGCCGCAGTGCCGCTGGTTTTCATTGTAGGGTTTTTAATCCAGCCTGCGCTTGCGCGGCTGGCCGATGACGCGATGGTCGGCGCGCAAGATAAGCACGCGGTTTTGGTTGAAACGGTTTCGGGCCTGGAAACCGTTAAAGCGCTGGGCGCTGGACCGCTGATGATGCAGCGCTGGAAACGCGCCATCGCTGGCCATGCCGTTACCGGTCGAAAGTCGCGCATTTTTAGCCAGCTCGCCATCAATGTAGCGACCAGCGCTCAGCAGTTGGCGCAGGTTGGCATCGTCGTGGTTGGCGTCTTTTTAATCAGTTCTGGCATGATGAGCATGGGCGCGCTAATTGCCTGCGTTATTCTGTCTGGGCGCACACTAGCGCCGCTGGCGCAAATCGCCAACGTGCTGAGCCGCATCAATGGCGCGCGCACCGCTTACCGAGCGCTCAGGGAGGTTATGGCCGAGCCGACCGATGCGCGCAGTAATGTCTCGTACGTCCGCCAGCGCAAGATGTCGGGCGCAATCAGCTTGCACAATGTCAGCTTCCGCTATCCGGGCGAAAGTGATTGGGTTTTGCGCAATGTATCCTTTGATATCGCGCCTGGCGAAAAAGTGGCGGTTTTGGGCAAGATTGGATCGGGCAAGTCGACCTTAATGCGCCTGCTGCTCGGGCTGTATCAGCCGACAGATGGCCAGGTGATGCTGGATGGCACGGATGTTCGGCAGATAGATCCAGATGATTTGCGTGCCAATATTGGTGCCGCTTTACAAGACGTCGTACTGTTTTCCGGAACGGTGCGCGAAAACATCGTGTTGCGCGCACCGTACGCCGATGATCAGGCACTGCTGGATATTGCCAAGGCGACAGGGGTGCATGACTTTATCGGCAGCCACGCCAATGGATATCATTTCAGGTTGGCGGACCGCGGTGCGGGTTTGTCGGGTGGTCAGCGCCAGTCCATTGCACTTGCGCGTGCGCTGATTGGGGATCCACCGATCCTTTTGATGGATGAGCCGACCTCGGCCATGGATGTGAATACGGAGAATGCGCTGACATCACGCATCATGCCGCTCATTCAGGAGAAAACGATGGTTCTGATCACCCATCGCGGCACGCTGCTAAAGCTGGTGGATAAGATTATTTTGCTTGATCAAGGCCGCGTCGTCTCAGTTGGCCCGCGCGATGATGTGCTCAAGTCGCTAGCCGTCTCTGCGGCAGGTGGATCATGACGCAAACCCCTGCGCCAAACATCGCGGCAGATGCCTTTGATGAAGCGTTGCCGCTGCCGCCTGCAAGGGCGGCTAACATTTTGTTTTTGCTGATTGTCGCAACCATCTCAAGCTTTCTGATCTGGGCTAATTTCGCCGAGTTGGATGAAGTCACACGCGGCTCTGGCCGCGTTATTCCGTCCATGCAGCTACAGGTTATCCAGAACCTGGAAGGCGGGATCGTGCAGGAGGTTTTGGTGCGCGAAGGAGAGCAGGTCGCGGCTGGGCAAATTCTTATGCGGCTCGATACCACACAGTTTGCAGCTGCTTTTTCGAGCGGGCAAAGGGGCTATTATGCTGTTGCTGCGCGGGCGCAGCGCTTGCAAGCGGAAAGCACCGGCCGGTCGCCCACCTTCGCCCCGGACTTAAGCCGAAATGCAGCGTCAATTGTCGCGCGCGAACGCCAGCTTTATACCGCGCGCCAAACGCAGCTCGCTGCAGAGCTTGAGATAGAAGACGCTGTACTTAGGCAGCGGCGACGCGCGTTGTCAGAGGCGAAAGTGGCAGCGCAGACCGCGCAGCAGGCAAATGCGCTGGCCGCTCAAGAAGTGGACATGCTCGCGCCGCTGGTGGCCAAGGGCATTGAGCCGAGGATCGAGCTCCTGCGGGCGCGCCAGCGCGCCAGTGCAGCCAAAGGGGATATTGAATTGGCGACCCTGGCAGCGGAGCGTGCCGCGGCGGCGCTCGAAGAAGCGCAGTTTGCGCAAGCGGCGGTCACGCAGCGATTTCGCGCTGCGGCGGCAGAGCAGCTGACCCAGGTCGAGGCGGAATTGGCGAGCATTCAATCAGAATTACCCGCGCTGCGCGACCGGGTCAGCCGCAGTGAAATCCGCGCGCCCATTGCCGGGACCGTAAACACCATTTCTGTCGCAACAATTGGGGCAGTTGTGGGCCCTGGCGAAACCTTGGTTGAGCTGGTGCCGCTGGATGACACACTGCTGGTTGAAGCGTTTATCGACCCCAAGGATATCGCCTTTATTCGCCCACAACAGGCAGCACGCGTCAAGCTCACCGCCTATGATTATAGCATATACGGCGCGCTTGATGGCACTGTTGAGACTATTTCCGCAGACGCTTTGGAACAACAAGATGGGAGCCGTGCGTATCGTATCACGGTGCGTACGGCATCAAGTAAATTGGGCAAGGCAAGTGCGCTGCCCATAAGGCCCGGCATGGTTGCCGACGTCGATGTGCTCAATGGCAAACGTACGGTAATCGATTATATTTTGAGCCCGCTAAATGATATCAAAGAACGTGCGCTCAAAGAAAGTTAGTGCGCGGGTCTTGTTTGGCTGAAAACTAAGCGGCCGGGTCTATTACGTCGTGTGCATTTGATGCGCGGCGCTGCGCAACGTATCTCTTAACGCTTTGACAAGGGATTGGTCTGCACCGTGAACACCAATTGTGCGGGTGGGCGAAAAGTCCTTAAGCGCAATGCGCACAACGGCTCTGGCTTTAAACGACATAGGTGCAACCGTAACGCCGAATCCAGCACCGACAAACGCCATGGCGCGGTCGCATTGCGTCGTTCTTAGGCCAATGGGTGGACGCACATTGCGGCTCGTGAAGTGCAAGCTTGTAGCCTGCAAGACTTCGCACCGGCGGCGGGCGATCATAGTGTCTTGGGCTAAGTCCTCTGCTGCAATAACGCTCCGTTTGGCAAGTGGGTGGCCCGTAGAAAGAGCCAGGCTATAGCCTTCAGTGAACAGTACGTCGCCGGCTGGTTCATTGCCGGTGCTGACTTGGATCGCCATATCGAGCCGATCCTGGGCGAGCTTGTTGCCGAGCTCTTGCCGCGTGCCTTCACTCAGTTCAACCCGTTGGTCTGGCCGCGCGTTTTGAACGGCTTTTACAATCAACGTGACCATCCAGCCTGCAATGGTATGGCTGAGGCCCAGGCGAAGCGGTTTCTTCGGCCCGCCGTCCTCAAGCCCTTCCATATCGCGTAAAGCATGGTTGTATTCGCGGATGATCGTTTGCGCCCGGCCCAAGAAGCGCGATCCAGCGGGTGTGAGCTCAACCCGGCGCGCGGACCGCAGGAATAGGCTCGTACCCAAATGGTCTTCCAATTTGCGAATGCCAGCGGACAATGTCGGCTGGGTGACGTTGCAGCGTTCAGCCGCGCGGCTGAAGCCACCTTCTTCCACGACGGCCAAGAAGTATCGCAAGAGATATGCATCAATCATAGACAATATCTATACTAGACTGCCTATAACTTCAATTTGATCTATGTGTTCGGCTGTGGCACTGCACCAGATATGGCGCGCATTGGAACCTTCGACGCAACGACATCGGACTCACGAGATTTCATGGTGCCGCTGGTGCAGGATCTGCGCACCTTGGTTGCACGCAAGCGCCAAGGCGGTTCAGACGCCTCGCGCGCGCGTCATCTCGGGCGCGGCAAGTTGCTCCCGCGCGACCGGGTGGAGCGTCTGTTAGACCCCGGCACACCGTTTCTAGAAGTAGGCCAGCTTGCTGCGCATGAGATGTACGGCGCAGACATTCCCGGCGCAGGCCTGATTGCCGGGATCGGCCAAGTGGAAGGTCGCATGGTCATAGTCGCTTGCAACGACGCGACCGTAAAGGGCGGCACGTACTATCCAATGACGGTAAAGAAGCACCTGCGCGCCCAGCGCATTGCCCTAGAGAACCGCTTGCCGTGCATTTATTTGGTGGATTCCGGCGGCGCAAACCTGCCTAACCAGGATGAGGTCTTCCCCGATGAGGACGACTTTGGCCGGATCTTTTTCAATCAGGCACAGATGTCGGCAAAGGGCATCGCGCAAATTGCTGCGGTTATGGGCAGCTGTACCGCAGGCGGGGCCTATGTGCCGGCCATGTCTGATCAGTCGATCATCGTGCGCGGTCAAGGCACCATCTTTTTGGGTGGCCCGCCTCTAGTAAAGGCCGCAACCGGAGAGGTGGTCAGTGCGGAGGACCTAGGCGGCGGGGATGTGCATGCAAAGCGCTCCGGCGTCGTTGACCATCTGGCCGATAACGATGTGGACGCGTTAATGCAGGTCCGGAAAATTGTGGCGACACTGCCGGAGAGCCGCTGGATGTCAACCAAAGGGGAGCCGCCGCTGTTTCCCGCCGAAGATTTGCACGCCATTATTCCGGGTGATACGCGCCAGCCGTTTGACGTGCATGAGATTATTGCCCGTATTGTTGACGGGTCTGAGTTTGACCCGTTTAAGCCGGACTATGGCACCACCCTGGTAACCGGCTTTGCCCATCTTTGGGGCCAAAAGGTCGGCATTATCGCAAATAATGGCGTGCTATTTTCAGAAAGTGCACTCAAGGGTGCGCACTTTATTGAGCTGTGTTGCCAGCGCAAAATCCCGCTCGTCTTCCTGCAAAACATCACCGGCTTCATGGTGGGCCAGAAGTATGAGAATGAGGGCATTGCCAAAAATGGTGCCAAGTTGGTGACTGCTGTTGCGTGTGCAGCGGTGCCGAAAATCACCGTCATCATTGGCGGGTCATACGGGGCGGGTAATTACGGCATGTGCGGCCGCGCCTATGCGCCGCGTTTCTTGTGGACCTGGCCCAACAGTCGCATCTCCGTCATGGGCGGTGAACAGGCGGCGAATGTTCTGGCGACGGTCAAGCGGGATAATTTGGAGGCCAAGGGCGAGGTGTGGAGCGCGGAGGATGAAGCTGCGTTTAAAGCGCCCATCCGCGCGCAATATGAAGCACAGGGCCATCCCTATTATGCCTCCGCGCGATTGTGGGACGACGGCGTGATTGACCCGGCGCAAACGCGCGATGTGCTTGGCTTGTCGCTCTCGGTAGCGCTCAACGCGCCCATCCGTAGGACCCATTTTGGCGTCTTCAGGATGTAGCGGATGTCTGTTCTTCTGTCTCATCAAACCGGCGCTGTCTTGACGCTCACGCTCAATCGGCCGAACGTGCATAACGCCTTTAATCCAAAGTTGATTGCAGCGCTGCATGCCGCTTTTTCTGACGTGCCTGCTGATGTGCGGGTCATCATTTTGCGCGGTGAAGGCAAGTCGTTCTGCGCGGGCGCCGACTTAACCTGGATGAAGGACGCATCACGATACTCCCGCGAAGAAAATGTGGCTGATGCGCAGCGCTTGTCGGCCATGCTAAATACGATTTACCAGTGCCCTGTTCCGGTGATTGCAGATGTGCATGGCGCGGCCTATGGCGGCGGTGTAGGGCTGACGGCCTGCGCGGA
>JBCCLR010000127.1:0-11106 GCA_039026755.1 Pseudomonadota bacterium | reverse complement strand
GGTCTAAAAGCCGGTGTTGCGCTCAACCCGGCGACACCGATCAGCGCTATCGATCATGTGATGGACATGGTGGACTTGATCTTGGTGATGAGCGTTAACCCAGGCTTTGGTGGCCAGTCTTTCATCCCCTCGGCGCTGGATAAAATTACCGCGCTGCGCCAACGCATTGATGCCAGTGACCGCGACATCATGCTCGAGGTCGATGGCGGCGTGAATAAGGACACCGTTCAAGACGTCATTGATGCAGGGGCTGATGTTTTGGTTGCTGGCTCAGCCACATTTAAAGGCGGCCGGTCCGCCTATGCGGATAATATTCAAATGTTGCGCGGTGCTCGCCGAGCCGCCGCATGACATCGCCGCCGTCCCCGACCAGTTTTATGAAAGAGACAACCGGCGCCCACTTTCAGGGGCTCGCTGCTGATGAATTGATCGATACCGCACCGCGGCACAGCCAAAGCGCGCGTGATATTCCCGCAGATATCATTGCCATTCGATCACGCCCGCGCCGCGGTCACCTGCCAGTGCTTGGCGCGATCTGGTCAGGCGCGCGGCAACTGGGGTATGCCAGTATTTTTTATGGCCTACGCCTGCGCGGCCAATTTCCAAGCCGGTTGCTGGCAAGCCCCTCTGATATTTGGCCTGGCGATCCTGACGTTGCTAAACTCCTTGCCAGCGGCGTGTTCCGCTATCACGGCGCTGAAGTGCGCGGCGACATTCCAGACCTGACAGACCCAGATATTCCAGGGCCTCTGAAGCGCTGGCTGCACAGTTTTATGTGGCTTCGCGATTTAGCAATGCTGGATGATGTGCGCAAAGCCCGCGCGATCGCCAAGCCCGCGCTTGAACATTGGCTGGCGCATTATAGCCGGTGGGATCGATTGGCATGGGCACCTGCTACCACTGGTCTGCGGCTTATGATGCTGATTAATCATGCGCCGCTGGTGCTCGCCACAAAAGACCTGGTGTATCGCAGTAAGGTGCTTAATTCACTGGCACATCAAGGGCGCCATCTGGCGCGCACGCTCGACCTGGCCGCACCCGGCTTGCCGCGTTTACAGGCCGCTACTGGATTGGTTTTTTCCAGCATTCTCTTGCCCAGCGGCGAAGCACGCATCAAACCTGGGCTCAATGCGCTTGAACGGGAGCTAGCCGCCATATTGCTGCCCGATGGTATTCCAGAATGCCGCAACCCCGACACGTTGGCGCACATCCTGCAGCTGCTCATCAGCCTGCGCGATGGCTATCGGGCGGCGCGCAAAACACCGCCAACTTTTTTGCAAATCCACATAGACAGCGCAGCTGCGGCGCTGCGCGGACTGCATTTAAAAGGCCATGGCTTTGCCTGCTTTAACGGCGCGCGCCATGGCCAGGAACGGCGCATCCAGCACTGCCTCGATATGTCTGAAAGCAAAGCAGCGGCCCAGCTTTCTGCAAGGCAAGGCGGATATCAGAGGCTGGAGGCGCAGCGCAGCGCACTGGTTATAGACACCGGCGTTGCACCATATGGCCGGCTCAGTAAGGCTGCAAACGCCGGCGGACTGGCGTTTGAATTTGTCAATGATGGCATCGCTATAATCGTAAACTGCGGCACACCGGCAGCTGGCCAAAACTGCGGCGTGCCATTAGCCGCACTGCGCGCCACCGCAGCGCACAGCACGCTCGTGGTCAACGATACCAATTCAGCTGGGCTGAAGGCCAATGGTGAGATCAGCCGCACGGCAAAGTCGGTCCGGACCGGCCGTATAAGTGAAGCAGACGGCCACGGCCTGACCGTCAAGAGTGACGCTTATGCGCAGCGCCATGGCTATCTTATGCAGCGCAGTTTATGGCTGAGTGCCGATGGCAATACACTAAGCGGTGAAGATCAGGTCCGCAGCGCCAGTGGCAAGCCACCATCCCGCCGCGCACAAAAGCAGCTGGACATTCGCTTTCACTTGCATCCTGACGTTGGGGTTAACCCGACAAGCGACGGCGCTTTACTGACGCTTAAAAATAGTGCGTGGTGGTATTTCCGCTGCTCGGATGCGGCGCTGGGTATTGAACCCAGCGTTTATATAACGGATGGAGCTGAAAAAGCGCTGAACACGAAACAACTGGTACTCACGGTGAGCCTTACACAGGCCCAGCAAGACGTGCGCTGGAGCCTCATCAATGGTCAAGCTGCGCGAGAGACTTGAAGCGCAGCGGCCGATCCGGCGAGGCGGCCAAAAGTTGTGGCGGTGAGCAGTCCATTACCAGCAATATAACCATCCGCGCCGGGCCCTGATATCCCCCGCGCCGACCCACCACCAGCAAACAAGTTTGGGAAGGCTGAGCCATCAGCACGCAGCACACGGCCTGTGCCATCGACCTTCAGGCCGCCCTGGGTGTGAAACAGCGCGCCGGTCACTTTGACGGCATAAAACGGTCCACTGAGGGCTGGTTTGCCATTAAAATTCCGGCCAAACGCATCCGCAGTTTTGTTCAGCTTTGCGGCGTCCACGGCAGCGTTTGTCGCTTCTAGAGTATCCACCGGCAGATTTGCAGTAATGGCCAAATCCGCCAACGTTTCACCGCGCATCACTGCGCCAGCGCTGACGGCCTGCTGGAAATCATCGAACTTGATCATCAGGTCATAGAGACGCTGATCGAGAATGGACCAGGCCGCGTGTTCTGGCTGGGCGACCACTTTGACCGCCTGCTCTGAATAGCCTTTGGATTCATCTGAAAACCGCTGCCCCAGGCGGTTCACTTGATAGCCGCCTTCCATAATCAGCGGCCATAAAATGGGAATGGCATGACCGACGGCAAGGCCGCCATGTCCTTGATAAGAATGCATATCCTCAAGCGCAGCGCCCAGCGCTTTGCCCCACATCATCGCCTCACCCTGATTGCCGGGGTGGCCATGGAATGTCGCGCCTTCCAGCTCTGGGATGAGGTCTTGCACCATGGCTTCGTTGCCGGCAAAGCCGCAGCATGCCAGCACAAGCGCATCGCAGCCGACGGCATCGCTTGAGCCATCTGGCCGGGCATAGGCAACACCGCAGATGCGGCTTGCGCTATCCACGTACAAGGTCGTGACTTGCGCATCGGTAAGAATATCCGCGCCAGCCTCCGCGCACGCGCCTTCCAAAGCCGCCATAAGTTCGCCGCCGGTACGGTTGGGCGTGCCATACATGCGCATGGCCGAGTGGCCCGGATAGGTAAAGCCATCAATCAGGTCGATCGGGATATTGTGCTGAGACTTCAGCCACGCCACGGTTTGCGCTGATTCAGTTGCCAGTGTTTGCACAATGCCAGCATCAGTCTGCCCTTTGGTTTTGCCCAAAATGTCTTGTGCAAATTGCTCGGGGCTATCGGCAATGCCGCGCGCGGCTTGTTCTGGCGTGCCAGCGGCAGGGATCAAGCCGGTGGACATGGAGGTTGTCCCCCAAACCTTTGGGTCACGCTCAAGCACCAACACATCCGCATCCGCATCGCGTGCGGCCAGCGCTGCGGTTAGGCCGCAACCACCGGCACCAACAACCAGCACGGGCACAGTAAATTCAAAACCGTCAGCAGGGGGCGGCGCGATGGACGCAGTGACTGCCATTGTCGTTACGCAGCAACAGAGACGAAAGGTTGTTTCAAGCGGTGCAGAACGTATTTGCCGCCCAGAGAGCCAAAATTAATGCGCATATCTTCATCGCAATAGACCACATCAGAATGCAACGTTGGCGACTTAAACTCAAACTGCAGGGGTTTGTCTTCCGGCAAGTCAAAGGCCTCGCGCAGATCAGCGTCAGTCATGCCATCAGCGCGTAACTCACCTTTGTAGAAATCCACATTATAACGCTGCGGCGTGTCTTCCTCGATGGAGTAGCGACCATATAGGATGAGTTCAGCTTTGACAGACCCGTCAATCGTCTCGATTAAATGAACGTTGTTGTAGTCCTTGGTTTCGTGATGGATCTCTTGCTGGATTTCCAGCACGCGCAGCGGTTTTTTTGGCAGCTTTCCAAACGTTAAAAACGTGAACATGTTCTCATGCTGCTTGGGCTTGCCCGCGGTATGTCGCGGGCCAAACTGGGCAAAATCCGTGCCCCAAGGATCAGCCACTTTGTCTTGCTCATCAAGCGGGCGCGGCATCGGCGTATGAACCACCAGCGCATCAATGGCAGACATCACATTGTCATACGCCGCATCGGAATAGGTGCCATCGTCTTCAGCAGCGCCAATCGCATCAAGCAAGTTGGTTTTGAGGGTCGCTAAGTGCGCCATGATCCATCCTTTTAAAAACACTAATAATGACGCGTGATTTACGCGCCTGGCTTTGTATGACAAACCTTAAGCCAGCTTTTTATCCGGCAGTCGGCTATGCTCACGCGCCGGAGTAAAAAACACCCAGCGGCATCGCATCAAAGAGGAACTGCGGCGCAGTTTTATTGTGCAAAAACCAAATTTGGAGATCGCTAGAGCCATGCAGGTCCGAGAGGCAGTAACAAAACGCAGCTCAACGCGTGCATTTTTAAATGAGCCAGTACCCGCACACACTGTTGAGGATTTGATTGAAGCGGCGGTGCGGGCGCCATCCGGCGGTAATGTTCAGCCATGGCAAATCATTGCGGTGGCGGGACGTGAGAAAGACGCAGTCAGTGCCGCTGCACTAAAATCTCTCTTAGAAAACCCAGACGGTGAGGAAGGGGATTACCCGATTTATCCACCAAAACTGCACGAGCCTTATCGCAGCCGGCGCTTTGATATCGGCGAGCGCCTGTATGAGACGGTTGGCATCGCGCGCGATGATAAAGCAGCGCGGCAACAGCAGATGCTCCAAAATTTTGCATTCTTTGGTGCGCCCGTGGGCTTGTTCATTGTCATAGATCGCCGCATGGGGCACGGCCAATGGGCGCATGTGGGCATGTTGATGCAAACCATCGCTTTGCTTGCCGTAGACGCCGGGCTGGCAACATGCATGCAGGAAGCCTGGGCACGCGTGCGTGAAAGCGTGCGGCAAGTACTCGGCGTGCCTGAGAGCCATGTTGTGTATTGTGCCATCGCTTTGGGCTATGCGGACCCAGCTGCACCGGTAAATCAATTGGTAAGCCCGCGCGCACCGCTTCATGAAATTCTGACGCTGAAGGGCTTTAGCGAGGCGGTGGTGTAAGATATGAACAAACGGACAAAGGACATGATTGATTTATGAGTGATGCTTTGAAACTCAGCGCGTTGGTGCGTTCCGCACTTATCGTCTCGGATATTCAGCGCTCCTCGGCGTTTTATGGTGAGGTGTTAGGGTTAACCGATGTCTACTGGGAAGGCACCTTGGAAGGCAGCAGTCTAGAACGCCTCCTCAGTGTAACACCTGGCAGCATTTGCCGCGCACGCATTTTAAAAGCCACGCCGGAAGCGATGGGCATGGTTGGCCTGTTTGAATTGTCGAGCCCAACTGTTCCAGCGATCAGTAAAACGCGTACGCCAGCGCAGGTTGGCGAAGCTTTCCTCGTGTTCTACGCATCAGATCTTGATGTTGTAATGGAGCGTCTCACCGCCGGCGGTTATGATGTGCTATGCGCGCCGGTACCACTCGAACATGAAGGCCGCGTCAAACAGCGAGAGATGGCCTGCGCGGACCCAGACGGCTTTAAGATTAATCTGATTGAATGGGACCCCGATGCCGCAGAACGGCCGGAATTGACGCCTGGAAAATTGGCGTAAAGCCGCGTCAAAAAACAGGGCGGAAGATGTCATCCCCCGCCCATGGTCATTTGTGTTTTACCGACTTGCCTCAGTGCTCGGTAAAATAACCTTATCGATCACGTGAATAACGCCATTTGACGTCATGATGTCAGCTGAGGTGACGTTTGCGCCATCAATTGTGACGCCAGACGCCCCAGCCACCACAGTCACGTTGGAACCTTGTACGGTGGCAACGCTCATCTCGCCTGATAAGTCTGTTGAGACAACTTTACTTGGCACCACATGATACGTCAAAATTGCTTGCAGCTGGGCCTTGTTTTCCGGCTTCAGCAAATTGGCGAGCGTATCAGCGGGCAGCGCTGCAAACGCCGCATCGGTCGGCGCAAACACCGTGAAAGGTCCATCGCTTTTTAAAGTATCAACCAGCCCAGCCGCTTCAACGGCCGCAACAAGCGTTGAAAAGGAGCCAGCTGCAACAGCGGTGTCAACAATATCGGCCGATGCTTTTGCCATCGTTTTTTCGCCAGCTTCGTGATGGCCGGCGACAGCGCTAGAGGTGATCGCAGCAGCAGATAACAACGCGATACCAAGGGCTTTAAATGAAATCATAGGAACAGCTCTTTCTATGAATGAAACAAGGGATGAGACTACGCGGTAACTCTGCACGCGGTGGCGGTTTGCGCCCCCGACTGTGAGAGTTACGACAGATAAGACAGTTTAGACCGGTGACGGCAAACACCATGAAGGCCGGTCACAAAATGATCACGCAAACGGCGTGCGCCGCCGCGATAGGCGGTGATTTCGTCTTAAAAATGTCTCACGCTGCAGCGCTTGGTTGGGCACGCCAGTGGAATTTAACGCGGGGCAGCCGCCCAACTGTCCATGGCAGTCGCCATTTTGATATCAAGCTGAGACAGCCCACCGGCATCATGTGTTGAGAGTGTTACATCTACCTTTGCATAGACATTAAACCACTCTGGATGATGGTCCATCGCCTCGGCAAGCAAAGCAGCTCGGCTCATAAATGCCCAGGCAGCAGAGAAGTCGGGAAACGTGAACACCCGCCGGATCGCATCGCGGCCCTCAACCTCTTGCCACTCCGGCAGGCTAGCGAGCGCTTCAATGCGGGCCTCAGGGGTTAGTTTACTGACCATGGCTATGCTCTTCCACGCCCGCCGTGCGGGCATCGTGTTTCAAATCGCGCGGCTTCACAAATCGATCCAACGTTGCCGCATGCGCTGCAATATCAGCCCAGTGATTGACTGTAAAATCTATAATTGTTAGCGCCGCAGTGGGGTATTTTGCATCGATACGGCCACGCTCACGTGTAGTCTCTTGCGTATCGGGCAGCAGGCTCAAGACCAGACTTTGAATGCCCGGGTTGTGGCCAATCACTAACGCCGACCTAAACATATCATCAAACGCCCGTACGATGTAGAGCAGCTGATGCGTCGAGGCCATATAAAGCCGCTCATCTTCGAGCGCATAACACGGCGCGCCATAGCCAAGCTCAAGCCGATCTACCGTTGCTAGCGTGCGCGCTGCAGGCGAAACCAAGGCCACATCCCAGCTAATTTTTTCCGCTTTAAGATAGCGGCCCATCACCTTACCGGCCTTATGTCCCCGTTTACTAAGCGGACGGTCAAAATCTC
The DNA here is from genome assembly GCA_039026755.1 of Pseudomonadota bacterium. Taxonomy (GTDB): domain Bacteria; phylum Pseudomonadota; class Alphaproteobacteria; order Sphingomonadales; family CAKZYD01; genus CAKZYD01. The sequence continues at coordinate 3,796 of JBCCLR010000127.1, read as the reverse complement.
GCGACACGGGAGCGTCCCAACTTGATTTTGCGTGCCGAAGCAAGATTAAGCGTTTCACACGCTGCGCTCCACTATAGATGCCAACCCTGTTACTATCGGGTGTAGCACGAAAGACATGACAGTCGCACGTCACTTGCGCGCAAAATAGCGCCAAAATACTGACATTTGGGTGATTGCAATATCAATGGGGGCTTGCGACGCTCACCAACAGTAAAGCGAACACAAGGGGCTGCAGAGATGACAACGGACGATACGATAGCGCGCGGAGCTGATTTCGGGAGCTCCGGTACCACTTCACAAGATCAGGTAATGCCTAGTGAGCGCCGCTATGCCATTCAATTTGACGCAACGGGTGGTGAGTATTTCCGCATTTGGATCGTCAATGTCGCGCTCAGCATTATCACCTTTGGCATTTATTCAGCCTGGGCGACGGTTCGCACGCGGCGCTATTTTTATGGCAAGACCAGCCTTGATGGTACGCCCTTTCAATTCACAGCCAAACCGGTCCCCATCCTGATTGGACGCGTCATCGCGCTCGCGATTTTTGGTACGTATTCGGTCCTAGGCCAAGTCAACCCGTTATGGGCGATCGGATTTTTGTTCTTTGTGATCTTCCCATTGCTGCCCTGGATGGTGGTCAAGTCGCAACAATTTCGCGCGCGTTATACCGTCTGGCGCAACATTCCTTTCCGCTTTACCGGTACGTATAAAGAAGCGCTGATTGTATATGTAGGTTTTGGCGTTTTAACGATTATTACGGCTGGGGTGTTGCTTCCACTTCTTTGGAAATATGCGGCAAAGTTTCAGTTTAACAATCTCCACTATGGCAGCAGCAAGTTCAGCTTTGATGAGGAGACCAAAGGTTTTTGGAGCACGTTCTGGATTGCCGCTGGCATAACAATCGGCGGCGCATTTGTGCTGTCAATCTTAGGCTCGTTGCTGGGTCTAATAGGAGGGCTTGGCCCATCCATTTCGCCCGCCGGCCTAGCGCTTACCTTGGTCATGGTCTACGGGCCGCTCTTTTTCGCTGCCTTTTTCGTACAGGTGCGGCTGTTTAACCTCAGCCTCGGCGGTACCAGTCTTGAAGATGTTGGATTTGTGCCAAACATGCGCGTGCGCGGCTGGGCGTGGGTGCAGCTGAGCAACGTGTTGCTCCTCATTGTCACACTGGGCATCGCCTATCCGTGGACGCTGGTACGGTCAGCGCGCTACAAGCTTGAGCATCTTGAGCTGGTGTCCGATACTGGATTTAATTTCGAAGGGTTTGCGGACCGCTCAAAAGTTGGTGCAGCAGGGGCTGAAATATCCAGTGACTTCGGCTTTGAAATCTCACTGTTTTAGCAGCGCTTTGCCGCCGTGCTGCGCGCACAGGGCGGCGTAGATGCGCATCCCCGCCACTTATTATAATGGCGCTCAAAGCCAGGGTGATGCCGTTACGCTGCACGTCGATGGTGAAGACCTGATTATCACCCTGCCTTCGGGCAATGAGACCTTCTGCCCATTGGCCGACATCTCCGCCGAACCACCGCTTGCCGGCATGGCGCGGCATTTAACGCTCTATGACGGCAGTATTCTTGAGGTCGACGACCACCCGGTTTTGGATCATTGGCTCAAGCCGGCCGGCCGTATTGAGGCGATCGCCAACTGGCTTGAGCAGCGCTGGCCTGTGGCGCTCGGCAGCGTTGCCGTTACAGCCGGATTTCTCTGGGCGCTTTATGCCTTTGCGCTGCCCGCGACAGCAACGGTGATAGCCCATAATATGCCGCAAGCCTGGTCGCGGAATATTGCTAATGCCACAGAAGAGCTGCTGCTGAGACTGGGCTTTGGCCCCACTGAAATCTCTCAAGAACGCCAAGAAGCCCTGCGTGATGGTTTTGCGCCAATGATTGCCGCCCTGCCCGACCCCGAGCGCTATACGCTGGAGTTTCGCAAAGGCCCGCCAAAATTTGGGCCGAATGCCTTTGCTTTGCCCGGCGGGCGCATGATGGTGCTGGATGATTTGGTCAAGCTGACCGACGATGACTATGAAATCTTAGGCGTTCTGGCGCATGAGCTCGGCCACGCCTATTACCGCCACCCCATGCGCGGTGCCATCCAACTTGGCATTTTAGGGTTTTTAGCGGCGGTCACCATCGGCGATACATCCGGCCTTGCTTCAATCCCGCTGATTGCCGTGCAAGCGAGCTATAGCCGTGAATTTGAAACCGAAGCAGATGCCTTTGCAGCGCAAGCGATGCGCGATGCCAATATCTCGCCGGACGCTTTGGCGCGGATGTTTGAACGATTGCGCGACACCTATGACCTGAGCGGCAATGAAGCAGGATGGTTTGCCAGTCATCCAGCGCTTAATGAACGCATAAAAGCTGCCCGAGATGCCGCAAAATAAGACCGCCTGCAGAACAAGCAACCCAGCACCATAGGACTGCCCCAATCGCGCATGAAAAAGGCCCTTCCCTCGTAGCGCGGAGGAAAGGGCCAAGGTCTGGGGGTCAAGGAGGCCTTAGGATTTCGCCACAGCGATATCAAAACGGTCTAGGTTCATGACTTTCGTCCAGGCTTTGATAAAGTCTTGCACAAAGGCGTCACCTGCATCTTCAAGCGCATAGTGTTCAGCCACCGCGCGCAGCTCAGCATTTGAGCCGAACACCAGGTCAACCGTCGTTGCAGTCCATTTGACATTGCCTGTCGCGCGGTCATGCCCTTCAAAGATGCCTGGCTTACCATCGGCTTCTTTCCAGGCCGTGCTCATGTCGAGCAGGTTTTTAAAGAAGTCGTTGGACAGCGTCCCCGGCGCGGCGGTGAACACACCATGTTTTGCGCCGCTGGTATTGGCATCAAGCGCCCGAAGGCCGCCGACCAGCGCCGTCATTTCAGGCACTGTCAGGTCGAGAAAATCAGCTCGTTCAACAAGCACATCCGCCGTCATTTTGGGGTCAACATCGCCCATATAGTTGCGGAAGCCATCGGCAACGGGCTCCAGCACGGCAAAAGAGTTGACATCGGTTTGTTCGGCGGTGGCATCACCGCGGCCCGGCGTGAATGGCACATCGACATCATAGCCCGCATCTTTTGCCGCCTTTTCAACGGCAGCCGAGCCAGCCAGCACGATCAGGTCCGCCACGGAGATTTTTTTGCCGCGTTTGGCAGAGCCATTAAAGTCAGCCTGAATGCCTTCCAGCACGCCAAGCACCCGCGCAAGCTCATCTGGCGTATTCACATCCCAGCTGTTTTGCGGCGCAAGCCGCACCCGCGCGCCATTAGCGCCGCCGCGCTTGTCGGTCGAGCGGAAAGAGGATGCAGAGGCCCACGCTGTACGCACCAGTTCAGGCACACTCAGGCCAGATTTCAAAATCTTAGACTTCAGCTTTTTAACGTCGCGGTTATTCACCAAAGCATGCTCAACCGTCGGAATGGGATCTTGCCAAATCAGCGCTTCTTCCGGAACGTCGGCGCCGAGGTAGCGCGCGCGAGGCCCCATATCCCGGTGGGTGAGTTTAAACCAAGCACGCGCGAAAGCGTCTTCAAACTGTTCCGGGTTTTCCATAAACCGCTGCGAAATTTCCCGGTAGCTCGGGTCGAATTTGAGCGACAAGTCCGTCGTGAACATCATCGGCGCATGATATTTGTTCGGGTCAAAGGCATCGGGCACCAACTCATCCGCTGACGCATCACTGGGCTTCCACTGCGTTGCGCCGCTTGGGCTTTTGGTCTGTACCCAGTCATAGGCGAATAAGTTGGAGAGATACTGCGTACTCCAATAAGCCGGCGTTGAAGTCCACGCGCCCTCTAGCCCGCT
>JBCCLR010000126.1:0-11142 GCA_039026755.1 Pseudomonadota bacterium | reverse complement strand
GGTAGGTCTGTGCAGTCTGCCGCCAGGCGCTGCGCCGCAGCCACTTGGGCAAGGCCACTTGCAGGCTTTGCAGCCTCCAAAGGTCCAGTCGCTTTTTCTTTCGCTGCTTCAAACGACGTTTCAGATGCGGCTGTGTCGCGCGTTTTGATGACGCGGTTTTGCGGACGATCTTCCATGACAACATCGACGCCGGCCTGCGCAAGCCAAAGCAGCGCGGCGGCTGGATCGGCGACATCGTTATGAACAGGCGGCGGCATAAATAAAGCTTTCCTAAACCCTTGCGCGACATCTTGCAAATTAACCGTTATGCCAACATCTACAGATCCACTGTTACCAGTATAGCTATTGTGCCACGTCGAAGTAGACATCGAATAGCAGTTAAGCCTTGCGAAAGCGTATCAGCCCGGCGCGTTTTATGTAAAATTTTACAGATGTGTCATAATGCTGCGACACTGCGCAAGTTGACGTTAACGTAAACCTCGGGCATTGTGCAGGCGAAATCGTGGACTGAATGCAGTAGTTTGCAACGCGTACTGTTTGCCAGGAACAATATGAAAGGGCGCGAGATGGATCGCGAATTTATGGAGTTTGACGTGGTCATCGTCGGCGGTGGGGTGGCCGGCCTATCCGCAGCCATTCGTATGCGTCAGCTGTGTGCGGAGCATGGCGAAGAGGTCTCCGTTTGCGTTATCGAGAAGGGCTCGGAGATTGGCGCGCATATTCTCTCCGGCGCCGTTGTCGATCCGATCGCGCTGGATGAACTGCTGCCGGAGTGGCGCACCATGGATTGTCCAATGACAGTCGAAGTGACGGAAAACCATCACTGGATTTTGCGTGACGGCGGCAAAATTGAAATGCCGCATTTTCTACTACCCCCCATGATGAACAATAAAGGCTGCTACACGGTTTCCCTTGGGAATTTAACACGCTGGCTGGCGGAACAAGCTGAAGCGATGGAGGTTGAAGTTTACCCCGGCTTTGCGGCTGCAGAAATTCTCTATCATGAGGACGGCTCGGTCAAAGGGGTTGCCACCGGCGATATGGGGATTGCAAAGGACGGGTCTAAAAAAGACAGCTACGAGCCTGGCATTGAGCTGCATGCCAAATACACTTTCTTTGCCGAAGGCGTGCGCGGCAATCTGTCAAAACAACTGATGGATAAATTTAACCTGCGTGATGGGGTTGAGCCGCAAACCTATGCTATCGGCATCAAAGAGCTATGGGACATTCCGCCCGAACAACATAAAGCGGGGCGGGTCATCCATACTCAAGGATGGCCGCTGACCGACACGGTGGGCGGTGGTTTCATCTATCACCAGGCTGACAATCAAGTGGCCATCGGCTTTGTCGTCGCGCTGGATTATCAAAACCCTTACATGTCGCCATTCGATGAGATGCAGCGTTTTAAAACGAACCCAGCGGTTGCCGAAATTTTGAAAGGTGGCCGACGCGTCTCTTATGGCGCGCGCGCAATTAATGAAGGTGGGTTTCAATCCATTCCAAAGCTTGTGTTCCCAGGCGGCGCGCTGATTGGGTGTGCGGCAGGTTTCGTCAATGTGCCACGCATCAAAGGCAGCCATAATGCCATGAAGACCGGCATGATGGCTGCCGAAGCAGCGTTCGAAGCGATCAAGCGCGGCAGCAACGGCAATGATGAGCTGTCGGGTTACACTGAGGCATTTGAAAACAGCTGGGTCTATAATGAGCTGAAAAGCGTGCGCAATGCCCGCCCATCCTTATCGAAGTTCGGCATCGCGCTAGGAACCGTTTATTCCGGCATTGACCTATGGCTTAACAACTTAGGCTTAGGCTTTCTTGCACCTTGGACATTCGGCTATGACCACACCGACCATGAGGCGATTGAGGCAAAAGATAAGCATAAACCGATTGAGTATCCAAAACCGGACGGCGAGCTGACGTTTGACAAACTGTCCTCGGTGTTCTTGTCAAACACCAATCATGAAGAAGACCAGCCGGCGCATTTAACGCTGGCAAATCCAGATGTTCCAATTGAGCATAATCTGCCGCTTTATGATGAGCCGGCGCAGCGATATTGCCCGGCGGGGGTTTATGAAGTGGTTGTTGAAGACGATGGTTCAAACCCGCGCTTTCAGATCAATGCGCAAAACTGCGTGCATTGCAAAACCTGCGATATTAAAGATCCGACCCAAAATATCACTTGGGTGGTGCCTGAGGGCGGAGGTGGTCCCAACTACCCCAATATGTAAATAAAGTTGTCACAGCAGCTTTAACCTTTGTAACGGGCTGACTAAAGTATATCTCATAAGAGATGTCTTTGTCAGGCGTGCTAAAGTCCGCGTGCGGTTGCCGTGGATGGGCCGCTAGAGAAAGACCAACGGTGCTAAATTTCTCAGTGAAGGACGTGTAATGGGACTGATCGGAGCGCGCTTTTCGTCTTTACCCAACAGATTTTTGCCCAACACGAAAGCGGTATGCGTCGCGCTCTGCGCGTCCCTCGTGGCCGCGTGTCAATCTGCTGGAGGTCTAAGCGGCTACAATCCGGCGCAATTTGGTGCGGCAAGCCCGCTAAGTGATTACCTCGCTGCACAGCAGGCGCGACTAGACAACAATACTCAACTGGCTGCAGATTTTTACCTCGCCGCCCTCGCTTCGGCCCCAGAAAATAATCCTCTCCTGCGCGAACGCGCCTATCAGCTCCTGATTTCAGATGGACGCTTTCGCCAAGCTGCCACATTGCAAGATAATTTACAGCGTGGCTCCCTCGCCTTCAGCTTATCGCGCATGGTTATCGTTCTCGATCATATTAGAGCAAATCGCTACGATGCTGCCTTGGAGGCGCTGGATCAGGTGAATGGAACAGGTTTTGACCTCTTGTTAAAGCCGCTCGCGCGCGCCTGGAGCCATGCCGGCCGCGGCGATCAAGATGCGGCGTTTGAAGCGCTCAGCGTTCTTAGCCGTCAACGTGCGTTTACAGGGTTCTTCTTAGAGCATAAGGCGTATCTGAACGCGTATTTTGACAAATGGGATGTGGCGGAAAGTGCTTTTGCGGCGGGGCTTGCCAATGGCCGGCAAATATCATCGCGCGCTGTGCGTGACTATGCAGGCAGGCTCTGCGTTCGCGGCGAACGTGATCGAGCAATTGAAGTTTTGGAACAAGTTCTTAAACAAGCGCCGCAACTCAATGAACTCAAAACGGCCAGTGACACATTAAAAAGTGGTGGGGATATATCTCCTGTCGTTTTAAAGCCGCGGGACGGCGTTGCAGAGGCACTCTACCGAACAGCAACGGAGTTGGTACGAAAGCCAACAGCGAGCTCTGCGGTTTTGTATGCCCGGCTGGCGACCTATTTGCAGCCCCGGCTCGATGCAGCCTATATTTTGATTGCGGACATTTATGGAGTTCAAGGGCGCCTTGAAGCAGCTCTAGATACCATTGAGATGCTGCGTGACAATGAACGCATGAACACTGTGCGCACGTTGCGTTCGGTCAATTACCTCGACCGCCTGGACCGCAGAGATGAAGCGCAGGCTCTGCTGATTGATGCTTTGGCGTCGTCACCGGAAGACCGAACTTTACGCATCGCGCTTGCAGATTTGTATAGGAGAACCGAACAATTTGAAGCGGCGATCACCTTTTATGATATGGTGATTGCAGAAGACGATAAAGCGGATTGGACGCTGTTTTACGGGCGCGGCATTGCGCAGGAACAAAGCGGCCACTTTGCCAGCGCTGAGGCAGATCTGCGTCAAGCCCTCGAACTGCGCCCCAACGACCCCTACATCCTCAACTATTTGGGCTATTCACTGCTTGATCGGGGCCTGAAAGAGGAAGAGGCACAACAGATGATTGATACGGCTGTTTCAGCACGGCCAAATGACGGCTTTATCGTCGATAGCCAAGGCTGGGCTGCATATCACCGGGGCGATTATGATGCTGCTGTTGAGCTGCTGGAGCGGGCCGTGAGCCTGCAGCCGGGTGATCCGACGATTAATGATCATCTGGGCGATGCGTATTGGAAAACCGGCCGCGTGATCGAAGCACGGTTTAAGTGGCAACAAGTGCTCACAATGGAGCCCACAACCATTCAAGAAGAGACCATAACGACCAAGTTGGACTTGGGCCTGACCTTAGCGGAATCAACGAACACTGATCTTCCGACGATTGAGTAAGCAACATTCGGGCGGCCGGACAAAAACGATGCCAGCGCGCCAAACCCACGCTTAAATGACAATGCTGCGCGAACCTGCTTACGCCAAAATAAATCTGTTTTTAGAAGTCATAGGCCGCCAATCGGATGGTCGGCACCACCTACAGTCGCTAATGGTTTTTGCTGACGTCGGCGAATGGGTCACGTTAGAACCTGCCGATACTTTTGGCTTTACCGTCTCTGGGCCGCAAAAAAGCGATTTGGCAAGCGCAGGACATGACAATCTCGTCGTGCGGGCCGCACGGCTATTTATGGAATATGCCAAGCCACCGTCTAACGTAAATATCAACTTGCATAAAGTGATGCCCATTGCATCTGGTATTGGCGGCGGATCTGCGGATGCGGGGGCAACACTGCGAGGCCTTAATCGACTCTTTGGTTCCCCATGCAACAACAACGTCCTTGTTGAGATGGGGGCGCAACTGGGCGCTGATGTGCCGGCGTGCCTGGTATCAGCGCCGGTTGTGTTGAACGGCGCTGCGATGCAGCTTGCGCCTGCGCGCGTGAGCACTCCTAACCATATCATCCTCGCAAATCCGCGACGTCCCGTTTCGACAGAAGCCGTTTTTAAGGCACTGGATGCTGCACGCGTTGCAGCAATCCCAGATCTAGTGCAACAGCAGTGGACGCTTGGTGAAATCACACGCCGACGCAATGATTTAGCAGTCCATGCCATGCGGATTTGCCCGCACATCAAAGCAGTGCTTGCTGCTCTGAAGCGCCTTGCGCAAGTCGAATATGTCCAAATGTCAGGTTCTGGCGCAACATGTTTGGCACTCTTCAGTACCGCCAAAGCAGCAGATCAAGCCCTGAAGGCGTTAAAAATGCAGCACGCCGCATGGTGGACGGTTCGCGCTCAGTTGCTACCTCTATAAATCGAATTTATTGCGGTCCCAGATCTCTCTAAAGATTTGATCGCTGATCTCTGTCAAAAAAATGTTGCACTGCAAAACATATGTTTTATGTTTTTCAGCGCACAGGGCTGTTGGCAGGGAGACTATGCTAAAAATTATGCACAGCACATGCGCGCTATTGAGCGTTGCTTTTGCTTTCTGGCCGCTTTCCACCGCCGGCCAACCGACAGATGTAGACCTCTTGTTCAAGCAGGGTCTGCTAGAATTGACGCAGCGTCAATTGCTTGGACTAGCACCCGGTACACCGCCGCGTTAGCGAAAACGCCGCTGTAAGGCGGTCTTTTGGTCGTCAAATTCTATTCTGCCTAACGCCGCGTTTTACAACACTCTCCGCAAGCAAACCCTTGCGCCCTCAAAAATTTCGTTGCTTGTATTTTAGATTAACACCTGCTTGAAAGGCGGTGCGTGCGCGGTGCGCTGGCCCCAAATCAGAGATGAGCTTCACCATGCTTGGTTATTCACATTTGCGACTGTTGGTGTTTTTGTTCCTTATGGTTGGCGCAACCGTGACAGCTGTGCCGAATGCGCTCGCACAGGAAATACCGCCGGAGTTGTTAGAACAGCTGCAGCAGCGACAACGTAGCAATGGCATTCGCGAGCGTATCGTTTCTCCTGTAGACCGCACCGGACGGCAAATTCCAGCCACCACCTTTGGTCAATCTGGGGAGGTGCCGTTTGGTGAATTCGAAGGACTTGATGGTCCGTATTATTTCGAGCCGCTCGAGTTTGAACCGACAGCATTAGAAATCGATTATCGAAGTCGGCTTGGCCAACCTGAGCTCGAGCAATACGGGTATGACTTGTTTGTTGATCGACGTTACAACAGACGCGGTAAAACTGCTGGCCGTATTGGTGAGGATTATGTGGTCGGTGTGGGGGATGAATTTGCCATCATCTTACAGGGCAATGAGGCGGCTGACTACATCACCAAAGTAGACAGCGAAGGTATGCTGCTCGTCAATGGCGTTAGCCCCGTCTCTGCAGCTGGACGCACATTGGGTGAGATTCGAAAAGACGTTAATGCCCGGGTCGCTGAGGCATTTATTGGAACTGAGGTATTCTTGTCCCTCGCCAATTTAGCGCAAGTTACGGTGATTGTGAGCGGCGAAGTTAGCGTGCCCGGCACATATCAGTTAACCGCCCAGGACACAGTTCTTGATGCGTTGACGCGGGCTGAACGTATTCGCAGAACGGGGTCTCTGCGCGATATTGTTGTGCTGCGCGATGGAGAGCAAATTTCTATAGACTTATACGCGATGTTGCGCGGGCAAGCTGGTGCGGACATTCAGATTCGCGATGGCGACCAGATTATTGTGCAGCCAATCGGTTCAACTTATGCGGTTGCCGGTGAAGTATTGCGCCCAGCTATTTACGAACTGCCTAAAGGTGTTACAAAAATTAGCGCCCAGACCGCGCTGCAAATTGCCGGCGGCTCATTGCGGCCACGCGGGTATGAATTGGTCTTGTCGCGCTTTAATGTGCGCGGTGATGAGGTTGTGGATCGCACGACGCAGCAGCAGTCTATTATCGCAGGCGATGGGTTGCTGGTCGTGCGCACCAGTGCGCGAACCCGCGGCAAGGTGTCGATTAGCGGCCACGTCGCCGCACCTGGCATGCGGGCGTTAGTCTCTACGCCGACTGTCAAAGATCTTCTGCAGCGAAGTGGCGGCTATCTCGCAAATCCATACTTACCGTTTGCAGCGCTGGTGCGCGAAAACCCGAAAACCCTGAACCGAATATATGAAGCAATCAGCTTGCTTGATGAAAGTGACCAGGGTCTGGGAGCGGCATTGCAAGAAGGCGACCGACTGGTTGTCTTCAATCGTAAGGACGTCGAATTTTTATCATCTGAGGCCGTACGCCAGGTGGTGCTAAACCGTCAATATACGGGTAGCTTGACGTGTGAGCCCCTACAAAACCTCGCATCGACCGCGCAGGATGTGCAAACCGAGCGCTACGCATCAATTTTGCGTGGAACATTTGTTTTTCAAGCAGGTCGTCAAGAGCGGGTTGCCCAAGTGCCATCGGCTTTGGATGTGGAACAGCAATTACTGCCAACACAAGAAACCGATCGAAATGCAAGAGTGGACGATGCGCAACTTGAAGAGCAGACGAATGCCGAACGGAAAACAGTGTTGGCTTCGCAATGTCCTGCTGTTTATTCGAACAATCAAGGGTTGCTCGGTTTCACGATTGAGCATGTTGTCACAACTTTAGGGAGCGTTCGCCAACCAATTGCTTTGCCGGTGGCCGGGCAACAATCTCTCTCCACACTGGTTGAATTTGCCGGGGGGCTTGGGTTTGAAGCAGCGCTCGACCAGGTCGAGGTCACGCGTCAATCACAAGTAAGTGGGCGTGGCACATTGGAGAGATTAAAATTTGACCTCACCCAAATGAATATGGATGAAATTATCGTCGGGCCGGGCAGCGCGGTTTTGTTTCAGTCGGTCATTACGGACCAAGAGCCCGGCACAGTCTTGCTCTCAGGAGAATTCACCCGGCCAGGTGTGTACACCATAAATCGTGGAGAGCATCTCTCGAGCGTTATCGAGCGAGCAGGCGGAATAACGCGGCGCGCCTATCCTTTTGGAGCCGTATTTACGCGCGAGGAGGTGCGGCGCGCACAGCGCCTTGCACTGCGCCGCACGGTACGTGAAATAAACACCGCGTTAACAACCGCTGCGCTGCGCAATAACGCGAGCCCGGAATCCCTTGCATCCGCACGCCAGTTGACAGCATCGGTGTCTAACGTGGAATCATTGGGCCGCTTGGTGGTTGAAGCTGACCCAAGAGTTTTGCGAATCCGCAAAGATTTAGACGTCGTGCTTGAGCCTGGCGACCGGCTTATTATGCCAAAACGGCCAAATCATGTGCTTGCGACCGGAGATGTTCTCAACCCCGGGGCGTTACAATTCGTACGTGGCAAGAAATTAAGCCAATATCTCGCAGAAACAGGCGGTATTCAGGTTTCCGCCGATGAAAAACGGTTGTTTGTGGTGTATCCAAATGGCGTTGCAAAGCCGGTCTCACGCCGCTTATGGCGGAGTTCAAACGAAGTGCTTCCGCCGGGCTCGACAATCGTTGTTCCTAAAGATACCGACCCACTTGCAGCGCTCGAACTTACCCGCGAAGTGACCGCGATTCTCAGTCAGCTCACGCTGTCGGCAGCTTCCCTTGCGGTGATTTTCAATGATTGATTGCACAGCTTTTCGGCGAAAAATAAACGTCTGATATGCGAGGAAGAACACGTTTAGTTGTTTAAAGCAGGCTTAAATATCGATGGTTGCCTTGAAACAACCTCATTCTACCTTCAAAAATTGTTGCGAATTTTCGCGCCATGTTTAGAAGCTAGCGCGCAAGGGCAAATATAAGACACTTTCGGAAACGCTGAGTCACAAACTTATTTGTGGGTAGCTAAGGCCTGCAATTGGAAGCACTTTTATGTCTGCGGCTATTCTCGCTTTATTTTGTATTGTTGCAGGCTGCGGCGCCTTTGTGATTTGCAAAAATGCAATCGCTTTAGGCAATGCCCTTAAGGTCGTAGACTATCCAGATGTGGCTGGCGGCCGCAAACGCCATGCAACACCCACCCCGCTGGTCGGCGGCATTGCGGTTCTGGTTGGAACGGGATTAACGGCGCCGCTGTTTTTGCTGGTGAGCGACCTTAGCCTGAGCCAAAATCGGCAGATTTCAGTGATTGCGTTCCTCGCTGCGGTTTTTGCTTTGCTCGGCTTTATCGATGACAGACATACGCTATCTCCGAAAATTAGACTGCTGGTATTGGTTCTGGCGACGGCTGCGGTGGTTACCAATGAACCCGCGCTCACAGTGAGTTTTCTGCATTTCAGCTTCCTCCCTAAAGCTTATATCCTCGGTAATTGGGGCATCATTTTCACTATGATCTCAATTGTTGGCTTGTCGAATGCGGTGAACATGGCGGATGGCAAAAATGGCCTCGTGATCGGTATGTCAATCGTCTGGACAGTGACCTTGCTCCTCTTGGGCGCGCCAGTGATGCAACCTGTACTCTTTGCATTGCTCACCACATTGATCCTGGCGCTGATTTACAATATGCGCAGCAAACTCTTTTTAGGGGATGCCGGCAGCTTCGGCATTGCTGCTGTGATTGGCCTGACAACGATTTACAGTTACACGCAGAACTTTGTCTCGCTTACAGCGGATATCATCGTGCTGATGTTCTTTGTGCCCGTTCTTGACTGTTTACGTCTCATGGTCACGCGGATCTTGCGAGGCCGCTCACCGTTTACTGCAGGGCGCGATCATTTACATCACTACCTTGGTATGCGCTGGCACTGGCCAACGGGCCTAATGATCTATCTTGGTTTGGTCGGCGGGCCACTTATGCTTGGGGCGATCGCGCCAACCCTCGCATTTACAGCCCTGCTTGTTCAGCTGTTTGGCTATTGCGCCTTGATGGCATATACCACCTCAACGCGACATCAAGGCTCAGCGGATGCGCAAGCGTAAGTCACTTGGGTCCTGTGGTGAATTGTCCTGACGTTTTCGCGCGGGGAACCCTATTAGGCATTTACTCTGCAAAAATAAGCCGCTACATACGCCGTCGAGTTAAGCGGCAAGCGTTGACTGCCTGTTTTGGGGTGTAGCCAAGCGGTAAGGCAGCGGTTTTTGGTATCGCCATGCGCAGGTTCGAATCCTGCCACCCCAGCCACCTTTGCCGTTTAGCGCATGCGTGCGTCGATGTAGCCCCGCTTCGCTGGAATTGCACCGCATGACACACGCTCTGCCCATCACCGACATCCTATCGCCATTGGCGCAGCATCTAATCGCGGCGCACAATGCCCTTGTTATCGCCCCGCCTGGCGCCGGCAAGTCAACCGTCTTGCCACTGCATCTCAGCCAAGAAAAATGGGCAACCGGGCAGCAAATCATTATCCTGCAACCGCGCCGGATCGCAGTCCGTTCGGTTGCACAGCGGCTCGCCCACGCCGTTGGAACGCAGCTGGGCCAGGATGTCGGCTATCAAATGCGTGATGATAGCAAGGTGTCTGGACGCAGCCATATCATCGTTATGACCGAAGGCGTGTTTCGGCGTCGCATCCTTGCTGATCCAGAGCTGACGGGCGTCGCTGCAGTGTTGTTTGATGAATTTCACGAGCGCTCGCTTGATGCAGATCTGGCACTAGCGCTGTGCCGTGATGTACAGGCGGCACTGCGCCCAACGCTTAAGCTAATCATTTTGTCGGCAACACTAAGCGCAGCGGACATAGCGCCCCGGCTGCCGGACTTTAAGCTGTTTCAAAGTGCCGGCCGCAGCTTTGCCATAGAGACACGCTATTTGCCGCCAGATCCAAATATGACACTGTCTCAGTCACTCGCGCGCGCGGCGGGGCGCGCGCTGGCGGATACAAGCGGAAATATACTGTGCTTTCTGCCTGGGCTTGCCGATATTCACCAAGCGCACAACGCGCTAGAAGCAAAATACAATGAGGCCGAATATAAAGAGAACATCGCCCTTCACGTGCTGCACGGCAGTCAAACGGATGCGCAGCAGCGTAATGTTTTGGCGCTGTGCGGCAAGCATCAACGCAGCATCATTCTCGCCACGGACATCGCGGAAACCAGCCTCACAGTACCCGGGGTCACCTGCGTCATTGATAGCGGTCTGCGCCGCCAACCACAGTTCGATAACCACACCGGGTTAACTGTCCTGTCGCGCACCGCGGCCGCGATTGACCGCATTGATCAGCGCCGCGGACGGGCTGGCCGAACGGCGCCAGGCCTATGCATCCGGTTATGGGCTGCGCAAAAAATGCGGGCTTTGCCAGCCACTACTGCGCCCGATGTAGAAACCCAGGACCTTGCCGATGTCGTGCTTGGCTGCGCCGATTGGGGCGTTTGTGATCTGATGGACTTACGCTGGGTTACGGCGCCGCCGCAAAAACAAGTTTCGGCGGCACGCCAACGTTTGGAGGCGCTTGGCCTTATCACGGGTGATGGGACAATCACAGCCGTTGGACGTCTGGCGGCCAAATTGCCGATGGCGATTGATTTGGCGG